>CAMFLW010000237.1 GCA_945957575.1 uncultured Aeromonas sp. | reverse complement strand
CTGCCCTGCTGATCCGCCGCGAAGGTGACCGGGTCGAACCAGTAGCAGGCGAACAGGATAAACAGCAACAGCGGCAGGCTCTTGGCCAGAGTCGCCACCAGATTGAACAGCGCCGCCTGCTGCACGCCACGAGCCACCAGCAGGTGCACCGCCCAGAGGATGCAGGACTCGCCGACAAACGCCGCCAGAGTATTGCCGTCACCAAACCAGATCTGCTCGGGGGTATCGATAAAACTGCCCAGCGCCGCGAAGGCGATGACCAGATAACCCACCACACCGATGGTGGCGCAGAGCCAATAGCCCCAGGCGGAGAAAAAGCCCACCAGATCGCCGAAACCGGCGCGGGCATAGCTGTAGATACCGCCGTCGAGATCCGGCCTTAACCGCGACAGATAGAGAAAACTCATGGCGAGCGCCAGGATGCCCACCCCGGTCACCCCCCAGCCGATCAACACGGCGCGGGCGCCGGCCACCTCGGCCATGTTCTGCGGCAGGCTGAAGATCCCCGCACCCACCATGGAGCTGAACACCAGCGCGGTGAGGGACCAGAGGCCTATCTTGCTCTCTTTCATGGGCTCTCCTTAGCGCAGCCGACTGCTCAGTGCCTGGATATGTTCCGGCCCGATGCCGCAGCAACCGCCGATGAGGTTTGCCCCAGCCGTGCGCCAACGCTCGGCCCAGCCAAGGTAATCCAGCGGCCCCAGATCGGTGCGGATCTCGTCCAGTCCGTCGTTGGCGGTGGCCTCCTTGGGTTGCGGCGGGAAGGCGTTGGCATAGGCACCGAGGCGAATGTCAGCGCGGCCCAACGCCTGCAATCGGGCACAGGCAACGTCGAGGGCCCCTTCGATCACCTCGGGCTGACAGCAGTTGAACAGGATGGCATCGACTCCGGCCGCCACCAGCGCAGTCACCGCATCGGCCACCCGCTCGCCGGAGCGCAGTAGCGGCTCGTTGCCCGGCGCCTCATCTTCCAGGGTGAAAGAGACCCAGAACGGCTTGCCATCTTTTGGCAGCAGCGCTTTCAGGGCCAGTGGCTCGGCGATGAGGCTCATGGTCTCGGCCAGCCAGATATCCACGTGGGGGGATAGCGCCCGGATAAGCGGGGCCGCCAGCTCGCTCACCCTGCCTGCGTCGAACAAGTCGGCACGGTAAGAGCCAAACAGCGGAGGTAGGGAACCCGCCACCTGCACGGTGCCATGCTGATCGTCAGCCACCTCGCGGGCCAGTTGACCAGCCAGCGCAGCCAGCCCCTCCCCGTCGGCCAAGAAACGCTCATCGCCGATATGAAATGGCACCAGCGCATAGCTGTTGGTGGTAATGACCCGGGCACCGCTCGCCACATAGGCCTGATGCACCTCGCGCACCGTCTCTGGTGCCTCCATCAAGGCCAGCGCCGACCACTCAGGCTGACGAAACGGTGCCCCCCGCCGTGCCAGCTCGCGCCCCATGCCCCCATCCAGCACCCACAATTCCCTGGTTTCCATCTGTCGTGTCTCTTTGTTATTTGCGTATGTGTCTTGCTGATCTGCGGTTTCATGCTGAATCGCAACAGATCGTCCGGCTTCATCCGGGTGCAGCACCCGACGACATGGCCATAAAAACATGCAGATGTTTGGATGGCTAAAACAAGATAAAACAAAGCACCACGGGCGGCAATCAGTATCAGCAGAAATCAGCATGCACACGGCGAGACAAACGCAGAAATGCAAAAAGCCACCCGAAGGTGGCCTCATCACTATCTTGAGCAGCTGGTGGCTTAACGCCCGGCCAGCACTCGCTTGATCTGTTTCACCCAGTCGGAAACCCGACCCTGCTGCGGCAGGCCACGCCAGATCTGCTCCCACTGGGCAGGGCTGAGTGGACGACCGAGACGACGTTGCACCCCCGCATAGAGGTAGTCATGGGCCGTGGTGGCCGCATGGCTGGAGGTGAGGAATTTGGAGACCGGATCGGTCAACCGCACATCCCGCATACCAAGCAGCGGATAGTCATTCTTCACCGCCGCCAGCATGGTCTCGCGCATGGCCGACTCGATGTAACCACGGGCAAACAGGGCAGTCACCGACTCCAGCGATCCCTGATCCGGGCCGTGGTACTGCTCGTCAAAGACCGGGCTCGGCTCTGCCATACCGCTTTGCACCACCGCATCGGGATCCGGCTGCGGCACGACCACGGCAGGCTTGGGGGTTACCGGCTTGGCTGCCACTGTGGCGTTGCGCGGCGCACTCTGACTACAGGCACCCAGTGCCAGGGCGAGCGCGACACAGGCCAGCGCACGGGAATGAGACTGCATCTTCATGACTCTTATGTCGCTCCTTTTACGATTCCTGAGCTGGCTTCTCGGCCACCGCCGGTTCGACCCGGGTGACCAGCAGCTGATCAATCTTGTAACTGTCGATATCCACCACTTCGAACTTGTAACCGGCGTATTTGACCGAGTCAGTGCGCTTGGGGATCTTGCGCAGCATATACATGATAAAGCCGGCGATGGTCTCGTAGTTCTG
>CAMFLW010000236.1 GCA_945957575.1 uncultured Aeromonas sp. | reverse complement strand
TGCGCAAGGATCTGAGCTTCGTTAACCATTTCAATGAGGTCATGACGCAGTTCCATCAGCTGGACGAGACGCTGGGCCGTGACGACAACCTGGCTGCGGTACATGCCGACCTGGCCAGGCTGGATCAACAGATCAGTGGCTATGGCAAGACCTTCAACGATCTGGTGGCCCAGCAGCAGAGGATTGGTCTGGGGCCGGAGGAGGGGCTCTACGGCAAGCTGCGGGCAGCAGTGCACGAGGTGGAAAATGGGCTCAAGCAACTGGATAGGCAGGAACTGCTTATCACCATGTTACAGCTGAGGAGGGCAGAGAAGGACTTCATGTTGCGTTCCGATATCCAGTATCTGGATCGTTTCGAGACCTTGCATAAGAGTTTTCAGCAGAGTCTGGCTGCCTTGCCGGAGGGGGAGCGAGGCCAGCTGGAGCAGGCCAGCAAGCAGTACCGGCAGGACTTTGTGGCACAGGTGCAGGGGATGCAGGTACTGGGGCTGACAGATGATGATGGGCTGCGCAACCAGATGCGGGAGCTGGTACACCAGACCGAACAGGGGTTTGCGACCGTCGACCTGCATATCGCCAACGAGCTGGATCGGCAGACTGCTCGCCTCAATACCCTGATGTTGATGTGTGGCGGCATCATCATAGTGCTGATCGGCATCATGAGCGTGCTGCTGGGGCGTAGCATCGACCGTCCCATTACTCAGGTGAATGATACCGTCAATCGGATTCGTCAGGATAATGACCTGCGTCTCAAAGTCGAGCTGCAGGGAGCGGACGAGATGGCCCAGCTGGCGGGTAACCTCGATGTGATGCTGGGCGGGTTCCGCAACCTGATCGGCGATGTGAAGCAGAGTGTGCATACCCTGACCGAGGCAGCCGATCACCTCTCGGCCAATGTCAAACGTACCAGCGAGGGAGCTGCTCGTCAGTTGCAGGAGACCGACATGGTCGCCACCGCATCGACCGAGATGGGCTCCACCATCGAAGAGATCGCCCGCAACACCGAACAGGCTGCCAACAATGCCCAGGCTACCAATCACAGGGCGATGGAGGGGCGGGCCGCGGTCGAGAATACTGTCGGGCAGATACGCTCGCTGGCGGGTAATCTGGAGATTTCGTCTCGTGAGGTGGGCCAACTGCAAAAAGAGAGCGAGACCATCGGCTCCGTGCTCGACGTGATCCGCGGTATTGCCGAACAGACCAATTTGCTGGCTCTCAACGCCGCGATCGAAGCCGCCCGGGCGGGAGATCAGGGGCGTGGCTTTGCCGTGGTGGCGGATGAGGTGCGTAGCCTTGCCATCCGCACCCAGAACTCGACTCAGGAGATTGCCGGCATCATCAGCTCGCTGCAGAAGCAGACCGGCAGCATCGTCGAAGTGATGGCGACCTGCCGCGAGCAGGGGAGTCGCAGCTCGGATCAGGCCACTACCGCAGGGGAGTTGCTGGAGCAGATAACCCTGGATGTGACCAATATAATGGACATGAGCACCCAGATTGCGGCAGCCATCGAGCAGCAGAGTCTGGTTGCCAATGAAGTGAACCGCAACGTCAACAATATCCGCGACATCGCCCAAGAGTCGAGCGCTATGGCAGAGGAGAACGCCAGGTCAAGCCAGGGATTGAACGAACAGGCGAAACTGCTGAATCAGGCGGTGGCGAAATATCGGGTTTAGTGAGCGGACTGGCATCCTTGTGAAGTTTTTGCACCAGAGTGGCACTGAATTGTTCGTAATGGCTGTTATTGGGTGAATTCGCTCATATAATCGCCACCATGATGATGAGTCGGAAGGATTCGATGACAAAGTTGCTGGTGGTCGTATTCGGGCTGCTTTGTTCCTGTCTGGTGTCGGCAGGTTCAACGCCCCAGGTCACCCCATTCAAGTCCGGCATGGAACAGCTACTCAACTGGTTCAACGGGACCTTCACCAGCAGGGAGCAGGCCAGTTACGACAGCCGCTTTACCAGTGCCGAGTTGCGCCTGATGGAGATCTGGCCAGGCTATCAGGGCTATCGCTGGGTCTATGCCGAGCAGTACCTGAGCCTGCGCTCCATTCGTCCCTTCCGCCAGCGCATCTATCGCTTCTCGCCTACCCCTGACGGTCGGATCCTGATGGCAGAGCTGACCATGCCCCGGGCCACTGATTTTGCCGGTGCCTGGCATGATCCCGCCCTGCTCGACAGTCTGACCCCGCAGCAACTCTCCTTGCGCCACGGTTGCGAGATCTGGCTGACCCGCACCCCCTCCGGCGAATATGCCGGTCACACCCGGGTGGGCCACTGTTCCACCGATTTTGGTGGTGCCACGACGCTGGTGCAGCATATCTGGATTGGCCCTGATAGCGTCAGATTGCTGGATCGCGCCTATGACAACGCAGGGAGCCCGTGCTGGGGTAGCCCGGGTGAGGGGTATGTCTATCTGCGTCGTATCAGGGGGTTTGGCCAGTAGAGGCGGATGCGTCTGGCTGTGGCAAAGGGGTAAACCATATGCAGGACGGGGCAGCAGGAAAAAAGGCAATAAAAAAGG
>CAMFLW010000235.1 GCA_945957575.1 uncultured Aeromonas sp. | reverse complement strand
GCGGGGCGTATGGCGGTTCACGCCATGCTGGCCCACCGGATGCGCACCTTCCTCACCATGCTCGGCATCATCATCGGTATTGCCGCCGTGGTGAGCGTGGTCGCATTGGGGCAAGGGGCGAGAACCAAGGTGATCGACCAGATTAATGCGATGGGCACCAACACCATCGAGATCTTTCCGGGTAAGGGGTGGGGTGATGAGAAGATGGCGAGCATCCAGACCCTCAACAAGGGGGATCTCGATGCCCTGCTGGGGCAACCCTATCTGGCCGGCGCCAGTCCCGAGATTGCCAGCCCGGGCCAGCTGCGTTACCGCAACAAGACCAGCAGTGGCAGCGTGACCGGAGTGAGCAACGACTACTTCAAGGTGAAAGGAATGACGCTGGTGAGCGGACGCCTGCTCGAATGGCAAGACATCCAGCAGCGTGCTGCCGTCGCCGTGGTGGACAAGAAGAGCATTGGCAGCCTGCTTGGCAAGGATGATCCCGTTGGCAAGGTGGTGATGGTCGGCACGCTGCCGGTGCGCATTATCGGGGTTGTCTCGCAGGAGACTGGTTTTGGCCCCTCCAGCCAGTCGGTCAATGTCTGGCTCCCCTACAGTGCGGTGATGAGCCGCCTGATTTCGCAGCATCACTTCAGCCAGCTCACCATCCGGGTCAAGGATGGCATACAGCCGGCACTGGCGGAGCAGGCGGTAATCGAGCTGTTGACCAAACGCCACGGCGTGAAGGACTTCTTCACCTTCAGCAGCGACAGCATCATCAAGTCAGTGGAGAAAACGACCGCCACCATGACCCTGATGGTCTCGGCCATCGCGCTGATCTCGCTGATCGTCGGCGGCGTCGGGGTAATGAACATCATGCTGGTGTCGGTGGTGGAGCGAACCCGCGAGATCGGCATCCGCATGGCGGTCGGTGCCCGTCAGTCCGACATATTGCAGCAATTCCTGATTGAAGCGGTGATGGTGAGCCTGCTTGGCGGGATCTGCGGGGTTGGCCTCTCCCTCGGGATCGGTATGCTCTTCTCCCTGCTGGTCGACAGCATCAAGATGCAGTTCTCGCTCTTCTCTATCCTGATGGCGTTTGGCTGCTCGTCACTCATCGGGATCCTGTTTGGTTATCTGCCAGCGCGCAACGCGGCAAGACTCGACCCCGTGGTCGCGCTGGCGAGGGAATAACATGTACAAATTATCCTGGCTGGCCCTCTGTATCGCCCTTGGTGGCTGCAGCCAGCAGAGCACCTATCACCGGCAAGATCTCGCCATCGCTCCCGTCTGGCAGCAGGCGAACAGCGAACAGCTTGCCACCCAGGCTGGCCCCTGGTGGCAAGCCTTTCACGACCCGCAGCTCAACCAGCTGGTCGAGGCGGTGCTGGCCGCCAACCCGGACATGCGCATTGCCGCCCTCAAGCTCAAGAACGCCCGGCTGGGTGCTGATCAGGCCGATACCAATCTCACCCCCTCGGTCAATGGCAGCCTGGGCGCGAGTAGCAACAAGGATCTGAAGAGCGGTAAATCAACCAGCAGTATGGGGCCATCACTTGGCCTGAGCTATGAAGTGGATCTGTGGGGCAAGCTGGCATCGGCGCGGGATCAGGCAAGCTGGGAAGCGGCCGCCAGCGAGCAGGATCTTGCCAGCACCCGTCTGCTGCTGATCGGCAATAGCCTTGAGCAATATTGGCAGCTTGGCTATCTCGCCTCGGCCATTACCTTGAGCGAGCAACAGCTGGCCAACCTGGCTCGCACCGAGCAGCTGACCCAGGCCAAATACAAGGCCGGAGCCATCACCCGACTCGATCTGGCACAGGCCCGCCAGCAGCAAGCGGGCAAACAGGCTGAGCTCGCCTCTCTCAAGGCGCAGCAGGAGCAGGCCCGTAATGCCTTGCGCCTGCTGCTTGGCCGCAGCCACGGACAGCTGGAGTATGCACCGACTTCGCTGACAACCCGGCCCATTCCTGAACTTGCAGTCGGCATTCCAGCCGATCTGCTGGCCCGTCGCCCCGATGTGAAAGCGGCGGAGCTGCGGCTGCGCAAAACCCTGGCCAGAGGGGACGAGATCCGCACCGGTTTTTATCCGGGCCTCACCCTGACCGGCAGTGCCAGCACGGCATCGGATAAATTGGCACAAGTGCTGCAAAACCCGGTCGGCTCTCTGGGGGCAACCCTTGCCCTCCCCTTCCTTGAGTACAACCACACCCGTCTTGCCATTGCGAGTTCACAAGTGGATTACCAGATTGCCGAAACCGAGTTTCGCAAGCAGCTCTATACCGCGCTGGTCGAGGTGGAAGACAATCTGGCAGCACGAAGCTACGGCCAACAGCGGCTCAGCTACCTGCAGGAACAACTCGGGTATGCCAAAGAGTCGGAGCGATTGGCCAAGACGCGCTTTGAAGCTGGGGCTACCGGAGTTCAGGCCTGGCTCGACGAGCAGAACCGCCTGTGGGATGCCGAGCAGAGCCTGCTGGCGCAGCAGAAGGAACAGCTCAACACTACAGCGAAAATCTATCGTGCCATCGGCGGCAGCGATAACC
>CAMFLW010000234.1 GCA_945957575.1 uncultured Aeromonas sp. | reverse complement strand
ATCACCTTGACATGGTGGGGGTCGGTGGTTCGAATCCACTAGGACGCACCAGATTTGAAAAGCCCGCTCATCGAGCGGGCTTTTTGCATTCACTCCCCTGCCTTCTTGCTTTTGCTGCGCCCAACAAAAAGCCCGCATCACCAATTGCCTGACACGGGCTGAATAGACACCGCCAGACCATCAGGCCTGTACGGCAATATCGTACTTCTTTATCTTGCGATAGAGGGTAGCGATCCCGATCCCCAATGCTTGCGCCGCCAGCTTCTTGTTGCCAAGCCGCAGCAGGGTCTCCTCGATCATCTGCTTCTCCATGCTCTCCAACCCGCTCTCTCCCGGGGCAGGATCCTGCAGCTTGTCCGGCATCACGGGGCTCGGCCCCTGCGGCGGTACCATGTGCGGCACGGCCGCGAGTGGCGCAATGGGGATCGACTGCGCGGTGACCGGCAGCGGATCCTGATTGCGGATGATGTTGGGCGGCAGCAGGCTGCTGTCGATCACCTCACCGGCCTGGCTGACGTTGACCAGATATTCGATGAGGTTGCTCAGTTCGCGCACGTTGCCCGGCCAGCGATACCCCTTGAGCAACGCCATCACCTCCGGTGTCAGGCCGGGGTAGACTGTGCCGATCCGGCTGGTGTGCTGGTTGAGGAAGTAGTGGGTCAGCAGCTCGACATCCCCTTCCCGCTCGCGCAACGGCGGCAGGTTGAGGGGGATGACGTTGATGCGATAGAAGAGATCCTCGCGAAACTTCCCCTCGGCGATGTACTGATCGAGATGCTGGTGAGTGGCAGCGATGATGCGAATATCCACCGGCAGCGGCCGGCTGGCGCCGATGGGGGTCACTTCCCGCAGTTCCAGCACCCGCAGCAGCTTGGCCTGCATGGTGAGCGGCATGTCGCCGATCTCGTCGAGAAACAGGGTGCCCTGATGAGCCGCCTGAATAAGTCCCTGCTTGCCACCGCTGGAGGCGCCGGTAAAGGAGCCCTTCACATAGCCAAACAGCTCGCTCTCCAGCAGCTGTTCGGGGATGGCGGCACAGTTGATGGCGATAAAGGGCTTGTCATGGCGCGGGCTCAGGCGATGAACCGCGCGGGCCACCACCTCCTTGCCGGTGCCGCTCTCGCCACAAATAAGCACGCTCGACGGACTCTGAGCGATGCGCTGCAGCAGCCGCTTGAGGTTGCGCATCGGCTTGCTCTCGCCAATCAGCAGATCGATGCGCACATCAGGATCCGGCTCGCGCACTTGCCCGGAGTGGGACTGATGAAAAGCCATCAGAAAGAGCTGCTGCCCCTGCACATGGTGCAGCTGACCGATAATCAGCTCCTGGCGATCCCCCAAGGTGAAGATGTGCTGGATATGGCCGCTGATCTCCTGCCGGGCAAAGGTAAGCGGGCGGATCCCCACCTCACGCCCCTGCAGTTGCTCCGGCTGGCAGCCCAGATGATGCAGCGCCGCTTCGTTGGCAAAGCGCACCTGATTTTTCTCGTCGAGCAGCAGGCAGCCCTGATCCATGTGGGTCATCAGATCGAGGAACACCTTGTTGACCCCGTCCGACAGGCCGCGCGAGTCGAGCAGCTTGGCCACGAAGATGGTGGAGATGTGGCGCACATAGTCACACACATCCTGCAGATTGTTGTTGAGGCGGGCCTGCTGCTCGGCGTTGAAGGCAACCAGGCTGATCACCCCGATGCAGCGCTCGTCCACCATGATGGGCACCCCGAGGAAGGCGCGCTCGCGACAGCTCTCCTTGCAGCTGCACCCCTCGCAGACCGGATCATCGCTGGTGTGGGTGACGATCTTTTCCCGCTGATTGTCGATGACATAGCGCAGCAGACGGGAGTCCCCCTCCAGCTGGCGCCCGAAAAACTTGCCATAGGGCCCGGTGCCCGCCACCCGCACCATATCGGCATCGACGATCTCGACTTCAAGTTGCAGCACACTCGCCAGCATCTTGGCAAAACGCAAGATGGTGGGCTGGATCTGCATCAACAGACACTGGTTGCTCACGGATCTCATCCATCCTTCCTTTTCTTGTTATCCCTCCCTCAAAAGGGAGTCATGCTGGGCAGATACTAAGGGATATCCGCCAGCACAACTTCGGGAGGGATCACGAAAAGGGAAAATGAATAGCTAGGAGGATGAGTGCAAAATCACAGATAAAAATCAATAAAAACAGAAGTATAGAAGATGTGTGCGAAATCAGGTCGGCAAATGCCGCATCGTAACCGTTCACCGTCAGGGGGCTTGGCGGCATAGAGACCCTGGCCGTAG
Organism: uncultured Aeromonas sp.; assembly: GCA_945957575.1. GTDB lineage: Bacteria > Pseudomonadota > Gammaproteobacteria > Enterobacterales > Aeromonadaceae > Aeromonas. The sequence goes on along the minus strand of CAMFLW010000234.1, from coordinate 300 downwards.
ACAGTTATAAAGCAGACCGCTATCTTGCTTAGCGCCATCCACATCCAGCGTTGCTCGCCACCCAGTTGATGGCGCCGTTAACTGAACATCGAATAGCGAAGCGTATTCGGACGTACACACCAGATCACAAATCAGAACCATAAAAATGCCGCCCATTTCCCGGGCGGCAGTTCTATTAAAGATAACGGGCGAACAGGAGTTACCAGCCAGTCACTTCGCGCAGAGCCTTGCCGATATCGGCCAGGGAGCGGACGGTTTTCACGCCAGCATCTTCCAGCGCGGCAAACTTCTCGGCGGCGG
>CAMFLW010000233.1 GCA_945957575.1 uncultured Aeromonas sp. | reverse complement strand
TCGATGTTGTTGAGCGGCTTGGTCGGCAGCGCAATCTCGAGGCAGAGGTTGGACTGGCGTACCGGCGCCACGCTCGGATCGAACGGGCTGTGGGTGTTGCAGTGGTCCACGTTCTGGATGTAGATGCGACCGGTACCGGCACGCTCTTGCATCATCAGGGAGAAGAGATCGACTGCCTTGAGGGTCTTCTTGCGAATGGCCGGATCCTGCTCGTACTTGACGTAGAGCTCTTCAAACTTGTCCTGATCGGCAAAGAAGGCGTCGTACAGGCCCGGCGCATCGGACGGGGAGAACAATGTGATGTCACCGCCCTTGATGAGGCGCTGGTACATCAGCTTGTTGATCTGCACGCCGTAGTCCATGTGACGGACACGGTTCTCTTCCACGCCGCGGTTGTTCTTCAAAACCAGCAGGCTTTCCACTTCGGTGTGCCACAGCGGGTAGAACAGGGTGGCCGCACCGCCGCGCACGCCGCCCTGGGAGCAGCACTTCACGGCAGTCTGGAAGTATTTGTAGAAGGGGATGCAACCGGTGTGGAACGCTTCGCCGCCACGGATGGGGCTGCCCAGACCGCGGATGCGGCCGGCGTTGATGCCGATGCCAGCGCGCTGGGACACGTAACGCACGATGGAGCTGGCGGTGGCATTGATGGAATCCAGGCTGTCGTCGCACTCGATCAGCACGCAGGAGCTGAACTGACGGGTCGGGGTGCGCACGCCGCTCATGATCGGGGTCGGCAGCGAGATCTTGAAGGTCGAGACCGCATCATAGAAGCGTTTGATGTAGTCCAGACGGGTATCTTTCGGGTACTTGGAGAAGAGGCAGGCCGCTACCAGGATGTAGAGGAACTGCGGGCTCTCGTAGATCTCGCCGGTGACGCGGTTTTGTACCAGATACTTGCCTTCCAGCTGCTTGACCGCCGCGTAGGAGAAGTTCATGTCGCGCCAGTGGTCCATGTGCGCGTTCAGCTCTTCGAACTCTGCCTTGGTGTAGTCTTCCAGCAGGTGTTTGTCGTACTTGCCCATGTCGACCAGACGAGCCACGTGCTGGTAGAGGTGGGGTGGTTCGAACTGGCCGTAGGCCTTCTTGCGCAGATGGAAGATGGCCAGACGGGCAGCCATGTACTGGTAATCAGGGGTCTGCTCGGAGATGAGATCAGCCGTTGCCTTGATGATGGTTTCGTGAATGTCGGCGGTACGGATACCGTCATAGAACTGGATGTGGGATTTGAGTTCTACCTGAGAGACCGACACGTTGTCGAGCCCTTCGGCGGCCCAGTCCAGCACGCGGTGAATTTTATCCAGATCGATGGGTTCTTTGTGTCCGTTACGCTTCGTCACAAACAAGTTCATTGGCTGATGACCCCTTTCATTGATGCCTGCCAGCATCGGTTGATTCCCGAAAAACATCGCACAACGCTGCTGTACTCACCCCGACCAGAGGCGGGCATTGAGTGGCGATTGTACGATGAATCACAAGATGTAGTGTTATTTTAAGTTCGAGCTACAAGATAGTGAGGTCGGCCCGCCATTGCAATGTGTGGATAAGTGACGAGCTGTGGATAAATTGTGAGTCTTGCCCCATCAGTTAGTGACCGCTCACAGTGAGCGGGTTTTCATTCGTCCGCTTCGTCAAATGCAAGTCTTTCGATCGAAGATGGAAAATTTAAATAACTTTTTTGCTTGCGAACTGGGGGGCTTTTGACTAGCAAATGGCGGCTGATTATCCCTTAAGCAACAAGGCGCAAAAGCTGTCCAGTTGTTGCGTTCGTGCTTTGCCGCGGCGCAGATGCAGAGCGGGGGGCTGAGCTCTGTAAGGCGTCCTGGTTTTTCATATGAGTATGGCGATAAGGGTAAGGTGCTTTTGTTATCCACCAATAAGGGTGTAGATGTGGCAGGGAATAAGGGTAACCGAGCATAACGAACACAAAAAAGGCGGACAATATGTTGTCCGCCCTTGAATGATAAAGGATTAACCCAGCTCGTAGCGCAGCCAGTGGTGCAGCGCCTGCACGGTATCGAATTGCAGATCGGCGCCCCACTGGGCTGGATCTTCCTCATCATTGAGATAGCCCCAGCCAGCGACGGCGGTGCGCATGCCAGCATTGCGGCCCGCTTCGATGTCCCGCACATGATCCCCCACATAGAGGCAGTGAGCCGCCTCGACCCCCAGTCTCTCACAGGCAAAGAACATGGGGGCGGGGTCGGGCTTGCGCACCGGCAGGGTATCGGCGCTGACGGTAATGCCGCAGCTTGCGAGCGCTGGCAGAGCCGCCAGCAGCGGCTCGGTGAGAAAGGCCGGCTTGTTGGTGACGATCCCCCAGGGGAGCTGCTTCTCGTCGAGCCACTCGATAAGATCCACCATCCCCTCATAGGGGCGGGTACCGACGCAGAGATTAGCTGCGTAAAAATCGAGCAGGGCATTGCGCAGGCGGGTGGCCCCCAACTCTTCCAGCAGATCATCGCCGAGCCCCGCCCTGAGCAGCCCGAGGGCGCCGTGGGAGGTGGTCTGGCGAATGATCTCGTCAGAAAGCGGCGCAAAGCCTTCGCTTATCAGCACATTATTGACGGCAGCGCCCAGATCCGGCGCCGTGTCGAGCAGGGTGCCGTCCAGATCG
>CAMFLW010000232.1 GCA_945957575.1 uncultured Aeromonas sp. | reverse complement strand
TGATGCTGAACACCGGCAAATGCTTCGACCAGTTCCCGGTCGACGTTTACCAGGGTGGTGCCGGTACCTCCGTCAACATGAACACCAACGAAGTGCTGGCCAACATCGCACTGGAGATCATGGGTCTGGAGAAAGGTCGTTACGACGTCATCAACCCGAACGATCATGTCAACAAGTGCCAGTCCACCAACGATGCCTACCCCACCGGTTTCCGCGTTGCTGTTGTCAACAGCACCGACGTGACCCTGCATGCCCTGGAAGCGCTGATCGCCGCTTTCGACGTCAAGGCTAACGAGTTCAAGAAGATCCTGAAGATGGGCCGTACCCAACTGCAAGATGCGGTTCCGATGACCCTGGGTCAGGAGTTCCACGCATTCGCCGTAACCCTGCGCGAAGAGATCAAATCCATCAAGCGTTGCCAGGAGCTGCTGCTGGAAGTGAACCTGGGCGCTACCGCCATCGGTACCGGTCTGAACACGCCGCCCGAGTACTCTGCACTGGCCATCAAGCGTCTGGCCGAGATCACCGGCCGTGCCTATGTACCGGCTGAAGATCTGATCGAAGCGACCTCCGACTGCGGCGCCTACGTCATGCTGCACGGCGCCATCAAGCGTCTGGCCATGAAGCTGTCCAAGATCTGTAACGACCTGCGTCTGCTCTCCTCCGGCCCGCGCACTGCACTGAAAGAGATCAACCTGCCGGAAATGCAGGCTGGTTCCTCCATCATGCCGGCCAAGGTCAACCCGGTTATCCCGGAAGTGGTCAACCAATCCTGCTTCAAGGTATTCGGTAACGACATCACCATCACCTTCGCCGCCGAAGCCGGTCAGCTGCAGCTGAACGTCATGGAGCCGGTGATTGGTCAGGCGATGTTCGAATCCCTGAGCCTGATGGAAAAAGCCTGTATCTCCCTGCGCGAGAAGTGCGTGGAAGGTATCACTGCCAACCCGGAAATCTGCATGAACCACGTGCTGAACTCCATCGGTATCGTGACCTACCTGAACCCCTTCATCGGCCACCATGAAGGGGATATCGTTGGCAAGATCTGTGCCCAAACTGGCAAGAACGTCCGCGAAGTCGTTCTGGAGCGCGGCCTGCTGAGCGCCGAGCAGCTGGACGAAATTCTCTCCATCGAGAACCTGATGAACCCGCAATACAAAGCCAAGCGTTTCACCCGCGAAGCTGGCGTATAAGCGAGTGTGGGTCGGGATCTTCCTGGCCCATAAAATCAGTTCCCGATTGGTCTTTATCCCCAGCCCGATCGGGAATTGGCTTTTTGCCAAATAAAAACCAAAAAACTAAAAAATGGAGTTATCGCTATGATTGGAATCGAGTTACTTGTCGTGCTCGCCGCTATCTATCTGGGGGCCCGGATAGGCAGCATCGGCATCGGCTTTGCCGGTGGTCTTGGGGTTCTGGTCCTGACATGGGGCCTTGGGGTGCAGATCCCGAGCGACCAGCTGGTTACCTACATCCCCTGGGATGTCATCATGATCATAGCGTCCGTCATCTGCGCCATCGCCTGTATGCAACTGGCTGGCGGGATGGACTACCTGGTTTTCCTGGCTGAAAAAGCGCTGCGTAAGAACCCCAAATACATCACCTTCGCCGCCCCGGTCGTCACCTATCTGATGACCATGCTGGCGGGTACCGGTCATACCGCCTTCTCCACCCTGCCGGTTATCGCTGAAGTGGCCAAAGAACAAGGGATCCGCCCATCCCGTCCGCTCTCCATCGCAGTTGTCGCCTCCCAGATTGCCATCACAGCTTCCCCGATCTCTGCCGCTGTGGTTGCCTTCTCCGGTATGCTCGAACCGTTTGGTGTTGACTATCTGACCCTGCTGGCTATCTGCATCCCCTCTACCTTCCTGGCCTGTATCCTGGGTGCTTTCATCGCCAACATGATGGGCAAGCCGCTGGATCAGGACGAAGTTTATCTGGATCGCAAGGCCAAGGGCCTGATCAAGCTGCGTGGCGCTACCCAGCTTGAAATCAAGCCTTATGCCAAACTGTCGGTGTGGATCTTCATCGCTGCCATCGTGGCCGTAATGGCCTATGCCACCGCGATCTCCGGCAAAGTGGGCCTCATCACCAATCCGCCGATCCCCCGCGATGGCGCCATCATGGGCATTATGCTGGCCGCGGCCACCATCATGACCCTGGTGTGTAAACTGGACGCCACCCAGGTGACCAACATGCCGACCTTCAAGTCCGGTATGTCCGCCTGTATCTGCGTCCTGGGTGTCGCCTGGCTGGGTAACGTCTTCGTAAAAGGCAACATGGACACCATCCAGCTGATCGCTGGCGACCTGCTGAACCAGTACTCCTGGCTGCTGGCGGTGGTGCTGTTCTTTGCCGCCATGCTGCTCTACTCACAGGGTGCTACCACCAAGGCCCTGATGCCTGCCGCTCTGGCGCTGGGTGTCAGCCCGCTGACCGCCATCGCCTCTTTCGCGGCCGTGAGCGCTCTGTTCGTACTGCCGACCTACCCGACCCTGCTGGCCGCGGTAGAGATGGACGACACCGGCTCCACCCGCATCGGTAAAGCCGTGTTCAACCACCCCTTCTTTATCCCCGGCACCGCGACCATCGCGATTGCCGTGGCACTGGGCTTCTTCTTCGGCGGCATCATGCTGTAATC
>CAMFLW010000231.1 GCA_945957575.1 uncultured Aeromonas sp. | reverse complement strand
GAGCGCTGGTTGTATCAGCAATATGGCAAGAAGCCGCTGTCGGCCACCTTCGATCGGCTGGGCAACAATGCCACCCTGGCGCTCTCCATGCTGCCCAATCTGCCTGATCTGCAACTGGTGCCGACCGTCGCCTCGCAGGCCAGTCGCGCCGTGCTGGAGGTCTATCCTGCGCTGGCCAAGGTGGGCGGCAAGGCCTCCCCGGCACGGCCCGAGCTGGCGGCCTTGCTGCCTGAGGATGTCATGGTCGGCACCGATCGCTACGATGCGGCGCTCTGCGCCCTGATGGCGCTGCAATATGCCGCTGGTGGCAAGGTGGCGGTGTTGCCCGAGCTGGTTCAGCCACTTAGCGACATGCCCCGTGATGAGGGATGGGTCTATCACTTTGCCCGTCATGCCGTTGAGCACAACGGCATGTGATGACGGGGACGCGGCGCATCATGGCGCCGCTTACCCTGTCGATGCTGGCCAAATGGCGCAAAAAACCTGTCTTTAGTCAGGAAATTGTCTGTTCATCCCGTGACAAGGTGGCGCATCGTTATCTTCATCCGATATATTGCCCACCTTGCTGATCTTTTGCTGTGGTATTCCCGATGAAATCCGTTCTCTCTATTCAGTCCCACGTGGTCTTTGGTTGTGCCGGCAACAGCGCGGCCGTCTTCCCCATGCGCCGCCTTGGTATGGATGTATGGCCCATCAACACGGTGCAGTTTTCCAACCACACCCAATATGCCCAGGGGTGGCAGGGGATGGCGATGCCGGCAGGCCATATCAGTGCGCTGGTAAAAGGATTGGGCAATATCGAGGCGTTGAGCCAGTGTGACGCAGTGCTGAGCGGTTACCTTGGCTCCGCCGAGCAGGGTGACGAGATCCTGACCGTGGTCAACGCCGTCAAGGCGGCCAACCCCGATGCCATCTACTTCTGTGACCCCGTGATGGGCCATCCGGAGAAGGGGTGTATCGTCGCCCCCGGCGTCACCCGTTTCCTGACCGAGCAGGCGCTGCCGGTGGCCGACATGATGGCCCCCAACCTGCTGGAGCTGGAGACCCTCTGTGATACCCATCTGGCGGATCTGGCGCAGACCCGCGCCGCCGCCCATCAGCTGCTGGCCCGTGGCGTCAAGCTGGTACTGGTCAAGCATCTCGGTCGTGCGGCGCAGGACTCCAGCCGCTTCGAGATGCTGCTGGCGACCCCGCAAGGGGATTACCTGATTGCCCGTCCGCTTTACGACTTTGCCCGCCAGCCGGTGGGAGTGGGCGATCTTATCAGCGCCCTGATGCTGGCGAATCTGCTGGCAGGCTACGATGCGGTGAGCGCATTCGAGCGCACCAACGCCTCGGTAGATGCGGTGCTGCAAGAGACCTGGAGCCAGCAGGCTTACGAGTTGCAGTTGATCGCCGCGCAAGATGCGTTTGATTCGCCGAAGGTGGAGGTGCGAGCGGTGATACTGCCCTGATTGCTGCCATGTCTGAAGCAAAAGAGGTGAGCCATTGGTTCACCTCTTTTGTTTGTATCGCTCCCGGTTATGGGGTCAGCGGATCAACCCCTGCTCAACCAGCCAGGCAAACAGCAGACGCGAGACGGGGGAGAGCTCATCGAGGTAAGTGCTGTCGAGCCAGCGTAGCTCGGCGATCTCGGCCGAGGCGACCGGAGCACCGCTCGCTTCTCCGGTGTAGCAGCGCAGCCGTACCTCGACCCCTGCCGGTTTGCCATCTGCCTGGGCGCTGAACTCGCAGGCAAAGCGCAGGGTGTCGGGTTGCAAGGTGACGGCCAGCTCCTCCTCAATCTCGCGGATCAGCGCCGTTTCGTCGCTCTCGCCCGGCTCCCGCTTGCCGCCGGGGATGTAGTACATCGCCTTGCCGTGGGAGCGGGCGCAGAGCAGTTGCCGATCTTTAAAGGTGAGCCAGGCGAGTTTGTCGATCATCCGTTTTCTCTCCGATGGGGTTGCCGTAATGAGCCGGGGCGCACTCAAGCGCGCCGCTGTTTTGCATGCAGGCAGCCTAACAAAGATGAAGTTGAGTCCCAAGGGAAAAGAGGGGAGAGGCCGGGAGCGCACGGTTTCCAGCGCGGTGACCGCGTTGGTGCAAGGGGCGCAAGCGTCGTCTCGCCACAGCCGTTTCGTCCCTAAATAAGCCGACTGGCGCACACCACGGCAGGGCCGGACTGGGCGAAGGCGGGGCCCTTATGGTTTAATCTTGCCACTTTAGCGGTAGTGGGTGACGAGCCTGCTACCTTGCGTTGGCAAGATGCAGGTGAGCAAGATGCAAGTGACAGCAGAGAGCAAGTTTATTGGACTCGGGGTGGCGGGCAACTTCGCCGGCCATCTGGAGCAGGCGGGTGAAGCGTCGGATTTCGTGGCGGTCGTGGTGCGCGATACCACGGCGCCCAAGGCGCTGTTCCCCTTCTTCGTACCGGGCCATCCGGGTCAGCTCGGGGTGTTCCCGCTGAGCAATAACGCCATCTTCCTGCCGGAAGCGGCGGTCAGCGGTGACGAGAAGGTGCAGATTGAGCCGGAAGTGGCGCTCTGGTGCGAGTTGGAGTATGCCGGCAAGCAGGTGGTGGCGATCCATCCCCGCGGGTTTGGCGCCTATAACGACTGCTCCATCCGTCGTCCCAACGCCAAGAAGATCAGCGAGAAGAAGAACTGGGGCG
>CAMFLW010000230.1 GCA_945957575.1 uncultured Aeromonas sp. | reverse complement strand
CGGGCGCCGTTGATGGTGTAGGCATCCAGCATCTGGTCGAGGGTGATGCGCTGGCTCGCCCGAAAGTCATCGCCGCTCTGGGGGGCGTGGTTAACCCCGGCGGCCATATTTGCGAAGGGGCGCGGATCGCGACTGTCGACCGGCGCATCGCTGCCGGCCACCAGAATGGCCCCCGCCTTGCGCGAGCTGGCCACCGGATAGAGCGCCTGCTTGAGATACCCCTTGGGATCGTACATCGCCTCATGCAGGGATTGCCCCTTGCGGGTCGGTTGGATAAAGGGGGTGACCAGCATGTCATATTCGGGCTGGGGGTTGGTCCAGGCGTAGGTGAAGGTGAGATAGAGGCCAAGCTGGCCGAGCCGCAGCTGATCGTCCGGATGCACCACCTGCAGATGGGCGAGGGTATGAGGAGTGCCGTGATCGCCGTTGCTGGCGCGGGCCGCCTCCAGCGCATCGAGGGCCATGCGGGTGGTGCGATCGCCGATGCTGTGCATATGGATGCTAAAGCCCGCTTTGTCGAGCGCTCCCACGTAGCGGTTCAGATCGGCGGCGCGGTAGTTGACCAGCCCCTTGCTACCGGCATCCTCGCTGTTGGCGGTGATGGTGACCTGCTCGCCACCCTGATCCGCGGCGAGGTGGGGGGTTTGGTAGTTGGTCAGCATGCCGGCGTTGGGCAGGAAGGGGGGCGTGCTGAAAGGATCCCCTTCCAGTACCCCGTCGAGAAAGATCTTGACCGCATCGGCCTTGATCAACGGATCGCCGGCAAACTGGTCGCGCACCCGGTTGGCCTTGGCCAGATGGCCGCCGATATCGAGCTTGCCGCTGTAGTCATCCTCGTGAAAACAGGTGGCGGCGGTGATCCGCATATTGAGCAGCCCCTTCTCTTCCATCTCCCGCAGGCGATCGCGGATAAAGTCGGTGGCGCAGGCATCCTGAATGCTGGTGATGCCACGCGAGGCCATCAGGGTCGAGATGGCGGGCAGGAGTTGGCGATACTGGTTCGCCGCCTGCTCGTCATGGGCGCTGAGCAGGCCGCTGTCGGGGGAGGGGATGGCGCTGCGAGCCCCCTCGCGAATGACGCCGCTATCGAGATCCACATAGGGTTTGAAGGGGGCAAAGAGGCCGCCCGGCGCCAGGGTGGTGGGGGTGAAGCCAACCTGTTTGCCGCTTTTATCGGTCGCCTGCGCCAGGGCCCGTGAGTTGTAGGCGCTGGCGTGGCCATCGACCCCGGCCAGCACCACCGGGTTGTCGGGGGCAGCGGCATCGAGGGCCGCCAGCACGGTTTTATAGGCGGCCGTGGGGGCGTTGCCCTCGTAGGGTGACCACTGGTTGATCACCAGCCAGTCGCCAGCCTTGGGAGCGTAGCGGGGCAGGCAGCTCTTCACCTTGGCCGCCAGCTCGCCGAGATCGACCGGCTTGCCGTCGAGATCGCACATATCGAGCGCCACCGTGCCCAGCAGGTGAATATGGTTGTCGTGCAGCCCCGGCAGCACCATCTTGCCCTGCAAGTCGACCACCTGAGTGTCGGGCGTACTAAACACCTCGGCACCCTGCCGGTTGCCCACATAGAGAAACTGGCCGCCGCTCACCACCATGGCCTCTGCCACCTGGCGCTGACCATCCTGAGTGTGGATCTTGCCGTTGAGATAAAGGGTGCGTGCGGCGGTGGGCGGCTGTCCCTGCTGGCAACCCGCCAGCGTGGCGGCCAGCAGCGGGGCGAGCAGCAAAAAGGTGCGGGAACGGGCGGGGTGTGGTGCCTTGCAATCCATGCAGTGATCTCCTTGAGGGTCGGGTTTTGTGCAGCGTTTACTGTAAATATCGCGATCTCTTTATGGCTGACCGGTCAAAAAATGCCAGCAATTGCTGCAAATATTTAACGTTTTGTTTACCATGTCACATCAATCGGTGGCGAGCGGGGCGCAGTCTCCGCTTTGCTGAGGTACCAAGATCTACCGCCAGAGCGCCTTGCCGATGGGACAACAACAGGGAGGAGTGATGTCAGAGGAGTCAGTGACCGAGGGGCCGTTACCCCAAGTGTTTGCCATGCGCCGGCAACCCAAGCAGCAGCGCAGTCAGGCGGTGGCCAGCCGCATCGAGGAGGCGACCCTGAGCCTGTTGCAGGAGCAGGGCTTTGCGGCCCTTAACACCAATGCCATCGCCGATCGGGCGGGGGTAGGGATCAAGTCGCTCTACCATCTCTATCCCAACAAGGAGGCGATCATCGGCCGTCTTGCCATGGGGTGGCTGGCGGCGGTCTGCGAGGCGCAGGAGCAGATCCGCATTCAGGCGACCAGCTGGCCGCAGGCGCTGGTGCTGCTCGACGAGGCACTGGAGGCGCTGGAACGCCGCTTTGTCGGCTATGGCGCCCTCTGGCATGCGATGGATCTCATCCCCGAGCTGCATGCGCTGGAGCAGCAGCACGAACGGGGCCAGATTGACTTCTGGTCATCCCTGCTGCGCGATTTTGGCTGCCGCTGGCCGGAGCCCGAACTCACGACGCTGGTGCGCTACTTCTATCGCACCGCGGATGTCACCAAGCAGTGCACCCGGAGCGATGGGGATCTCGGTCAGCAGATGTGGCTGCTGCACCGCCACTGGAGCGAGCAGCTGATCGCCGCCGCCATTGCCGAGCCCGACCCCGAGCGGGTGTGGCAGG
>CAMFLW010000229.1 GCA_945957575.1 uncultured Aeromonas sp. | reverse complement strand
GCGCCGCAGGAGCCTTGGCCGCCTTGGGTTTGTCGCCTTTGGCCGGTTTCACCTCGGAGGAGGAGTCCTCAATCAGCTTGAACAGATCGATCAGCTCGTCGTCGGTGAGATCGCGCCACTCGCCCACCGGCAGCCCCTTGAGGCTGACGTTCATGATGCGAATGCGCTCGAGCTTGGTCACCTCGAAACCGAAGTGCTCGCACATGCGGCGGATCTGGCGGTTCAGCCCCTGCACCAGGGTGATGCGAAAGACGAACGGCGCCTCTTTCTTCACCTTGCACTTCTTGGTCACAGTACCGAGGATCGGCACCCCGGCCGCCATGCCGCGCACAAACTCGTCGGTCACCGGCTTGTCGACGGTCACCAGATACTCTTTCTCGTGATCGTTGCCCGCCCGCAGGATCTTGTTGACCAGATCGCCGTGGTTGGTGAGAAAGATCAGCCCCTGCGAATCCTTGTCGAGCCGCCCGATGGGGAAGACCCGGGTGCTGTGGTTGACGAAATCGACGATGTTGTCCTTCTCGCCCGCCTCTGTGGTACTGACGATGCCCACCGGCTTGTTGAGGGCGATCAGCACCAGACTGTCCGCCTCGCGCGGCTCGATCACCTGACCGTTCACCTTGACCAGATCGCCAACCTGCACCTGATCGCCAATCCCGGCCCGCTTGCCGTTGATAAAGACGTGGCCCTGCTCGATAAAGCGGTCGGCCTCGCGGCGCGAGCAGATGCCGCTCTCGCTGATGTATTTGTTCAGGCGCATGGATTCGTTAGCCAGCATGAGTCACCTGCCAGAGGTTCTGGGCTGCGCCCGGTTGTGCCATCGCCTGTTCCGGCTGCGCCGGAGAGGCTGTCTGCTGCATCAGCCAATTCACTACGTCAAAGTTCTGCATACCATTCCATCTTCAAAAAAGGCCAATGCCAGCTTATCCATCAAAAAACGCCGCTACAGTAGCATAATTGCCCCCTTTCAGGGGCAGATAGTTGCAGGGTCGCAGCGTCCAAGCGGGCATCTGCGAACAAGTTCACGCCGCCAGATGGCCCGCGATACAACCTTCGAACGGCCAGCCTGATGCCAACGGCGGGATCCGGCGCCCACAGCCAGCGCGGCAGAATGCCATCAACTATACATATCACCTTGTTTCCATTAGGCTTTAAGCCAGTTGGCCGCGCCAAATGTGCTGCGCCGAACTCGCCCGCCCAAAGGCGGCTCTACCTCTATCGCCAAGGATTGCACCATGCTGGCTCACACTCGCCGCCTTGTTCGCCGTGCTCTGCTGACCCTGTTGCTGCTGTTGCTGACCGCGTGGGCGGTGATCGCCTACTTCGCCTGGCAGGCAGCGCCGCTGCAACTGTGGCACACAGTGGTGCCCCCCGAACTCAGCGCCGATGAGCTCGACAGCAGCGACTGGCAAGCCTATCTGGCCCGCGAAGCAGAGCTGTTCGAGCTGGTGGCCACCGAGGTAGTCGCCAAGACGCCGCCCGAGCAGCAACTGGCCAGCAATCGCTACTATCAGGACGCCCCCATCAATCCCGCCCGCTTTCAGCAGAACTGGAACCGCTCCTACCTGCTGCGCCCCGAGGGGGAAGTCAAAGGGGTAGCGGTGCTGCTGCACGGCCTGACCGACTCCCCCTACAGCCTGCGCCATCTGGCCAGACGCTATCAGCAGCAGGGCTTTATCGCGCTGGGGCTGCGGATCCCCGGCCACGGCACCGTGCCCGCTGGCCTCGTGGATGTGGATTGGGAGACCTGGCTGGCCGCCACCCGACTGGCGGTGCGGGAGGCCAGATTGCTGGCACCGGGCAAGCGGCCGCTGCATCTGGTGGGCTTTTCCAACGGCGGCGCGCTGGCGGTGAAATATACGCTCGATGCGCTGGCCGACCCGAGCGGCACGCTGGCAAAACCGGATCGGCTGGTGCTGATCTCCCCGATGATCGGGGTGACCCGCTTTGCCCGCTTCGCCGGGCTCAAGGCCGTGCCAGCCCTGCTGCCCGCCTTTGCCAACGCCGCCTGGCTCGACACCATGCCGGAGTTCAACCCGTTCAAGTACAACTCGTTTCCGGTCAACGGCGCGCGCCAGTCCTATCGCCTGACCCACGCCATCCAGCAGCAGGTGCGCCAACTGGCCGCCAGTGGCAAGCTGGCGGCGTTTCCCCCCGCCCTCACCTTCCAGTCGGTGATGGACTACACCGTCAGCACCCGCTCCATCATTGCCGATCTCTACCACTACCTGCCGGCCAACGGCAGCGAACTGGTGCTGTTTGATATCAACCGCAGCACCCTGTTTGGCCCACTGATGAGCTCGGCCTCCGAGCTGGCGCTGCACCGCTTGCTGCCAAACGCCCCCGGGCACTATCGCCTCACCGTGGTGGGCAATGTCGACCCCGCCTCTCCCGCGACGCAGGCCAAAACGCTGGCCAGCGCAGATCAGCCTGAGCAGCTCCGCCCGCTGGGTATCGACTATCCCAAGGAGATCTACTCCCTCTCCCATGTGGCGCTCCCCTTCCCGATGGACGATCCCCTCTATGGCATGGCAGCGCGCCCGGAGCAGCGGGAGCAATACGGCATCAATCTCGGCGGTCTGGCCCTGCGCGGCGAGCGCGGCGTGCTGATCGTCAACCCCGGCGCCCTCACCCGCACCTCCTCCAACCCCTTCTACCCCTATCTGCAGCAGCGGGTGATGGAGACCCTCACCGCCCCTCCCGTCG
>CAMFLW010000228.1 GCA_945957575.1 uncultured Aeromonas sp. | reverse complement strand
CAGCGCCTGATAGCGCTCGGGGGTATCGATATCAAAGAGGATGGCAGGACTCTCGACCGGTATGCTTCGGTGTAGGCGTTGCAGCAACCAGCGGCGCACCGAACCCTGTGCCGGCGCGGCAGCCAGCTCCCTTGCGAGGGACTTTGGCAGCAAGACCGGGTGACCCGCCTCCCCCTCAAAGCTCGGAAACAGGGCGAGATCTCCGCGCTCCTGCCACAACTGTTGATAGACCTCGCGCGGGATACAGGGCAGATCCCCGTGGCTGATAAAGAGGTAGTCAGCATTGCTGGCCGCCAGAGCGCAGCGGATGGAACTGCCCAGCCCCAACTCATAGTCAGGGTTATGGACGATGAGGATGTCGGGGCGATGCCCATAACAGGCAGCGAGCTCGGCCCCGCGATGGCCCACGACCAAAATAATCCGGGAACAGAAGGCCAGGGCATTTTTGAGACTTGCATCAAGAATTGTCCCCGAGCCATAAGGTAGCATCATTTTCCATGCCCCCATACGGGATGACAAACCTGCTGCGGTAATTATACAGTCACACTGTTCACGCCCCCGAGCCTGCACCTTTTCATTCACCTCGCTATTTATTTCGGTCATTGCCATGTCCTTGCCACACTCTGTTATTCACGCGTTTCCGGATATTGGTTCGCTTTTAAATCCACTGCTTGAAAATAGTGACAACCATACCACGCTAATTAGCCTTTGTGGTGCCGGCGGAAAAACCAGCACCCTGTTCTGGCTGGCGGAATATTTTTATAAGCAGGGTAAAAGGGTGCTAATTACCACCACCACCCGGATGTTTCTGCCAGCCCCGTCACACTATCGGGAATTGATTCTCGAGACGGATCCCGTTCGTCAACTTACCCGCTGTCAGGCCCTGCCGGATGGCCCGACCCTGGTTGCCCTGTTCAGCCATCTCGACGAGCGCACCGGCAAGGTTGCAGGGCCGGATCTGCGCCAAATCTACCTGCTCAAAGGACAGCAGCGCTTCGATCTCATCCTGGTCGAAGCGGATGGCGCCCATCACAAGTTATTGAAAGTGCCCGCTTTGCACGAACCTTGCATTCCACACCAGAGTGACTGGGTGATCGCCCTGCTGGGCGGCGCCATGGTGGGAGCCAATGCCGAACCGGCGCAGATCCACCGCTGGGCTGAATTGCAGGCCCTGTGCGGGATTGCGGCCGGTGAGCCACTGGATTGGGCACTGTTTGACAGGCTGCTCTGCCACCCCGAGGGGGTGTTCAAGGGCACCCCGCCCGGGGCGCGCCGGATCTGGTTTATCAATGGCGATTATCAAAATGAGGCGTCGTGGCTGGCGGAATTGATAAAGCTGCAGAGCCGCCACCCCGAGATCCATGCCATCTGGCAGGGGGCCGTGCGCGAATCCCCCCCCATCCGTCACCTGATCTGCACAGCTCCGCACGGGGAGGCGCTTTAGCCTCACCCCTGACGTTTTAAGGATGAAAAGAGGTACCTTATGAATCTGTTTGCACACGCAGCCCGACTGGAACAGGAGAACACTCCGTTTGCCATGGCCCAGATCATCGAGAGCCGGGGCTCCACCCCGCGTCATCAGGCCCAGATGCTGGTGATGGCCGATGGCCAGATCCTCGGTACCATCGGCGGCGGCATGCTCGAGCGGCTGGTGATCGAGGAAGCGATGGCCGCCATTGCCGAGCGCAAGCCGCGCATCTTCCATGGCAGGATGGCGCGCAACGGTGAACATGCGGTCGGGTCGGATTGCGGTGGTGCCATGTCTGTCTACATCGATGTCTATGGTCTGCGACCACGGCTGGTGCTCATTGGTGCCGGCCACGTCAACCGGGCGCTGGCCCATGCAGCGGCGCCGCTCGGCTTTGATGTCCATGTCGGGGATTGCTTCGAGGGGAGCCTCAACCCTGACCTCTTCCCGGCCGGTACCCATCTGGTGCAGGCCGATACCATCAGCGCGGTGATCGAGAAACTGGCCATCGAGCCCGCCAACTTCGTCATCATCGCCACCAACCATCAGGACAAGGAGGCGCTGGATCGGCTCATCAGCCGTCCCCTCGCCTATCTGGGGCTGCTCGCCAGCAAGCGCAAGGTGCAGACCTTCACCCAGGCCCTGCGCCAGCAAGGGGTGAGTCAGGAGCAGTTGCAGCAGCTGCACGCCCCCATCGGTTACAACATAGGTGCCGAGACGCCCGAGGAGATCGCCATCAGCATCCTCGCCGAGCTGCTGCAGGTGAAAAACGGCAAGGCAGGCGGGCTGATGCAGGATGATGTGCGCCTCAAGCGGGATCAGCTGGTGGTGATGCGTGGCTCAGGCGATATCGCCACCGGGGTGGCGCTGCGCCTGCACAATGCCGGCTTCAAGGTGGTGATGCTGGATCTCGACAAGCCCACGGTGATCCGCCGTACCGTTGCCTTCGCCCAGGGGATGTTTGACGGTGAAACAAGCGTCGAAGGAGTACGAGCCAAGCGGGTCGAGAGCGTCGAACAGGCATTCGAGCAGCTGGATCGGGGCGTCATTCCGCTACTGGTTGACCCCGACTGCGCCACTCTCACCGAGCTCAAGCCTCGCTATCTGGTGGATGCCATCCTCGCCAAGCAGAACCTCGGCACCCACAAGGAGATGGCCCCCATTACGGTGGCCCTCGGCCCGGGCTTTGAGGCGGGGCGCGACTGCGATGCGGTGATCGAGACCAACCGTGGCCACCATCTGGGCCGGGTCATCTATCAGGGCCCTGCCCAGCCCAATACCGGCA
>CAMFLW010000227.1 GCA_945957575.1 uncultured Aeromonas sp. | reverse complement strand
CCGGCCTGACCCGGGAAGGGCTCGATGGCACAGGAAGTGGCGGTCGGGTAGAGAATACCGCTACCGATGAAGTAGACAGCCGCACCACCAAGCAGCGAGGCGGCACTCACCACCCCGAACAGCCCCGGCACCAGAATGATGAGTGAGCCGAGCGCCAGAAAGGCGATCCCCAGACGCATCAGCTTGCCCTGAGTCAAACGGAAGCTCAGCTTGGCAGAGAGCCAGGCCCCGAACAAATAGCCGGGCAGCGGCAGCACGAACAGCACGCTCACGGTACGGGCGCTCAGTTTCAGCACATCGCCCAGCAGCACACCGGCCGCAGCCTCGAACACTGCCAAACCGGCAAAGGTCGCCATCAGGCAGAGCAGGTTGCCCTGAAACTTGGGGTTGCCCAGCACATGGCGATAGGCAGCACCGACGCGCAGTGGCTGACGGGCAGCAGCAGGCAGGGTCTCGCCAAACCAGGCCATGATCGCCAGGGTGGCTACGGCACCAAAACCGAACAGGAACCAGTAACCGGCGCGCCAGTTGAACAGCTCGGTCAGCCAGCCACCCAGCACCGGGGCCAGCAGAGGGGAGAAGATCACCCCCATGCTCACCAGACTGTTGGCGCGGTTGAGCTCGGCGCCGTTGTAGCGATCGCGCATCACGGTACGGCTCATGGCGCCACCGGCACCGGTACCCAGCCCCTGAATAAAGCTACCCACTAGCAGGGCGGCAAAATGGGGGATGACCTGAATGATCAGGGTGCCCACCAGAAACACCATCATGCCGACGATCAGCACCGGGCGACGGCCGATACGATCCGACAACGGCCCATAGACAAACTGGGAGAGGCCATAGGGGATCAGGTAACAGGCCATCACCGCCTGCAACTGGCCCGAGGCCACATTGAAGTCCCCCGCCATCATGGGAATGGAGGGAACATAAAGGGTCTGGGTCATCTGGCCCACAGCGACCATCAGAATGGTCAGTAAAAACAACGGATAAAAACTGTGCCGATCCATATCAGTCCCAAAAAATCGAAAAAATGCTGCCGCCCCTCTGGCACAAAATGGCCCAGAGGAATCTGATCACAGAGGCTGTGATGCAATCAAAAACAGTGTTGGAAACAGTAGGCGGGGAGCCCGCCAAGCCACCGCACAGGACGCTTGGTGGTATGGGGGCATCATAGTGATTCAGCTCACAGAAAACGAACGAATCTTTATAATCGGCTTGCCTTAGTTTTTCTAATATTACGGGGCAGCACGCCCCGTCAGCAGTTAAAAATCAACGTGTTACCATCTGCTGCGCCTGCTTGATCAGCTCATCGGGCTGCTCCTTGCGTGGCGGTATGGTGATCCCCTTCTGGCAGGCAGGTTTCTCGACCATCCGATCCATCCAGGCTTGTAGATGGGGTAACCCCTCGATGGAGATGCCGCTCCAGTCATAAATACGCACCCAGGGCCAGGTGGCAATGTCGGCGATGCTGTACTCGTCCGCCAGATATTCGTGATGGGCCAGATGGCTGTCGAGCACCTCGAACAGGCGGCGCCCCTCCTTCTGGTAGCGTTCGATGGCGGCGGGGATCTTCTCGGGGAAGTAGCGGTAGAAGACGTTGGCCTGCCCCATCATGGGTCCTACCCCGCCCATCTGGAACATCAGCCACTGGATGGCTTGAGAGCGGCGTTTGGGATCAGCGGGCAGCAACTTGCCTGCTTTCTCCGCCAGATAGATGAGGATGGCCCCCGACTCGAATACGGCGAAATCGTCGTTATCCCGATCGACGATAGCCGGAATACGGCCATTTGGGTTGATGGCAAGAAACTCGGGCTTCTTCTGATCCAGCGCCGAAAGATCGAGAGGAATGACCCGATAGGGCAAACCCAACTCTTCGAGGGCGATCGCCACTTTGAAACCATTGGGGGTCGCGGCGGTGTAAAAGTCGATCATGATTCACTCCTTGTTGGTCATAGCCAGATTGCACGGTTGGAACAGGGTGCAACACCATAGCCGCCTCATCTTGCAACAAGTGACCGGCTCCAGACCATTAAAAAGCGGCGCACCGTAGGCCAAACAAGGCCACGGTGCGCCGCTGGTGCTCTCTGGCAATAGTTGATATTAGTTAATCACGGCGACCGGCTTGCGCTGGCGCAGCATGATCAGGCGGGAAAGCAGCGGGAAGTAGGACTCCAGCTTGCGCAACAGCACCCGGCTGCAGGCAGGCTCGGCCAGCTCCGACTCATCCAGCACGATGTCGTTTGAGACAAAATAGAAACGGGGGTCACGCACATCCGGCCCGCAGACCGTCAGCTCCTTGTCTCCCTTGCGGATCAACAGCGGCAAGACCGGCAAACCGATCGTCTCATCCTCTCCCCGGGCAAATCCGGCATCCTGCCAGGGCGCATCGCCGTCGATCAGCAGGATCGCCGCCTCCGTCTTGGCCGGTTGCCACTGGGCCAGGGGGGTCACGGTGATGTGGGCAAAGTGATCACCATATTCGGGTGATGACCGCAAGATGGCCAACAGTCCCTCGCTGGCCGCTGACACGTTCTGACTCACTAATGACAAATTCATGGTTCACATCCCTATGCTCATGACAGCCTGTATCCGGCTGCTGGGATAAGACTAGCGCAGATCTGGTCTATATTGGAGCCGTCAAATCTGGCAGTGGTAATCAATTGGTCGTAGGGGGATAACAGTTGCCATCGCACAAAATACTGGTATCATACCGCGTCCTTTTATCCCCCGTTCTTTAACATCCAGTGGTGAACCTATGCATCCGATGCTGAATATCGCCG
>CAMFLW010000226.1 GCA_945957575.1 uncultured Aeromonas sp. | reverse complement strand
TGAAGCGGCGGATCGGCCCCTTCAGCTGTTTGGCGCTGGGCACGTCGCTGCGATCGAGCCGCTGCACGGCATCGCTCTTCACGAACAGGTCATCCACGTAGTTGACCATGCTGCGGGCCAGTTCCGGGCTGGTGATCTGGTGATAGCGGTCGAAGCGGTAGCGCTCCTGCTGGTGCAGGTAGATGTCGTTGAGGCTGGCACCGGAGTAGAGCACCGCATCATCGAAGATGAAGCCCTTGAGGTGCAACACGCCGAGCAGCTCGCGCCCCTTCACCGGTACGCCGTAGATTTCGATCTTGTGCTCGTAGCGGGCGGCCATCTCCTGATACATGAGGTGGTTGCCGCCTTGCTTGCCCTTGCCGATGAGGCCGCGCTGGGCACGGTGGAAGTCGACGAACAGCTTGATGTCGAGTGCCGGGTTGCGCTGCTTGGCCTCGTAGAGGGCGGTGAGGATCTCGCGACCCGCATCGTCATCTTGCAGATAGAGCGCGACCAGATAGATGCGGCGGGTAGCGCTGGCAATGAGCGCAAGAATGCGGCGCTTGAAATCCTTGGCGCTGTAGAGCACTTCAAACTGGTCTGCTGCGACGGCGATCTGGGGCAGGCGTGTCAGCAGTTGTCGATAATGGGCCGATGAATGCATAGAGAGACCTGAAATCACGGGGTTAAGCGTTCCACTCGGAGCGATGAATAGGCGATTCTAGCAATCTCGCCCTCTCAGCCAAAGAAAGAATCGTCAGAAAGATGAAAAAGGCCTCACAAGTGAGGCCTTTTTTGTGCGTATCGGCAGTGATCAGAGGAAGCTGTAAATGATCATCGCCATCACGCCGCCGGTGGTGCCGATGATGGTCTCCATCACGGTCCAGGTCTGCAGGGTCTGCTTCTCGGAGAGGCCGAGGTAGCGGTTCGCCAGCCAGAAACCGGAGTCGTTGACGTGGGAGAGGACGATGGAACCGCCACCGATGGCGATGGTGATGGCTGCCAACTGGGCACCGTTCAGGCCAAGCGGTTCCAGCATCGGCAGCACCAGACCGCAGGCGGTCAGCATGGCGACAGTGGCAGAACCCTGAATGACCCGTACTGCGGCGGCCAGAATGAAGGCCAGCGCAACAATGGGCAGGCCGGAGTCGGCCAGCATGTTGCCAAGGGCGGCGCCCACGCCAGAATCAACTAGTACCTGCTTGAACACGCCACCGGCACCAGTCACCAGGATGATGACGCCCGCCGGCTGGATGGCGCTGCTGCAGACGCTCATCACCTCATCGCGGGACATGCCACGGCGAATACCCAGCAAATAGAAGGCGGCCAGACAAGCGACCATGATGGCGGTGAAGGGGTGACCGATAAACTCCAGCCAGTTGTGCAGGGTAGAGCCCGCTTCGACGAAGCGGCCGACGATGGTCTTGAGGCCGATCATCAGCAGCGGCAGACCGATCAGGCCCATGGCCAACCCGAAGGAAGGCAGGGATTTGCTGTCATCGTGGACGCTGTTCTGGGCATCGGCAGGCAGCGGCACGTCGACGATCTTGCTGATGAAGTCACCGAACAGCGGGCCAGCCAGGATCAGCGCCGGTACGGCGGCGATCAGACCGAACAGGATCATGTAGCCGAAGTCGGCTCCCAGCTGGGAAGCGACCAGGATCGGGCCCGGAGCCGGGATCAGGAAGGCCTGACAGGTGGCGATACCCGCTAGCAGGGCGATACCGATCTTCACCACGCTGCCGCCGCCGCGACGGACGATGGCGAAGGCGACGCCGATCAGCAGTACCACGGCCACATCAAAGAACAGCGGCAGGGCGCAGACAAAGCCGGTCAGGGCCATGGCCCAGTTGGCGCGCTTGACACCGAACTTGCCGAGCAGGGTGTGAGCCACCCGGTCGAGGGCTCCGGTCACTTCCATCACCTTGCCGAACATGGCGCCCAGCGCCACCACCACGGCGACGAAGCCGAGGGTGCCGCCCATCCCTTTCTGGATGGTGTTGGCGATGTCGGCCGGGTTCATGCCGGCGGCAAGACCCGCCACCATGGAGACCAGAATGAGGGAGACAACGGCGTGGAGCCGGGCCTTCATCACCAGGAAGAGCAGCAGCACGATCGAGCCCGCTGCTGTCATGATTAGAGAGATATCCGACATTGTTTTCTGTTCCTTTTCAGTTGTGCAGTGGCAATGCTGCAGGACTCGGCACTAACCATAGCGTGTTGATTTATATGTATGTATGGCTAGTCGGCAGCACTCGGCACAGGCCGTCGAGCGTTAGTTTCAGTCTGTGGCAGACTTCACACTTTTGATAGTTACCGGTAACATGTTACCGGTAACGTGCTAAATTAGAACCCATCAACAGCAGGTTTTTTGAAAAGTGGGACAGAGGTCAAATTATGGCGGGTAAGTGCATTATCGTGATGGGTGTATGTGGCAGCGGTAAATCCAGCGTGGGCCTCAAGGTGGCAGAAGCGCTGGGCGCCAAGTTCATCGATGGTGATGATCTGCACCCCAAGGCCAACATCCAGAAGATGGCTGGCGGCAACCCTCTCAACGATGAGGATCGCGCCCCCTGGCTGGAGCGGATCCGCGACGCCGCCTACAGCCTCGAGCAGAAGAACGAGACCGGCATCATTGTCTGTTCCGCCCTCAAAAAGAAGTACCGCGACCAGATCCGGGAAGGCAACGAGTCGGTAAACTTTATCTTCCTCGACGGCAGCCAGCCGCTGATCCTCGAGCGGATGCGTGCCCGCAAGGGCCACTTCATGCGCGAAAGCATGGTACAAAGTCAGTTCGATACCC
>CAMFLW010000225.1 GCA_945957575.1 uncultured Aeromonas sp. | reverse complement strand
CTTCTTCCTGAAAATCAAGGCTGCCTTCCCCGGAAAAGCGCGATGAACCTTTTTTATTGCCCAAATGGGATGCAGGGCACTTATACCGGCATACCGACCATTTCACAGTAGGACGTTGCTGATATACCCCTGCTACGCCACAGCAATGCGGATTGCCTTGTCTAAATGCCTCTCTAATTACATCCCTTGATTAACTCTTCTCAATGCATTGAAAGGGACATTACGCCCCTACATGAAACCTGTACCTGCTATCTTGCCCCAGTCACGCTTTCACAACTAATCGATATCGAGATGGCCCCTCAGCTCAATACCCTCCCCTTTGGGCATACCCTTGTTTGGCAAGACGCGGTTACCGCTCACCCTTGCGAATTACATGCTGATAGCCATCTATGTGGCACTTTCGTGATCAGGGCAAACAATCAAGCACACAAACAGGGGGTTAGCTCATCATTTTGGCCACAGCGTATCGCGCAAACTGGTTTTAGCACAGTTATCACCGCCCTCTTTACGCCCTATTTGATGGATAACTCATCGCGCAGTGGAGGCCAAAAAAGCGCCAAAGAAGGGGCTGAAAATAATCGATGAGTGAGCCAATAACCGTTGAAATGGCGGATAATGAGTGCGCGCCGCTCGTTATTTTTGTGAGCGCCAGCAAAGGTTGAGGATATGGTGTTGGGAGCAGATTGACTTTCTATTTAAACAGCGAAAAGTGAATATCCCCAAAGGAAGGGTTTAATTTGGCCGGATCCTGTCACGGGATTATCGCAAGCCACCTTTCCATGGCCGGAATGCGTCATGCAGAGTCACAAAGAATTAGCCCCGCTGGGCAGAACGCACCACGGGGCTGGATATTCAGGATGGTTTTTTCAGGCTGGCCTTGTGCTGCTCCAGCAAATTCTCGGGAGGCGGCGGCACCTGCAGGTAGAACCCCTGGTTGGTCAGCGCGGCCATCACCTTGCCGACATCAGCCAGCCCCAAGGGCTTGGCCGGATCCAGCTTGGTCATCAGCACCAGCTCGGGACGCCCGAATGCGCTCAGCAATGGCTCGGGAACGCGGGAGAAATCCTCTCTTTTTTCAACAAAAAGGTAGGTCTCGGCTTTTTTGCGACTTTTATAGACTGCACACAACATGGAAATTGATATAATCCGACGAGTTTATTGCCTCTGATGGGGGCAAACTATAACATCAGGAATTGAATAACAATAACGGATTAGCATCTCTGCCTCGGGGAAGATTCATGGTTGAGCGCGATAACGAATTGAAAGGGACCACCTTCACTATTTCTGTGTTGCATATCAGCGATGGCGAGCCTGAGCGGATCCGTCAGTTGTTGGCCGAAAAAGTGGCCCAGGCCCCCTACTTTTTTAATTGTGCGCCGTTGGTGATCAATGTTTCCAGACTGGAACATATTCCCGATTTCGAACAGCTCAAGGAGCTGGTGGAGTCCGAAGAATTTGTGCTGGTCGGCATCACGGGGGCGCGCAGCGAAGAGATGAAGACGGCCGCCAAGGCGGTGGGACTGGCCGTGATGGCCTCGGGCAAGATTCGCAAGAGCGAACCGGAACCAGAGCCTGCCCCCGCGCCAGCCGCCCCTGAGGTGGTTCCCGAGCCCGAGCCCGCCCCCTTGATCCCGAGCAAGGTACATGTGGGACCGGTGCGTTCCGGCCAGCAGATTTATGCCGCCGGCACCTCGCTGGTGGTGCTGGGGTCCGTCAGTCCGGGAGCCGAAGTGCTTGCCGACGACAGCATTCATATTTATGGCACCCTGCGTGGCAGAGCCATTGCCGGTGCCCGGGGCAACCCCCAGGCCCGGATCTATTGCCAGCAATTACAGGCCGAGCTGCTCTCCATCGCTGGCACATTCCAGCTGAGCGATGCATTGCCGGCAGGCCTGATCCAGCAACCGGTACACATCCGGCTGGACAACGAACAACTCCGAATAGACCGTATCAAATAGAGTTACAAGGAAGCGAGAATGGCGCGAATCATAGTCGTTACATCGGGTAAAGGTGGCGTTGGCAAGACCACAACCAGTGCGGCCCTGAGCACCGGCTTAGCCCAGCGTGGTCACAAGACAGTGGTCATTGACTTTGACATCGGTCTGCGAAATCTGGATCTCATCATGGGCTGCGAGCGGCGCGTGGTGTATGACTTCGTTAACGTCATCAATGGGGAAGCCAACCTCAATCAGGCGCTGATCAAGGACAAACGCTCGGAAAATCTGTTTATCCTGCCCGCCTCCCAGACCCGGGACAAAGATGCCCTCACCCGTGAGGGGGTCGAGAAGATCCTGGATCAGTTGGCGGAGATGAAGTTCGATTACATCGTCTGCGACTCCCCGGCGGGGATCGAGGCGGGCGCGCTGATGGCGCTCTATTTTGCCGACGAAGCGATCGTCACTACCAACCCGGAAGTCTCTTCCGTGCGTGACTCCGACCGCATCCTTGGCATCCTGGCCTCCAAGTCCCGTCGCGCCGAGCGTGGCGAAGACCCCATCAAGGAGCACCTGCTGCTGACCCGCTACTGCCCAACCCGCGTCAACCGAGGCGACATGCTGAGCGTGCAGGATGTACAGGAGATCCTGGCCATCCCGCTACTCGGGGTGATCCCGGAGTCCCAGGCGGTGCTGCGCGCCTCCAACTCCGGCGAGCCGGTTATTCTGGACAAGGAGTCCGATGCCGGCCAGGCCTACGAAGATGCGGTGTCCCGCTTGCTGGGCGATACCAAGGAATTTCGTTTTCTGGAAGAAGAGAAGAAGGGCTTCTTTAGCCGACTGTTCGGGAGTTAAACATGTCATTATTGGATTA
>CAMFLW010000224.1 GCA_945957575.1 uncultured Aeromonas sp. | reverse complement strand
TCAAAAAATCCCTGCATACCCGAGACAAGCTGACGGCCCGTGCAGCTGTTGCGAAGCTGCTTGCCTGTGTGCGTTCCAGACCCAAGCCCATTCGGTTGCCTGCAGACGTCAATGTTGCCCCACATGAGCAATCAGTAGCCCAGCCGATGACTCCGGCGGCCAAACCGCTTGCTCCGCTGTTGTCGGTCTTGAGTGACCGCTATCTGAAAGAGAAGGCCCTCTCCTGGGCACCGAAAGAGCTCAGCAACCAGAAGAACTACATCGGCTGCTTCATCAAGGCGCTGGGTGATAGACCGGCTGCTGACTATGCGAAAGCGGATGTGGTCAAGTTCAAGGAGGACCTGCTGAACTCCGGCAAGAGTCCGACCACCATCAACAAGTATCTGCAGAAGCTCTCTCTGCTGTTTAACTGGCTGGCTAACCATCAGGATGGGGTCATCAACCATTTCGCCGGATTGAAGCTACAGCGAGCCAAAGAGGTGAACTCACGAAGTGGGTACACAGCGGAAGAACGTCGCAAGTTTATCGGGTGGGCTAAGCAGCAAGAGCCCCACCGTAGGTGGATTGCTCTGCTGGGGCTGTTCACCGGGGCTCGTGCCAATGAGATCTGCCAGTTGTACGCAGATGATGTGCAACAGGTTGACGGTATATGGTGCCTGAATATTCGCAGTGGACGGCCAGACCAGAAACTCAAGACGGCCAACAGTGCTCGTCTCGTTCCTATCCATCGACACCTCATCCAGAGCGGTTTCATCGAGTTTGTGAAGGAGAGGATAGGGGGACGCCTCTTCCCTGAACTGCCACATCGCCAGGATGGATACAGCCACCTGTGGGGGCAGTGGTTTAGTCGCCATCGCCCCGTCGACAAGGACTTCCACAGCCTGCGGCATACCGTGGGGACAACACTCAAAGGTCACGGAGTGCCATTGCAGTATGCGGCGGCGATCTTGGGCCACACCAACGGGGCGATCAGCTATGACCGATATGGAGGGGATGTCTCGCTGGAGAAGCTCAAAGAGGTGATAGAGGCGGCCCTTTCATCCTTTGCTGATGCCGGATAAAGGGAGGGATGGGTCTGCCGAGATGCTGAAATTTTGGCATTTTTAAGAACTTTTTCTACGAGATTTCATACAGAAAAAGTTCTATAAATAGCTGAAATTTCGGCAGATTGACTGCTTGGTTTGAGCCCTTTGCTTTTGTTGGCGGGCAAAACGGGAAAGTCAAAAACGGCAGAGGGGCCCGAAGGCCCCCATTCGTCACACAGTGTAGTTCGCTCCTGGCTCCGGCTGCTCCCGGTGGGCTGAGACGGTCATGTCAGCCATCTCGCTATCGAGCAGGGTCAACCCGATGATGGTGTCCTTGCTGTTATAGCGGGGGATCAGATAGCCCTTTTCTAACAGCTTCTTCTTGAGGGCCAGCCTCTTCATGGCCCATTCACCGTTCTGCTGTGCCCAGCGGCTGTAGACCGCGTAGACCTCGCTCATGGGCACTTTGGCCCCTGCTCTGGCCTGGGTGCACTCTTCAAGGAAGCAGCCAACCATATCTGACTCGGCACGGTAGGTCTCGACATCCTGCTTGAGGCGAGCAGGAATCGATGCCTTGAGCCTCTGGTCTTGCCACATCTGGCAGCCCTGGATGGCCCAGTTCAGAATGCCGGGCATCTCGGCCCGCAGCTTCTCCATCAGCATTGGGTCCAGCTGTTCCTTCGTGAAGGAGGCATTGAAGGGCAGCATCAGCATCCGACGCCACATGCCATTGCTGGTATCGCGGATCTCGGGCTTGTGGTTGCCCACCATCACCAGAGAGAAGGATGGGCGGAACTCCATCTCTTTCTTGGCGTAGGGAGCACGAGCGACAATCACATCATCCCCCGTCATGGCCTTCACCAAGTTCTCATCCATACGGGCCCCCTCTGGCAGCTCGTTGGCGACCACGAGACGTGCATCCACCAGCTTGGTCAGGGACGGGTTCGGCCCAGTATTGCCGTTGCGGTTGAACAGCAAGACGTTACTGTTGATCTGCCGACTGAACTCTCCCAGCAACTGCTGAATGACCGACATGAAGGTACTCTTGCCGTTGCAGCCGCCCCCGTGGAGGAAGAACAGGAGCTGTTCGTCGGTGCGGCCGGTGATCCAGTAGCCCACACAACGTTGCAGGAAGGCAGCGTACTCGGCATTACCACAGCAGATCTCGTCGATGAACTGCTCCCATCGCGGGCAGGTGGCTGCCGGGTCATAGGCCACCGGGCTATGGTGGGTCATCATGAATGCCCGTCTTGGAGCCAACAGGCGGCCCGACTTCAGGTCGATGACACCATTGGCCGTGCCCAACAGCATCGGGTTGGCGTTCAGCTCGTGCAGTCTTGCCGTCATCATCGGCTTGGCCAGTTCCAACATGTTCTGAATGCCAGCCCGGTTAAGGCTGCTAGAACCGTGTCTGAGCACTGCATAAGCCCAAGACAGCTCCTCTTTCTTGCACGCCTGCTTGATCAACATCTGTCCGATTTCCTGGATCTCTTTGCCCACGGTTTGAGCAAGGATCATGGGCGTCAAGTCATTCTGGGTCCAGTGCGTACCATCGAAGTGGATGAAGCCACCTAACTCAGGGACGAACTTCAGGTTATGCCCGTGCATCTGCACGAACCGTTCGGCGTTGGCCGAATCGTTGAGCTCGTTTTCAAAGATGGCTGTACGTGGCAGGACCTTGACGACTTCCAGATGCTGATCATCGTCCTGAACGGCTTCGGCTTCGGCTTCGGCTTCGGCTTCGGCTTCGGCTTCGGCTTCGGCTTCGACCTCAGCCACAGGCTCAACCAG
>CAMFLW010000223.1 GCA_945957575.1 uncultured Aeromonas sp. | reverse complement strand
CAGCAGCACCACCCCGGCGCCGCCGAGCGCCATGATCAGGCGGCGACGCAGGCTCGGTAGGCTCATGCGCTCACCAGTCGGTAGCCCTGACCGTGCAGGGTTTCCAGCATGGGGGTGGGGAAGGGTTTGTCGAGGGTGTTGCGCAGGGCGTAGATGTGGCTGCGCAGGGCATCGGAGTCGGGCTCCTCCTCTCCCCAGACGGTATCCAGCACCTCCTGACGAGTGACGATGGCGGGGGCGCGGCGAGCCAGCAGGGCGAGGATCCGGAACGGGATCTTGCCGAGTTTGAGGGGAACGCCGGCACGGGTGGCGCGGCCGCTGGCGACATCGACCGTCAGATCGCCAAAACTGATGGCCCCCACATCGCCGCGCGGACCGCGCAGACTGAGGGCTTGCAGCCGTACCTCCAGCTCCTCCATGGCAAAGGGCTTGACCAGATAGTCGTCGCCCCCGGCCTTGAAGCCTGCCAGCTTGTCTTCCAGACTGTCGCGGGCGGTGAGAAACAGCACCGGGGTCGAGATCCCCTCGTCGCGCAGACGGGCGACCGTGCTGAGCCCGTCTAGACGCGGCATCATCACATCCATGATGATGACGTCGAAGCGCTGTTCGGCCAGCAGTTGCAGCGCCGCCTGACCGTGATAGGCACAGTCCAGCCGGTGGCCGGCCAGCTCCAGATAATCCATGATGGTTTCTGCCACCTGAGGATTGTCTTCCACTACCAAAATCTTCATGCTTTGCTCTCCTGGTTGGCGAGCGTTTCACGCTCTTTTCACACCGGATACGGCATCCTGTGTGCCAGTGTAACCCCGAGGATCCCTGATGAAGAAGTCTCTCTGCGCCCTTCTGTTGCTGATCTTGTTGCCACTTGGCACCGCACTGGCGACCGAATTCAAACTGACCGGCCGCACCACCTGGCAGCTTGGCCAGCTGATGGTCAACGGTCTGCCGTTCGTGATCGATGACCAGACCCGCTTCAAGGATTGGCTCAACGAGGATGATCTCGGCGGCACCTGGGTCGAGATGAAGGGGGTGGTGGAGAACGGCGTGCGCTATGTGCGCAAGGTCGAGGCCCTCGATGAAGATGACAAGGACGAGATGGATCTGGAAGGGCCGGTCGAAAGTGGGCGGATCTGGGGCTACACCACCTCGGACAACAGTCTGGCGCCGTTCGAAGGGCGCTGGCTCGAGCTGGAGTGCAAATTTGACGGCATGCGCCTGAGCCGCTGCCGCGAGGACAAGTAACCCGATCGCCGCCGTAGATTCGCAATGTTCCTGAATGAAGCTCATGCTTATCCGGTATGGGCTTTTTGTTCAGGGACGAACGACATGGAACAGAGAACAAAGTGGTGTGCGTGGTTGTGCGGTTTGCCGCTCTGCGCCGCGCAGGCGATCGCCGACGAGCTTTGGCTGGTGGAGCTGGAGCACGATGACGGCATCCATCTGCAATTTCAGGGAGCCGAGGTGGAGCGAGGCAGCGCTCCGGTCTGGCGACAGGGTGAGCTCTGGGCAGATCCTCTGCGGCCGGGTGATCGCCTCTCCCTGCTGGTGGCCGACGGGGTGGCCACCCGGATTGAGCTGCTGACGGCCAGAGCGCCGACGGGATCCGGGCGGTGGCAGCGGGCAGAGGATCACCTGCAATCCTTCGACGGCCAGCGTCTGGTGCTGGCAAACCTCGGCACGTTTCCTCTCGACCGCAACATACGCTGGGTCAACGGCTCGGCCGCCGATCTGCATGAAGGGAGTGCGTTGGTGCTTACCCGCGACGAACAGGGCCACTTAAGCGAAATCCTTGTCATCAATCCGGAGGAGTAGTTGACCTGTCTACGATAGGCGGGTTTATCCTCTGTCCGTTGGATGAAGGAACCCCTATGTTGACGATTACCCGGCTGGCCAGAGAACTGGGCCTGAGCCGCACCACCCTGCTCTATTACGAACGTCTCGGTCTGTTGCTGCCCGCCCTGCGCGGGGAGAACGGCTATCGCCGCTATGGCGAGGCCGAGCTGGAACGGGGGCGGCAGATCGCCAGCTTTCGTGCCATGGGGCTGCCGCTCGAAGAGATCGGTACCCTGCTGGCGGCAAGTCAGGAGAGCCACTCCTGCCTCGATGGTCACCTGCTGCGACTGGAGCAGGAGATCGCCGAGCTGAGGCGGCAACAGCGGGCCATCATCCTCTATCGCCAACAGACACACGAGGAGATCCCCATGGTAGATAAAGCGCGCTGGGTTGCCATCATGCAGGCCGCCGGCATGACCGAAGAGATGATGCGCAACTGGCATATCCAGTTCGAGAAGATGGAGCCACAGGCCCATCAGGAATTCCTCGAATCCCTGCAGATCCCCGCCGCGGAGATCGCCGCCATCCGCACCTGGTCGCGCGGGGAGTAACCCCGTCTGACCACAGCACCAGCCGTTGACACAGATTGTTAACGGCTTGTGCTTTAGATTTTCCCCCTTATACTGGCGCCATCTTGTCGGAGTGCTGACCGTCGAACGACGCGAAGCTGAGACCGTTAATTCGGGATCCGTGGAACCTGATCAGGTTAAAACCTGCGAAGGGAACAAGGGTAACTTGCGGGTTACCGCGCCGGGGGAGGAACAAGCCTCTTCCGCTCATCGAAGGGATCACCCTTGATGGGTCAGGGCGCACAGGAGGGAGTCTGTCCCGTCCGGTTGTCCAGCACGTGGGGCGCCTTGCCCACAGCGTGCAGAGAGCGGGAAGCGGCAGAACAGCAGAGCGGAGATCCATCCCGCGCGCACTCCCTCCCGAGATAAACACCCCGCCGCAAGTTCATCTTCTCCTCGAACTCCAGACAAGCAAATACCCATA
>CAMFLW010000222.1 GCA_945957575.1 uncultured Aeromonas sp. | reverse complement strand
CAAACAGCCCGCGATGCGGGCTGTTTGCTATCAATGACAATTTGGCTGCACGGTAAAGGTTCGGCTGGCATCTACCGGGCCGAGATCCGCCAGCAGGCGGCGGCCAAGTAGCACCGGATAGATCATGTCGCTGCGATCCCGCAGGGTGAACCACTCCTCGTACACCTTGTCCCCCAGACAGATGGACATGGTGACGGTTGGCCGCTGCTCGATGCCACCCGCCCCACGGATAGTCACGCTCTGCTCCACCGGGCGCTCAAACTGCTGCTTGACCCGCTGACCGCTGTCGGCGTCGGTAATATCCAGCATGAAGCGCACCCAGGGTTTGCCATTCCGTTTGAAGTGAACGAGAGAGCGCGCATCGAGGGAAGAGGTGAGCGCACCGGTGTCGAGTTTCATCTTCACCGCCACGCCGGTAGGCAAAATAAGTCCCTTCTCGATCCAGCCATAGCTGGTCGGGGTCTCTGCCAGCGCACTGCCACACAGTGCCAGCATCAAGGCGATCCCCACCATCATCTTGCCCATTTTACTGTCCCGCCTTGTCAATCCTGCGCCCAGATCTACCACAGTCCCATTGTGGGTCAATCCGATTTATTTCAGTGACTTGGATAATGCAAACAATTCAGGAAAGAGACGACAAAGGGTGGCAAAACGGCGGCCCAAGCGAGCGGGTATAGCGATGGGGAGCAAGGCAGCGAGCGGTGCTGGATGAAGCTGGTGGTTAACCTCAGGTTGTGACGCCAAAGGCTACCACAACAATGAGCGAATTATCAGTCTTGTTCTGAAGGGATTTTTGCCTACACTGTTGTAAACCGGAGGGCCTGAAAACCACCGGTTTTTTTGCGCCTGCCGAAAATTTGCCACTGCAAACGTGACTTTCAACAAGGCTCAATAAGGAATTTGTAATGCGTATCGAAGAAGACTTGAAGCTCGGTTTCAAGGATGTCCTGTTCCGCCCCAAGCGCTCTACTCTCAAGAGCCGTTCCCAAGTAAGCCTGACCCGTCAGTTCACCTTCAAACACACTCAGACCCAATGGCAAGGCGTCCCCGTTATCGCCGCCAACATGGATACCGTCGGCAGCTTTGCCATGGCGCGCACGCTGGCCGGTTTCGAGATGATGACCGCGGTACACAAGCACTACAGCCTTGAGCAGTGGCAAGCTTTCGTCAACGAGACTGACCCGGCCCTGCTGGGCCATGTGATGGTCTCCACCGGCACCTCGGCTGAAGATTTCGCCAAGACCCGCCAGATCCTCGCCATGTCCGAAGCGCTGCGCTTCATCTGTGTCGATGTGGCCAATGGCTACTCCGAACACTTCGTCGAGTTCGTGCGCAAGATTCGTGAAGCCTGCCCCAACCACGTCATTCTGGCGGGCAACGTGGTGACCGGCGAGATGGTCGAAGAGCTGATCCTCTCCGGCGCCGACATCGTCAAGGTCGGCATCGGCCCGGGCTCCGTCTGCACCACTCGCGTCAAGACCGGTGTCGGTTACCCGCAACTCTCCGCCATCATCGAGTGTGCCGATGCGGCCCACGGCCTCGGCGGCCAGATCGTCGGTGACGGCGGCTGCACCTGCCCGGGCGATGTGGCCAAGGCGTTTGGCGGCGGCGCCGACTTCGTGATGCTGGGCGGCATGCTGGCTGCCCACGAAGAGTGCGGTGGCGAGATCGTCGATGTAGACGGCGAACCCTTCATGAAGTTCTACGGCATGAGCTCCTCCAGCGCCATGGACAAGCACGCCGGTGGCGTCGCCGAGTACCGAGCCTCCGAGGGTAAAACCGTGCTGCTGCCCTACCGCGGCCCGGTCGAGAACGCCGTGCGCGATATTCTGGGCGGCGTGCGCTCCACCTGTACCTACGTCGGCGCCAGCCAGCTGAAAGAGCTCACCAAGCGCACCACCTTCATCCGGGTACGCGAGCAAGAGAACAACGTCTACGGCAAGGAGTAACCTGCCACAGACCGCCGTCACGCGCTGACGGTTAGAAGCCAGTCAACCGGTGTGCTACCCTGCGCACCGGTTTTTTTGCATTTGGAACCCCGAGCCATGACCACTCCCCTGCCCCCGTTTGACTGGGACATCTTCTGCTGCGTCGTCGACAACTTTGGCGACATCGGCGTCACCTGGCGACTCGCCCGCCAGTTAAAGCGGGAGGGGAATATTGCAGCACATAGCGATGAAGTTCAGGTGCGGCTCTGGGTGGACGATCTGGCAAGTTTCGCCCGCATCTGTCCCGGGCTCGACCCGGCGCAGGATGGTCAGTGGGTCAATGGCATCTATATCCAGCACTGGCATGAGACCCTGCCGACTGACATGACCCCGGCCAGAGTGGTGATCGAGGCCTTTGCCTGCGAACTGCCCGCCCCCTTCATCGAACGAATGGCCGAGCAGATGGCGAGCCAACCCAAGCCCCCCTGCTGGATCAATCTGGAGTACCTCTCGGCGGAGAGCTGGGTCGAGGATTGCCACGGCCTCGCCTCGCCACAGCGAGTTGGCAACCAGAGCCTCAACAAATACTTCTTCTTCCCGGGCTTTACCGCTAAAACCGGCGGCCTTTTGTGCGAGCACGGCCTCATCGCCGAACGGGAGCAGTGGCAGCAAGATGATGCGGGACTGGCAGCCTACTGGGCCAGCCTCGGTTTGCCGCCAAGACAAGAGCACGAGCTGCGGGTCAGCCTCTTTACCTACGAGAGCGATGCACTGCAAAGCCTGGTCGAGAGCTGGTGCCAGAGCACCACGCCCGTCACCCTGCTGCTGCCGCTGGGGCGTTCTCTCAACGATGTGCTTACCGGTGCCGGTCTGGCAGATGCCATCCCAGCGGCCAAAGCGGGGGATCTGCTCAACTCGGGCAACCTCACCATCAAGCTGCTGCCGATGACCGATCAGGCCGGTTACGATCG
>CAMFLW010000221.1 GCA_945957575.1 uncultured Aeromonas sp. | reverse complement strand
GCCAACGACATCCCGGCTAAATAAATCCTGTTGTTGAAAACCCCGGGCTTGCCCGGGGTTTTTATTTTGCGAATGGAAGTGAAGATGCAGCTGATTAGCAAGGGGCTTAGCCTCTCCCTCGAACGTCCCCACGTGATGGGGATCCTCAATGTGACTCCCGACTCCTTCTCCGATGGCGGCCATTTCAACCAGATTGAACAGGCTGTGTCCCATGCCCGTCAGATGGTGGCGGATGGGGCGACCCTTATCGATATCGGCGGTGAGTCAACCCGTCCGGGAGCGCCGGATGTGAGCGAGCAGGAGGAGCTGGACAGGGTTATTCCGGTTGTTGAACGACTGGTGAGCGAATGTGATGTGATGCTCTCCCTCGATACTTCCAAAGCGGCGGTGATGCGAGAGGGCTGCAAGGCGGGTGCCCATCTGATCAACGATGTGCGGGCGCTGCAGGAGCCGGGAGCGCTTGATGCTGCCGCTGAAGCGCGCGTTCCGGTTTGCCTGATGCACATGCAGGGGCAGCCGAGAACCATGCAGGTCGAGCCGCACTATGACGACCTGGTGGGGGAGGTGAGAGCCTTCTTTGACGAACGGATCGCAGCCTGCCTGGCCGCCGGAATAGCCCGTGAGCAGCTGCTGCTGGATCCGGGCTACGGTTTTGGCAAGACGCTGGCACACAACTATCAGCTACTGGCCGCCCAAGGAGAGTTGCTTGACTACGGTCTTCCGCTCTTGGTGGGAATGTCGCGAAAGTCTATGATAGGCAACCTGCTGAACCGCCCTGTGGGTGAACGTCTGGCTGGCAGTCTGGCTTGTGCCCTTATCGGCATGCAGCACGGAGCCAGGATCATCAGGGTTCACGATGTGCGGGAGACCATGGACGCATTGCGCGTCGGTTGGCTGGCAATGACGGGACAAGATTTTATTTCCAGATAATAAAGAGAACAGACAATGGCAAGAAAGTATTTCGGTACCGATGGTGTACGCGGCAAGGTTGGCGAATACCCGATCACCCCTGATTTCGTGATGAAATTGGGTTGGGCTGCCGGCAAGGTGCTCTCCAAGAAGGGCACCAAAAAGGTGCTGATTGGCAAAGATACCCGAATCTCTGGCTATATGCTGGAATCAGCGCTGGAAGCGGGTCTCTCTGCCGCCGGTCTCAAAGCCATTCTGATGGGCCCCATGCCCACTCCGGCCGTAGCCTACCTGACGCGCACTTTCCGTGCCGAGGCCGGCATCGTTATCAGCGCCTCGCACAACCCCTTCTATGACAACGGCATCAAGTTTTTCTCCGCCGACGGTACCAAGTTGCCTGACGAAGTTGAGATGGCCATTGAGGCTGAGCTTGATCACGATCTCAAGTGTGTCGAGTCTGCCGAACTTGGCAAAGCGGTACGCATTGATGATGCCGCCGGTCGCTATATCGAATTTTGCAAGAGCACCTTCCCTTCCAACATGAATCTGGATGGATTGAAGATGGTGGTCGATTGTGGTCACGGGGCAACCTACCATATCGCGCCTTCTGTGTTCCGCGAATTGGGGGCCGAGGTGATCACCATGGGCTGCTCTCCGGATGGTCTCAATATCAACGATGGCGTTGGCTCGACTGCCCCCGAGGCACTGGTTGCCAAGGTGCTGGAGTGCAAGGCGGATCTCGGCGTGGCATTCGATGGTGACGGTGATCGCCTGATCATGGTGGATCACACCGGCTACCTGATCGACGGTGACGAGATCCTCTATATCATCGCACGGGACGCCTTGCGCAACGGTCGTCTCAAGGGCGGTGTCGTCGGCACCCTGATGGCCAACATGGGTCTGGAACTGGCGTTGCAAACCCTGGGTATCCCGTTTGCCCGTGCCAAGGTGGGCGACCGCTACGTGCTGGAGATGATGGAAGAGAAGGGCTGGCGTATCGGTGGCGAGAACTCCGGTCACATCATCTGTCTTGACCAGACCACCACGGGTGATGGCATCGTGGCCGCCCTGCAGGTGCTCACTGCCATGCGCAGTGCCGAAATGCCGCTGGCCAAGTTGCGCTCCGGCATGAGCAAGTTCCCGCAAGTACTCGTGAATATCCGCTTTGCCGAAGGCAAGGATCCGCTGGCCGCTGATGTTGTCATGGCTGAGGTTGCCAAGGTGGAACAAGAGCTGGCTGGTCGTGGTCGCGTGTTGTTGCGTAAATCTGGTACCGAACCGCTGATCCGGGTCATGGTCGAAGGCGAGCATGAACAGCAGGTGCGTGACATGGCTCAGCGCATCGCCAAACAGGTTGAGTCGGCGTTTTAATGAACAACCAGGGCGGCTTTTTAGCCGTCCTGGTTGTATCTTGTTCAAACGATTCAAAAATTCAAAAATAGCACTTGTCAGCTGAGCATCCTCTGGATATTATCAGCCCCGCTTTCGCAAGGGAGTTGCCGATGGGACATCGCAAGCCGTTTGTAGCAGCCAACTGGAAGTTGCACGGTAGTAGGTCGCAGTTAGAGCAGTTTACGAGTCAGTGCCTAAGCGGTGTTGACGGAAAAGTAGATGTGGTTCTCTGCCCTTCCCATGTGCATCTCGACTTTAGCGCTTCACTGCTCAATGAGCAGAAAGTAATAAGGTTGGGGGCTCAGAATGTGAGTCAGCACGCTACTGGCGCTTACACCGGAGAAATCTCGTGTCAGATGCTGGTTGAGGCAGGGTGTCGTTACGTATTGGTAGGGCACTCCGAGCGCAGGCGTCTCTTTGGTGAGGCCAGCTTTATTGTCGCAGAGAAGTTTGCGGCAGCCAGGGCGGCAGGTTTGATTCCCATCCTCTGTTTGGGTGAGTCAGGTGCTGCGAGGCAGGCGAGAAGAACCTTCGAGGTGATCGCTGAAGAGCTGGATATCGTCATAGAGAAAAATGGCGCGATGGCTTTCGATAATGCTATCATCGCCTACGAGC
>CAMFLW010000220.1 GCA_945957575.1 uncultured Aeromonas sp. | reverse complement strand
TGGCCGGGGCCGTGGTGCTGATGGCGAGTTTCTGGGGTGGCAGCGTGCGGGCGGCGGGGATGCCCCTTGGGCCGGATGACGCCGTGGCGGGGCTGACCACCACCAAGACGGTGAGCCTGATGGACACATATTTCCTGTCTTTGGGGGACGGTCAGCGGCTGCTGCAGGGCATGGATAGTGGCCCCTTCATCCGGATCAGGGCGGTGTCTGCGCCGCATATTGCCTATCAGCACTGGCAGGAGAGGGCGATGTGATGGCGCTACTTGGCCGAATAGCGGAGGCCATATTCCGGGCAACCATACCCCCCTCGGTCTCCTGCAGCTGACCAGGTGTTTCTACACATTGGAGAAGATGAACCCACCGTATTTTTTCTCAAAGGAGATACCACTTTCTTATCCACGATCTCGGCCGGCAAGATGATATTGATTCATTCAACGCTGGTCAGTGATGCCAATACGCGAGCAAAAAGGTGGACCACGATGGGCGTCAGCATGTTTCATCCGGGGCTGGAATACCTCTGCCTGTACGTTGGGTGGCAATATCCCGCTTGCCCTGTCCCTTATTTCGGGGGGGGCTTGCTCGGAAGAGGGCGCAGCCTTGGTGAGGGCGTCGATGGCATTGGGAACAAATCGCTCGGAAAAACCGGCTATAAAGGCCCAGATGATGGCCTTGGCGGCATCCAGATTGGTCGCAGGAGAAGCCATGGCCAGCAGTAACTGCAAGGAGACATAGGGGTGCTCCATGTGTTTGAACTTGGGGAACAGGCCCCCTTGCAGCAGGCTGCTGGCAAAGAGTCCATAGGCGATAAAACCGAGAATGCCGGAAAAGAGTAGGGAGACATAAAACTGCGTCACGATCACCCGGGGTTGGCTGATGTGGGCGATGGCACCACTGTCGTACAGCCTGGCGAGGCGGTAATAGTTGTTGATGACGGCCCCCACCGATCCGGCAAAGAAGATGGCGGTCATGATGTTGGAAATGAGCGGGATGGTTTGCAGCAGCAGTATCAGGGCAAGGCTTCCGAATGAGATGAGGCCGCAGATGGCCAGGTGTTTGTAGTAGCGATCCATGGGTAGCTCCATTTTGGGCACAAGACCCTGTAGAGGATAGCCAGCCCATTGCGAAAATGACCCGAAAAGGCAAGTGCACAGTACCCGGCCTTGGTCTCTTTACAGAGGGTATCTCTTGCTGCTTTGTGCTCTTGGAGGAACAAACGTGATGTAACAACAGTGGGTGCTCCCATTGATGGACTAGCATAAAGCGTCATACGGTGCCGAGGTGGTGACCGTGATATCCCCACGTAAGGAGTGCGTGATGGCTAGAAAATTGATCGTGTGCTGTGATGGCACCTGGAACAGCGAAGACAATAAAGATAATGGTGTGCTGGCGCCCACCAATGTATTCAAGATCTTCAATGCCCTACGCAGTGACCAGATCCAGCTCACTCGTTACCAGAGTGGGGTTGGCAGTGGTGGTCTGGTCGACAAGGTGATGGGGGGCACGATCGGGCTTGGGCTCAGTGAAGATATTCGTGACTGTTATCAGTGGTTGGCGACTCACTACCAAGAAGGGGATGAGCTTTTCTTGTTTGGCTTTAGTCGTGGTGCGTTCACGGCCCGTAGCCTCGGGGGGATGATAGGCCAATGCGGCATAGTCCGATTCGCCTCTGACGAAGGGATGGGCGAGGTGGTGGAGCGGATTTACGATCAGGGGTATCGCAAGAAGCAGCCCTTGGCGGATCTCGCCTTTTATCCAGCCTCTCAGGCTATCCGCTTCATTGGGGTATGGGATACCGTTGGCGCTCTTGGAATTCCCGATGACAAGGGATTGCTGAACTTGCTCGACCGTCCCGACAACTACCGTTTTCACGACGTCAAGTTGGGCCAGCATATCGCGACTGCTCGCCATGCCGTTTCGATCGACGAGAAACGAGGCAGCTTCACGCCGACCCTCTGGGAGTCGGCCCCGGGGCGAGACATGAAGCAGATCTGGTTTGCCGGCGTGCATAGTGACGTGGGGGGCGGTTACAAGGAGCAGGGGCTTTCCGACATCACTCTGGACTGGATGATTAGGGAGGCTGGCCAGTGTGGATTGGTATTCAGGGAGTCCGCAATTTCACAGCTACATCCTGATCCTGCCGGTCTGCTGCACGAATCCCATATCGGTCTGATGAAGCTCTTGCTCACCTCACCGCGCAGCTTGCCGAATCTTCATTCCGCCGAGATCCACAAGTCAGTGAATGAGCGGCGTGAGGTCTCTCCCATCAATCAACTTCCCTATCTACCAACCAAGGAGTGGTCGGCGGAAGGTTCGATCACTCTGGATATCTATGCCCGTCACCCATGGTATTGGACTGGCATCTATCTGGAGGCCGGTCGCCACTATCGCTTCAAGGCCCATGGGGAGTGGCAGGACTCTCACGTGCCAGCTGGTCCAGAGGGCGTGCGTGACAAGGCACTTGCACACCTGCTGGGGGATGCGCTGGGCAAGATTGAGCGCTTTTACGGCAAAGTGATAGGCAACAGTCAGGCCAATATTTCTGCAACCAAGCGGCTGGAAGATGCGGAATGGTTTGCCTTGGTTGGGGTGGTAGCGGATGCGGGTAACCCGGACAATGATGGCACCCCGGCGCGGCCCAGCACCTTTGTGATTGGCAAAGAGGCCAGCATCACGCCGACCAAGAGTGGCTATCTCTACTGTTTTGCCAACGATGCATGGGGATTTTACGAGAACAATCGTGGGTTTGTGACCCTGACTGTCAGCCTTTAGTGAGAGTCTCCGAATAGGTATTGGCATCACTGGCGCAGCCTTCTGATGATGCTTTGAATCGATACGCTTCACCTTGAGGCTAGCCAGCTGCCTCAAGGTGTTGGGGCCTTTTGGCAAGAAAGCGGGGGTGGCTCAGCCCTTGCCACCCTTGTT
>CAMFLW010000219.1 GCA_945957575.1 uncultured Aeromonas sp. | reverse complement strand
CGAAGATCAGCATGGCGATGGTCGCCACGATGAAGATCAGCACCCCGTGGGCGAAGTCCACGTCGATCAGCAGCAGATCGGTGTTGAAGATAAACAGGAACGGCAGCGCTGCGGTACGCAGGCTGTAGTAGAACGCGGTGATCCCGGTCTTGATGGGATCGCCCTTGGAGACGGCCGCTGCCGCGAAGGAGGCCAGTCCCACCGGCGGCGTCACATCCGCCATGATGCCGAAGTAGAAGACGAATAGGTGCACCGCGATCAGCGGCACGATCAGCCCGTTTTGCTGCCCCAGCGTCACCACCACTGGTGCCAGCAGGCTGGAGACCACGATGTAGTTGGCCGTGGTGGGCAGCCCCATGCCGAGGATCAGGCTCAGCAGAGCGGTCAGCAGCAGCATCAGCAGCAGGTTACCCATGGAGAGGAACTCCACCAGATCCGCCAGCACCAGACCAACCCCGGTCTGGGAGACCGCACCCACGATAATCCCCGCGGTGGCGGTGGCAATGCCGATACCGATCATGTTGCGGGCACCGGCAACCAGCCCTTCCCGCAGATCCACCACGCCGTCAGCGACAGTGCCGTAGTCGTGCTTGCCGTCCTTGCGCAGCCAGTTGAGCAGCGGGCGCTGGGTCAGCAGGATGATCACCAGCATCACGGTACCCCAGAAGGCCGAAAGCCCCGGCGAGAGGCGTTCCACCATCAGGCCCCACACCAGTACCACCACCGGCAGCAGGAAGTGCAGGCCGGAGAGCAGCACGGCGCGGGTGTTGGGCAGCTCGGTGAGCGGCTTGTCGGGATCTTCGGCAGGCAGTGGTTCATTGCTGGCGGCGATCTTCAACAGAGCCACATAGGTGGCAGCCAGCAGTACCGAGATCCCCGGCAGGGCGTAGTCACCCAGTGCAGGTTTGAGCCAGCCGAGGCCATAGTAGACCGCCAGCGACAGGCCGCTGATGAGGGCCGCGCCAAAGGCAAAACCGGTCAGGCGACGCAGCCAGGGTTTGGGTTGATGGTTGCCGATGGGCTGCATGCCCAGTTTCAGCGCCTCCAGATGGACGATGTAGAGCAGCGCTATGTAGGAGATGGTGGCAGGCAGGAAGGCGTGCTTGATGATCTCCACATAGGGGATGCCCACGTATTCGACCATCAGGAAAGCCGCAGCCCCCATCACAGGTGGCATGATCTGGCCGTTGACCGAGGAGGCCACTTCCACCGCCCCCGCTTTCTCTGAACTGAAGCCCACCTTCTTCATCATCGGGATGGTGAAGGTGCCGGTGGTCACCACGTTGGCGATCGACGAGCCGGAGATCAGACCGGTGAGGCCGGAGGCGACCACTGCCGCCTTGGCCGGGCCGCCGCGTAGGTGACCGAGCAGGCTGAAGGCGAGTTGGATAAAGTAGTGACCGGCACCGGCACGCTCCAGCAGGGCGCCGAACAGCACGAACAGGAACACGAAGCTGGTGGAGACGCCAAGGGCGATGCCGAACACCCCTTCGGTGGTGATCCACTGGTGGTTGGCCAGCGCGGTGAAACCTACCCCGCGGTGTGCCAGCAGTCCCGGCATCCAGGGGCCCGCCAGGCTGTAAACCAGAAACACGATGGCGATGACCGCCAGTGCCGGCCCCAGGGCGCGGCGCGCCGCTTCCAGCAGCAGCGGAATGCCGATGCAGGCGGTCACCAGATCGGCGGTGGTGAGGGTGCCGGGACGCAGCGCCAGTGCTTCATACATCACGAACAGGTAAGAGGCGGCGCCAGCAGCGATCAGGCCGAGGGCGATATCACCGAGGGGTACCCGATCTCGCGGCGAGGAGCGAAATGCCGGGAACACCAGAAAAGCGAGCAACAGGGCAAAGGTGAGGTGAATGGAGCGGGTTTCGGTGTCATTGAGTACACCAAACCCCACCATGAAGGGGAGTGGCGAGGCGATCCAGAGCTGGAACAGCGACCAGGCCAGCGCCAGCGTGGTGATGATCCAGCCCAGCGGGCCCAGCGGCAGGCGAGCGCCCACATCCTGGGCGATCAGTTCCTCGGTAGAGAGTTGTTTATCTTGCATAGGGTTAACTTGTGCCAACGAGTACAACAAGAGCGACACCCGCCCCCGCCATCAGGCGGCGGACGGGTGTCGAAGAGAGTGACAAAGGCCCCGGGGCCTTCAATCAGAGCCAGCCGCGCTCTTTGTAGTAGCGGGCAGCCCCTTCATGCAGCGGTGCAGAGAGACCCACCTTGATCATGTCGGCCTCTTTCAGGTCGGCAAAGGCAGGGTGCAGGCGCTTGAAGCGATCCAGGTTGTCGAACACCGACTTGACCAGCTGATAGACCACTTCCGGATCGGTTTTGGCGCTGGTGGAGAGCACCGCTTTGCCACCGATGGAGGGGGTCGGTTTATCGCTGCCCTTGTAGATGCCGCCCGGGATCTCGGCCTTGCTGTAGTAGCTCTTCTCGGCCAGCAGCTTGTCGATGTCGGCGCCGGTCACAGGTACCAGTACCGCATCTGTGGTGGTGGAGGCTTCCTGAATGGCGCCATTGGGGTGACCGACGAAGTAGCTCATGGCGTCGATGTTGTTGTCACCGAGGGCGGAGGCCTGTTCGGCCGGTTTCAGCTCGGAGACCAGACCGAAGTCACCCTTCTTCCAGCCTTTGACCGCCATGATCTCTTCCATGGTGTCACGCTGGCCGGAGCCCGGGTTGCCGATGTTGACGCGCTTGCCCTTCAGGTCGTCGAAGCTGGCGATCTTGGCATCGCGGCGAGCCAAGATGGTGAATACCTCGCTCTGCAGGGAGAAGACGGCGCGCATATCGTCCATGGCCCCTTCGGCCTGGAACGGTGGCAGCCCCTTCATCGCCTTGAACTGGTGGTCGGATTGCATGATGCCGAAGTTGAACTCACCGCTGCGGATGCCGTTGACGTTGGCAACACCGCCGCCACTGGCCGGGGCGTTGCACTTGATCTGGTGATCGGCGGCGCCGCGATTGAGGAAGC
>CAMFLW010000218.1 GCA_945957575.1 uncultured Aeromonas sp. | reverse complement strand
AACGTGGTATATGGCAAGAAGACCGGTAACACCCCGGATGGCCGTCGTGCCGGTGCTCCGTTCGGCCCGGGTGCCAACCCGATGCACGGTCGTGACCAGAAAGGTGCTGTTGCATCCCTGACTTCCGTTGCCAAGCTGCCGTTCGCTTACGCTAAAGATGGTATCTCCTATACCTTCTCCATCGTGCCGAACGCACTGGGTAAAGATATGGAAGCTCAGAAAGCCAACTTGGCTGGCCTGATGGACGGTTACTTCCATCACGAGGCTAACCTGGAAGGTGGTCAGCACCTGAACGTGAACGTGATGAACCGTGAAATGCTGCTGGACGCCATGGAAGACCCGGAGAAATATCCGCAGTTGACCATCCGCGTATCCGGTTATGCCGTTCGCTTCAACTCTTTGACCAAAGAGCAACAGCAAGACGTCATCACCCGTACCTTCACCGCTTCTCTGTAATCGAGAATCGCGTTCCCAAAAACCGGCGCCAAGGCGCCGGTTTTTTTATTGTTGGTTGTAATGCTTAAAGAATCCCGTGGAGAATGCCAATCTTGAAATTCAGGACAACAATAGGTATAACCACGCGTTTGAGCAGGTATATTAAGTGAGCTGTATGATGCAATCCTCCTTTTGGCAGACCAAGAGTCTGCAGCAGATGACAGAATCCGAGTGGGAGGCCCTCTGCGATGGTTGCGGCAAATGTTGCCTTAACAAGCTCATTGATGAAGATACCGATGAGCTGGTTTTCACCAATGTGGCTTGCAACCTGCTCAATACCAAGACCTGCCAGTGTTCCGATTATCTTAATCGCTTCAAAAAAGAGCCTGACTGTCTGCAGATCACTCACGACAAGATTGCCGAATATGATTGGCTCCCCTCTACCTGTGCCTATCGTTTACTGGCTGATGGGGATACTCTGCCAGAGTGGCATCCGCTGCTGACCGGCAGTCGCTCTGCCATGCATCAGGCGGGTCAATCTGTACGTGGCAAAGTGGTTCACGAGGAGCAGGCTGGTGAGTGGATTGATCACATAATCACTTGGGCCAGTTGAGTCAAGCGATCAAGTGCAATGTGGCATTCTCTAGAAGCTGAAAATGTCACCTATTTTAGCTTGTGTTTTCTACCTCAAAACCCCCGATA
The DNA here is from genome assembly GCA_945957575.1 of uncultured Aeromonas sp. GTDB lineage: Bacteria > Pseudomonadota > Gammaproteobacteria > Enterobacterales > Aeromonadaceae > Aeromonas. The sequence continues at coordinate 1,856 of CAMFLW010000218.1, read as the reverse complement.
CAGCGTATCGGGGGTTTTGTCGTTCAGAAGGCGGTTCTGGCGTTCACTTGTTGTAGATATCAGCGGTTTAGCTCAGATGGTCTGGGCTGCGCCGCCTCTCTTGACCATCACTACAACAAGGTAAGCAAGTCTGGTTGACCTGTGCAGTCAATGTCTATTGGGCAACCAGATAGAGCTCCTTGCTGTAGACCACATCCTGCGGGTTAAGGTGGGGATAGCCTTTCACGAAAGGTTTGAGCAACCTGGATTTGACCGAGAAATAGATGGGAGCGATGGGGGCATCCGCATCAATGAGTGCCTCTGCCTGTTGATACAGGGCATTGCGTTCAGCGGGATCCAGCGAGTCGTGGGCCTTGGCCAGCAGGGCGTCGTACTCCTTGTTGAACCACTTGCCGCTGTTGGCACTGCTGCTGGAGGTCATGATGTCGAGGAAGGTGGAGGCATCGTTATAATCCCCGTTCCAGCCATAGCGGCTAACCCCGAAATCCCCCTCGTTAAGTGCCGAGACCATGGTCTTCCACTCCATGTTGTTGAGGGTGGCAGTGACCCCCAGGTTGTGTTTCCACATGGAGGAGACGGCCAGCGCAATCTTTTTGTGGCTCTCGTTGGTGTTGTAGAGAATGTCCACTGTGAGTGGCTTGTCTGGGCCATATCCCGCTTCGGCCAACAGGGCTTTGGCTTGCTTGATCCGCTCCTCTTTGCTCTGCAGCTGGCTGGCCGGTTTTTTCAATTCAAAGCCGTCCACAATGGGGGGCGTGAAGCTATATGCGGCAATTTGTCCCTGTCCCAGGATCTTGTCGGTGATGGTCTCCCGGTCGATGGCGAGCGAGAGCGCCTTGCGTACTTTCGGGTCATCGAACGGTTTGCGCTGGGTATTGAAGACATAGTAATAGCTGGCCAGCGTGGGGACGCTGACCAGTTCTTCCGGGCTCTTGCTCTTGAGCTGTTTGTACTGCTCCAGCGGATAAGTGGTGTAGTGCAGTTCACCGGTGCGATAGCGGTTGTAGGCGGCGGTTTCGGAGACGATCTCCAGATAGATCACCTTGTTCAGGACGGTGTGCTGGTTGTTCCAGTAGTGGGTATTGCGCTCGGCACTCAGCCGCTCGTTGGGGGTCCACTCCTTGAGTACAAAGGCACCGTTGGAGACGATATTGCCCGGTTTGACCCAATCCTTGCCAAACTTTTCGATGGTGGCCTTGGGGGCCGGAAACGTGGTGTAGTGGGCCAGCGTCTTCAGGAAGAAGGGAACCGGATTTTTCAGGGTGACCTGCAGGGTGTGGTCATCGAGCGCCTTGATCCCGAGCTCTGACGGGCTCTTCTTGCCCTGGATCACCTCGCTTGCATTGACCACTCCGGTCAACTCGATAAACCAGGCGTAGTTGGAGGCCGTCTTGGGATCGGCCGCCCGTTGCCAGCCGTAGACATAATCGGCGGCGGTGACCGGTTCACCGTTTGACCACTTGGCCTCGGGCCTCAGTTTGAAGGTGTAGATGGTACCTGTCTTGTCGACGTCGTAGCTGACGGCGCCTGCTGGTTTGATCTTGCCGGTATTATCCAGCTCATAGAGCCCTTCAAACAGATCGTTGACGATGGCACTACCAGCGGTCTCTTCTACCAGCTGGGGGTCGATGGTGGTGGGTTCGGTGCCGATATTGGTCACGTAGATTTGTTGGGCATCCGGCAGCAGCTGGGTACCGGCAGGCACCTGGGCAGCCCAGGCGGGAAGGGCAAACAGTCCGGCTACCATGCCAGCAATGAGAGTCTTGTTCATTGATAATCCTTGAGTTTTATTTGCTTCCAAAGCGAAATCAGTGTGCTGGATTGGCGATCGGATCTCAAGAGGCAATGGCTGAGGG
>CAMFLW010000217.1 GCA_945957575.1 uncultured Aeromonas sp. | reverse complement strand
AGGGTCAGCGCCTGCAAGCCATCCTGACACTCGATAACCTCGAGCCCCAGCTGGCCCAGCGTCTCGCGCACCTGATTGCGGGCCGTGCTGGAGTCATCGACGATCAGCACCTTGCGGCCATGCATCTCGGGCAGGATATCCCGATCCAGCACCTCTTCGGAGATGCGGATGTCATAGGTGATGATCTCCGCCAACACCTTCTCCACATCGATGATCTCGACGATCTGATCCACCCCGTCTTCCGGAATGCGGGTGATCGCGGTGAGATAGTTGGCGCGCCCGGCAGAGCGCGGCGGCGGCAGGATATCCTTCCAGGTCATGTTGACGATATTGGCCACCTGCCCCACCAGAAAGCCCTGAATGGTGCGGTTGTACTCGGTGATGATGAGGTTGGATTCACTGTCGATGGGCATGGGACGCATACCGATGGCACTGCGCAGGTTGATCACCGGGATCGAGGTACCGCGGATATTGGCCACCCCGCTGATATTGTGGTGGGAGCCCGGCATCTTGCTGAGGTGGGGCAGCTTGACCACTTCCCGCACTTTGAAGACGTTGATGGCGAACATCTGACGGGTGCCGAGGCGAAACATCAACAACTCGAGGCGGTTTTCACCCACCAGTTGAGTTCGTTGATCAACGGAATCCAATATACTCGCCATACGCTGATATCCATCTGATTATTAATCGACTCTATTATAGAGGTTGCCTGTCAGGAAAGGCAGACGCATTTTCAACCAGAGCGACCAACCAGACAAAAAAAGTGAGGCCTAAGCCTCACTTATCTCCTTGATTTAAAAATCAATAACTACAGACAGACTTCCAGCTGCCATCGGTGGCCTTGGGTTCACTGTTGGTCCACCAGTTGGCCTGCCACACCACCTTGTTATGAGTGATGCGATCGCCGCCATTGGCATGATCCCCCTGCGGCCAGGTTGGATAGGCCTTGTAGGCGGCCGGGTTGACGTTCTGGCTGCTGCAGGTCGCACCGCCCTCACCACCGCCCGAGCCCAGTACGGCCTCCGGCAGGGTCGGGAACTCGGCCTTGAGGCCCGCGGTCTGGGTGCCGCTGATGATGCGGATACCGCTCGGCACACCGGCGGCCGGCAGATAGTAGGTCAGCGCCACTTCCACATCGCTGCCCGGCGTCCAGGCTTTCCAGGTCGGCAGCGTCAGAGCCACCTTGTGGAAATCCTTCTCGTTGGCAATCCCGTCGGAGTTCTGGTTGCCGCCGCTCTCTACCACTTTCAGCCCCATCCCGCTCTGGTCGGTGATGGTGTCAGAGGTGGAGGTGGGCACCAGAAACTCGATGCGCGCGCCGCCGGGAATGGTCTGGGTCGAGTTGTTGGTAAGCTTCAGGGTCGGGTTGATCGGATAGTTGGAATCCCCCTCCTTGAAGCCGGAGAGGCTGACCTGGATGTCGAGCTGGGCACTCGGCGCGGCCAGATCGTTCTGCTTGGTGTTGTACGGGGTTGCCTTGGCGAACTTGTCGTAGGCGAGCGTGGTCAGGGTATCCCCCATGCCGTACTCTTTTTTCACCGGATCGTAGGCGTAGTCACCCGCCATCTCCCAGAACATCACGCCACCCAGACCACGATTAACGATGTAGTCGAGCTTGTGACCCATGGACTCCTCATCCTCGGTGGAGAGGAACACCTTTTTCTCCTCGTTCCACAGCCAGGGGGCATGACCCTTGTCGTCGTAGTAACGGACATACTTGCCCTGCATCACGTGGGCCGGGTTGTTGGGATCGAGACCCCAGGCCTGACCGTAGCTCGGCATGCTGGTGATCCCCAAATCGGCTGCGTGCTCCAGGTTCTTGGCATGCCACATGGGGACGGCGCCACCGCCGATCTCCTTGCCGTTCTTGTCCAGATCGTGCCAGATGTTATCGATGCCGATCGCACCGTTGCCGCACGGAATGGTGCCGCCACCGGTCCCCGGCTGACAATCGCTCTGGCTCGGCAGTGCTGCCTTGCCACCCAGACCGTGGGTGCCACCGCTGACCCCCTGCCAACCACGGGTGTAATAGGGCACGCCCACGTTGATCTTGCCGGCAGCCAGCGCACCACGGAAGTAGTGGGCAGACCAGGCTGCGTTGAGGTAGCCGATGCCGCCAAACTCTTTCTGGGTGTAAACGCCCCACTGCGCCAGCTCGGCGTCTGCCTTGTTGTCAAACAGGGCGGCGTTGTGGCCGACAAAGTGGTTCCAGGCACCGTGGAAGTCGTAGGTCATCAGGTTGACATAGTCGAGATACTGGGTGACCTGGAAGTTCTCCATGCCGCGCAGCAGATAGGCGGAAGCTGGCGAGGCTATGGTCAGCATGTACTTGCGGCCATCCTCGCTGCCCGCCGCATCCAGCTTGCTGCGCAGGGTCTGCATCATCACCTTATAGTTGGCAAACAGCTTGCTGCGGCACTGGTTGGAGAGCGGGAAGTCGTTGGGGTTGCCCGCATCCTTCATGGAGGTGGGGTATTCGTAGTCGATATCGACCCCGTCAAAACCGTACTGACGGATAAAGCCCACCGCAGACGTGGCAAGCGCATTGATGCCATCGGTGTTGACCGAGCAGTCGCCCTTGGTGGTAGCGGTGTAGAAGCCGCGCGTATCGGCCCAGCCCCCGACCGAGATCAGGGTTTTCACGTCAGGATACTGCTTCTTGAACTTCGACAGCAGGTTGAAGTGGCCCTTGTAGGCGAACTCCGGATCCATCTCGGCACCCGGCACGCCATCCCAGGTCATCTTGGTCGCCGAGTCATCCACCTTGATGGTGTGGCTCTGCTCGTCCACCGCCGCGAAGGCGTAGTTGATGTGGGTGATCTTGCTCCACGGAATGTCGCTCACCAGATAGGCGGGCAGGCCATTCTTGCCGGTGCGCCAGGAGGTGAAGTAGCCGATGACCCGACGAGCATGGTCATCCCCCATGCACTCGTAGCCATCCGGGCGGTAGATCTGGCGGATATCGCAGGAGAGGTTGCCACCGGTGGGCGGCA
>CAMFLW010000216.1 GCA_945957575.1 uncultured Aeromonas sp. | reverse complement strand
CGTCGGCCGGGTTGCGCATCATGCGGGACTTGCCGTAGGGGTCGATGAAGTCGGCATTGTGCTGGATCCGGAACTGGTCGCCGAGCTTGACGCCGTTGCGCCGCCCCAGATTGATGTAGGGGCCGCGTTCGTTCTGGCCGACCACCCGGGCGGTGACCGGGGCACAGGTGAGCTGGGCCACCAGATCCTGAGCGGCCTGCTGCAGCTGGTAGTTGACCTCCTGGCCGTAGCTCGACTGCCAGAACTGGCCGCTGTTGCTACCCACCTGATCCCGTTTGCCGAAGGTCCAGGTGGCGCGCCCTTCATAGACCTTACGGTTGATCAGGCTGCCGTTGATGCCGTCGAACAGGTAGAGCTGCATGCGAAAATTGCGGACGGGATCCTGATACCAGCTGGTCAGCTGGTTGCCCTGCGGTTCGATGGAGAGATCGTCGATGCTGCCGAGCACCAGATACTGGCTGTCGGTGCGCAGGCTGAGCGCCTTGATCTCTTCAAGATCGCTGCGATCTCCCTGTTGCAGACGGAGCGGGTCGATACGCAGGTTTTCATCCAGCCACTGGCGCACGGCAACCCCTTGTGGCGCGTTGGCCAAGGTTTCGAACAGCCGGCGCGAGAGGTTTTCCGGCATGTCGTCCATGGCGCCGTAGCTGGCCTGATCCGGATAGCGCATCCGCAGCCTGACCAGTGTCAAATCCTTGGCGAAGTGCTGGGTCTGGCAGATCTGGCGTTCGGCCTGAATGTCGGCCACCAGGGTGATGTACATGCGGCCGTTGCGCACCTCTTCCCGCTTGAGCCGATACTGGCGAATGTCACCGCCGGAGCGGATCTGGATTTGCTCGGATCGCAGGCTGCCATTTTCCAGACGCTGCACGCTGGAGACCGCCGCGCCGCTAGCCAGCAGCGCCTGACGCAGGGCGTCGCGAGTCGCCTGCTCGCGGGCATAGACTTCATCGCCCCCCAGAATGGCGGCGCTGCCCTGCGCTTCGATAAGCTCGGCGCGGGCGCTCAGGCTGGCCAGCAGCAGGGTCAACAGCAGCGGTAATTTCATAGTAGATACCTTGAGTTGGCGGGCAGCCGCGCCATTTGAGGAAATGGTGCCTGCTGGCCGACATGGATCACAACACTTTCCATATGGCAGCGCATACTGGCGCTGACCATTAAAAAGCAAGAATCATGCCTCATTCCCGGCTCAAGCTTTGGTCGACGCGTCCGATAACAAATCAGGTGCAGATACAGGAAAGGTATCCATGAACAAATTCATCACGGCGTTGGCGCTCGTCCTGGCATTGACCGGGTGCGGCTCCGACCCTATCAATCGGGATCAGGGTGACCCCCGCCAGGCGGCGCAGGGGATGGAGCTCAACTGGCTGGTGGCGCGCATGACCGATCAGCTGATGGAGCGCAAATCGCTGACCACCCTGACCGAGCCCATCGCGGTGGCCTCTTTCGTTGATCTCGATACCCTGCAGGATACCAACTGGATGGGGCAGCAGATTGAGGAGAGCTTTATCTACGAGCTCAATCGCCGCGGCGAGGTGGTGGTGGACTTCAAGCTGACTGGCAGCATCAAGGTGACGCCGCAGGGGGACTTCGTGCTGAGTCGCAACTACAAGGAGCTCTCTTCTCGTTTGCCCATCTCCCGTATTCTGGTCGGTACGTTTAGTCGCAACAGCAAGGGGATCCTGGTCAACGCCCGCGTTATCGACATGCGTACCAAGATGGTGGAGACCACGGCCCAGAGCCTGATCCCGCAAAAATATCTGTTCGGTGCCAACAACTCGTTTGGTCGGGCATCGATCAATCGCGGTTATCTGATGCGTGACAGTCAGGCCAGGCCGGGCGGTCATCTGGTCAACCTGACCCCGTGAGGAGCTAGCCATGAAGATCCTGTTTGGTTGCCTGTTGGCACTCTTGCTCACCGGTTGCAGTGGAAACCGGGTGACGGATTACACCCAGGGTGGCAAGCCCGATGATTTTCCGGTGCTCAAGGCGGTGGGGTATGCGGTGATCGACATCCAGCCCGGCCCCTCCCAGTCAGAGAAGATGCTGCAAGCCATTCGCGCTTCCAAGATGGATGCCTATCGCGAGCTGGCCGAGCAGCTCAATGGTCAGCAGGTGCGCGGTCAGAGCAGCTACCGCGATCTGACTCAGACTTCCAACTCGCTGGATGTCTCTGTGGCGGGGGTGGTGCGCGGTGCCCGGGTGGTGGCTTCCTATCCCCGCGGCAACACCTATGCCACCGAGATGGAGCTCGATACCCGCGCCCTCTACAACATCAACCAGCTGATGGCCGGTCAGTTCTGAGTTATCGCCTGACCTGAAAACAGGCATCAAAACAAAAGGCGAGCAGGGTGCTCGCCTTTTGTCGTTGTGGGCTGTTTAGCTTCCCATCAGCACCGGCGGCACTGCGGTCGGTTTGACATCCTCGCTCGGGTAGCAGCCCAGCACCTTGATGTAGCGGGTGATCTTGGTCAGCTCCACCAGTGCGGCCTGCATCGCCGGGGTGTTGAGGTTGGCGGAGACGTCGAGGTAGAACATCTCTTCCCACGGGTTGCCCTGCACCGGACGGGATTCGAGCTTGGTCATGTTGATCTCGTGGTTGCGCAGCACCAGCAGCGCCTCCACCAGTGAGCCCGGTTTCTGGGAGGTGGACATGATGAGGGTGGTCTTGGCCGGGATCTGCGGTGCCACGTCGATGGGCTTGCGCGCCACCACGATAAAGCGGCTGTAGTTCTCTTTCTGATTGGCCAGCTGCTCGGCCAGCACGTCCAGACCATACAGTTCGCCGCCGGCGGCGCTGCCGATGGCGGCCGCTTCCGGGCTAGCCAGCTCTTTCACCTTCATCATGGCGCTGGAGGAGGAGTCGCAGATCTCGTGGCGCGCCCCTTCCAGCTTGCTGAGGTAATGGGAGCACTGCTGGAACACCTGCGGGTGGGCATAAAAGGTCTTGATGCGGCCAAGCTCGGTCGGCACGGCGGTGAGAATGCAGTGCTCGA
>CAMFLW010000215.1 GCA_945957575.1 uncultured Aeromonas sp. | reverse complement strand
CATATTGTTATCTTCCTTGTTTTGTCTTGGCATTGGTCACCAAGGCAAAGAACAATCGCAACCTGCATGATGGGTGCAGACAACTGGCAATGGACCTGCCACAAAAACCACCCCTCACCCAGGGAAACCCCGCTATCTGGAACCATGCTCCAGACCGGAAGCATTGCGTCCCGACATCACTGCCGGTTTGCCCTTTACCTGGGTTCCGTGAGGAACGAGCCGAGTATAGAAAGCATGCCCCCGAGTCTCAATCTTCATTCTCGGAGAAAAATATGTGGTTGCCAGCGGGATCACATTTCCCACCACGCCCATTGGTAAGTTTTTTGTCAGTAATTTCAGAGTGTTAGCCAGATCAAAAAACACCAGCGCGAGCTCGTTTGTATCCCTGTAATGTGCGTTGGCTCACTGGTGTGACATGCCGAAAATGTGACAATGCGCGCCCTTGGTCAGCGACCAAGGCTATGGAAACACTGGCAAAAATAAAAAAGGAACACTTATGAAAGGTACTCGCACCCTGCTGTCTCTGGCCGTGGGGCTGGCCCTCGCTGCCCCCGGCGCCCACGCTGCTTACGTCTGCCCAAATGACACCACCCAACTGACTTCGGTTCCAACCCTACAGGGAAGTGGTTCCAGCAGCCCATTCGCCACAATCCCAACGGCCAACGGCGCCATAAGCCCTGGCTCATTTCACGTAAAAGGGATCGTCACGACTCTGGGTCAGAGTCTGACCAAAGGCTTCTACCTGACTGACCCGGTGGGCGACGGTAACCCAGCGACTTCTGACGGTATCTTCGTCTATCTAAAAGATGCTAATCCTGCAATCAAGCCGGGGAGCGAAGTCTGTCTGGAAGCGCTGGTTCAAGAGTTTTACGGCGGCACCCAGCTGACCCCGTTTGTCGACAAAGCCACCAACAAGGCCAACTTGCAGATCACAGCGCAGGGGCTGACGGTGCCAACCAGCGTATTGCAGGTCAATGAAGGGGAGACACTGGCGCAAGCGCTCAATCGCCACGAAGGGATGCGGGTCCGGCTCGACAGCAGCAGCGATCTCCACCTGGCCCGCAACTACGGCTTCGACTACAAGGTTTATCGCAACAACGTCGAGCTCTCCCACAAGGCGCCGCTGCTCAAGCCGACCCAGCTCCATGTTGCCAGCAGCCCGGAAGCGGTCGCTCTGGCTGCCAAAAATAGCAGCAACCGACTGGTGGTCGAGTCTGATTACAAGGCGCCGGATGGCGTACTGCCCTGGTTCCCGGCCTGGGATGCCGATCAGGGCTATCTGCGTATCGGTGATCAACTGACCGGGCTGGAGGGGGTCATCGTCTACAACAAGGATGCTTTCCGTCTGGTGGTACCCAGCGATGTCACCCTGAGCGCCGGCGCCCTGCTGCGCACACAGGAAGATGACCGCCAGCCGGCACCTGTCCGGGCCAGTGGCAGCGATCTGCGGATCGGCAGCTTCAACGTGCTCAACTACTTCACCAGCCACTCCAGCATCGGCGGCGCGCTCAACGTGCTGTGCAAAGATCAGGCGGATGCCGACAGCGCCAAAGGGTGCAACCGCGGCGCCAAGAGCCTGGCCGACTTCGAGAAGCAGCGCACCAAGATCGTCAACGCCATCACCGAGATGGATGCCGATCTGCTCGGCCTGATGGAGATGGAGAACAACGGCTTTGGCGACAACTCCGCCATCAACAATCTGGTGACCCGCCTCAACGATCAGCAGAAGGATTCGAGCAAGCGCTACGCCTATGTCCACCTGCCAGCGAGCCTGCTCACCAGCGAGAAATTCTTCGGTGGCGACGCCATCATGGTGGCCATGATCTATCACCCTGCCCTGCTCACACCGGCCAGCGAGGCCAATGTCATCCGCATGCCGGAGCAGCGCTATACCACGGGTGGCGTGGCCAAAACCGCCGGCCAGCGCGATTCACTGGTGCAGAGCTTTACCGTCGCCGGCAGCAAGGATCCGCTGACGCTGGTGGTCAACCACCTCAAGTCCAAGGGATCAGGCTGCTATGAAAATGGCGATGGCAAGACCGAACCTGCCGATCTGCAGGGCAAGTGTACCGAGTTCCGGGTGAGCGCGGCCAAGGTGCTGGGGGAAGCGGTCAGCAAGCTGCCGGGACAGGTGCTGCTGGTGGGCGACTTCAACTCCTACGCCAAGGAGGATCCGATCCGGGTGCTGACCGATTACAACCCGGCAGCCAGCGAGCACAAGATTGTTTCGGCCTCTCATACCTTTATCGGTGACCAGTCCTATGAACAGCTCGGTCGCGAGGTGACTCGCAGCTATGGTCTGATCGATCTCAACGTCAAGTTCAACAAGGAGAAAGCCATCTCCTACAGCTATGACAGCGAACTCGGTACCCTCGACTATGCTCTCGCCAATCCGGCGCTGGCCAGCAAGGTGGCGAACGTGGCCGACTGGCACATCAACTCCTTCGAGAGCAACCTGTTCGAGTACGGCAACCAGTACACCGGCCCCCTGCTGAAATCGGACAACCCCTTCAGCGCCTCCGACCACGACCCCATCATCGTCGATCTGAAAATGAAGGGTGATGCCGGCAAATCGGACAACGGCTCAAGTGGTGGTGGTGCACTGGGACTCGGCCTGCTGGCCCTGCTGCCGCTGGCCTGGCGCCGTCGGCGCTAACCGGCAACCCGCTTGAAAACCGCCAAAAGCCCGCGATACCCGCGGGCTTTTCGGTTTTAGCCATTTGATTTGCAAATGTAAGGCAGGAAAGTATGGGAAAATAAATGCCTGAGAAAACAAAAAGGCCACCGCAATGCGGTGGCCTTTTCTACTTTCTTTACGAAAGATGGTGGAGCTACGCGGGATCGAACCGCGGACCTCTTGCATGCCATGCAAGCGCTCTCCCAGCTGAGCTATAACCCCAAATTCGGCACTGAATGAATGGTTCTGGCGGCCATTCATCCTCAATAATGGTGGAGCTACGCGGGATCGAACCGCGGACCTCTTGCATGCCATGCAAGCGCTC
>CAMFLW010000214.1 GCA_945957575.1 uncultured Aeromonas sp. | reverse complement strand
TGGATGCCGGTGATGACGATAAGCGAGTAAGTGCCGCCAAACACCAGCCCCGCCAGCCAGCCCGCCTGCTCATAGAGGGCGCTCAGACCAAACGAGATGCCATCCCCCAATACCCGACCCGCCGGGCCGATAAAGAGCAGCGCCACGAAACCGGTGATGATGACGGTGAGGAACGGCGTGAGGATCAGATCCAGTGCATCCGGAATGCGCTTGCGCAGCTGTTTCTCCAGATGGGACATAAACCAGACCGCCAGCAGTACCGGGAAGACGGTGCCCTGATAGCCGATCATAGCGACATCGAGCCCGAAGAAGTCCATGGTCTTGAAGCCACCGGCCACGCCCCAGGCGTTGGTCAGCGCCGGGTGGGTGAGAATGCCGCCGAGGGTCGCCCCGAGGTACGGATTGCCGCCAAACTCCCGCGCTGCCGTAAAGCCGATGAGGATCGGCAATATGATAAAGGCCGCCGAGCTGAACATGTCGAGCATCACAAACAGAGCGCTGTCGGCATTGACCCAGCCGTAGGTGCGCACCATGCCGAGCAGCCCCATCAGCAGGCCCGAGGCGACGATGGCCGGAATGATCGGCACGAAGATGTTGGAGAGGGTTCGCGCCAACCGCTGGGCCACGTTGAGCTTGGCCGCCGCCATGTCGGTCAGCTCCGCCTTGCTGGCGGTGCCGGTACCGGTCAGCGCCACAAACTCCGCATAGACCTTGTTGACCAGACCGGTGCCGAAGATCACCTGAATTTGGCCCGCGTTGCTAAAGCACCCCTTAACCCCCTCCAGCTTGTCGATGGCGGCCTTGTTCACCTTGCTGTCATCGGCCAGCACCAGCCGCAGCCGGGTGGCGCAGTGGGCGGCGCTGACGATGTTCTCCTTGCCCCCGAGCAGGGGCACCAGATCCTTGGCTATCGCACTGATATTCATATTCTTCCTCTTATGACCCGCCACGCTGGCGGGCCCTTGTCACATGAGAGTAGGGGCTGTCGAGCCGGGCTTCTAGCCGCAGATCAACAGCCGCTTGTGCCTGATCGCAAAAAGGCATCCAGTTCGGAGCGGGTCGGCAGCGCCGTCATCGCCCCCTTGGCGGTGGTGGCGAGCGCCCCGCAGCCGTGGGCCTGCGCCAGAATGGCGGGCAGTTCGGCCAGACTGGGCAACGACGAACGCCCGGCCAGCGCCGCCAGCAACCCGGCGACGAAGGCATCCCCCGCCCCCGTGGTGTCGAGCGGGGTCACCTTCTGCCCCACCCACTCCAGCAACTCGCCATCAAGGCGAGCCACCACCCCGGCCGCCCCTCTGGTCACCAGCACCAGCGCCGGGCCAGAGAGAGTGGCAAGCCCAGCAACCAGTTCATCCTCGCCACTCAGCAGTTGCAGCTCCTCGATGGAGAGCTTGACCACATCCGATTGCGCAATGGCCTGACGCACCAGAGGCAGCATCTCGGCGGGGTTGCCCCACACCTCGGGACGCAGGTTGGGGTCGAAGCAAACCCTCCCGCCTGCCGCCTTGACGGCTGCCATGGCCTGCAGGCAGCTGGTGCGCACGGGCTCGTTGGCGAGCGCGATGGAGCAGGTCAGCAACCACTGACCGGCATCGAAGCGGGGCAACTCATCCGGGGTGAGAAACTGGTCGGCACTGGGGCGCACCATAAAGGTGAAGCTGCGCTCCCCCTCGTCATCCAGTTCCACCAGCACGGTAGAGGTGCGATGGTCAGGATCGAGCCGCAGCGCACCGATATCCACCCCCTCCCCGCTCAAGGTGTCGGCCATAAAGCGGCCGAACGGATCGGCACCGACCCGGCCGATAAAGGCCGCATCACCACCCAGCCGTGCCACACCAACCGCCACATTGGCGGGCGCACCACCCGGACACTTGAGGTAGTGCAATGCCCCTTCCGGGATCAAGTCCACCACCGCATCCCCCATTACCCACACACGATTCGTCACCTTGCTACTCCACTGCTGCATCGGATCCACGGTCAAACCCGAACTCTGTTCTGTTGGCTGGCATTATCAGCTAAACCGTTTTAGCCAACCAACAGATCTCGGCACCGGCTGCCATTTTTGTGATCGGGATAACGAACTAGAACCAGGTTTCCATCTGCACGCCAAAGTTCCACTCGCCACCGGCAGTGAAGTTGCTCTGGCCCATGGCATCGTCGCTGGCGTAGTTGTCAAGCTCGGAGGACCAGTCCATCCAGCTGGCGAACACCCTAAGCTCGGGACGTTCGAAGAAACCGGCGGTCTGCGCCTTGAAGGTGGGGGCGAAAGTGAGCTTGGTGAAGTTGCCGTTCACCGCCTGGCGTCCCTTGTAGCCCTTGGGATCAAGGTCCATGTACTGCCAAGCCGCCTCGTAGACCAGCTCGACGTTCTGGCTCAGCACCTGCGCCACCCGGGTATTGAAGGTAAGCCAGCGGTACTCGTCTCCTTTCACGTAGCGATCCTGACTCTGCTCGGCCAGCAGGGCCGGGGCAAAACGCCAGCGCGAGTTGAGATCGGTGGCGCCAAACACGGCGACCCGCATCGCATCGGCATCCGGCAACAGCTCGCTGTCAGAGCCCAGCCCCTTGACCTCGGCCCCCAGCCCATGACCATACAACACCGCCGCCTTGGCAAAACCGGGGTTGATGCCGAAGAAGCTCTCGCCATGGTAGGCCAGCAGGGTGTGTGCCCCCTTGTCCGCCGCCTCGCTGCCCGCCCCCTTGTCATTGATGCGGGCGTCATTGTCCTTGGCCGAGAGGCCGTTCACCATCCACTGCCAGTTGCCGATGCGGTTGTTCATGGTGAGAATGTAGCTCTCGATATCGGAGAGGCCGCTGGCGCTGATATCGCCGTAATCGCGGCCATAGAGGGAGAAGTTGGCCTTCCAGCTATCGGCCAGCTGCACGTCGTAGACGCCGCCGCCGGTACCGGCCAGGAACACCACGTCGGAATCGAGCCAGTGGATGTCAAAGTTGTCCCGATCAAAGCGCTTGCCCGCCCACAGCACCGCATTCTTGAAGGGGCCGTCGAAGCTCG
>CAMFLW010000213.1 GCA_945957575.1 uncultured Aeromonas sp. | reverse complement strand
CTCTTGCCCAGCGTGTCGGCCAGTTGCTGGAAGATGGGCAGGTTCATGTCGACCCCGGTCAGACCGACAAACTCGCCATCGTGGAGGATGGGCACCGTCAGACTGGTCATCAGCATCTTGCTACCCGGGCTGATTTCGTAGAGGTAGGGCTCCATCAGGCAGGGTTGGCGGGTATCGCGGCCACAGAGATACCACTCGCTGTTGCGGATGCCGAACTCGTTAAGGGAGGTATCGAATTTCGCCTCGCTGGCGGCCGCATCGATCGTCTGCTGGGTAACGGCCCCCCCCTGATCCTTGGTGAAGTAGATCTCCATGCTCCCCTTGCCCGCCACCGAGTGACTGGCTCCGGCCAGCCAGTTGCCGTCCTCACCATCATAACCGTTCGGTTCAAACTGGGCATAAATGGAGCTAACCCCGCTCGCCGTCCTCAAGCTGCTGCCCAGTAGAAATTCTACCTGAGGCCGGGACAAACGCTGTTCCGGCTTGGTAATAGTCGCCGCCAGCTGAGCCGCAACCGTCTGAGGGATCTGATAGGAGTTCTGTATCAACGAGGCGATCTGGATGGCATAGCGCTCTGCCTGATACTGCAGGCTGCGGGAGACCTCCTGTTCCAGTGCATCGCTGGTCTGGGTCATCACCATGTTGCGAAGGGAGCTGAAAGAGGCCGATTGCAGCAGGGTCATGGCCAGCCCGGTCAGCAGAAACAGCCCCATGGTAAGGCACAACAGCTTGAACTTGAGGGAACGTTGCTTCATGCGACAACTCCTTATGGCAGAATAACAACGAATTACTTGAGTATATTCGCCCACTTGCGCTTCACCCGATTTGTTGATGGGTTTGTGGCAGGCTTCTGGTTATAATTTTTGCCTTCCCGAGCGTTGATGGAACAGTCGCAATGAGCAATGCACTGAGCAGTGTCCCGCCGGTAGTCGAAATGGACTACCCCTTTCCGGCCAAACCTCTTCCCCTGAGTGCCGAGCAGAGAACGACCTTGACCACAGAAATCAAGGCGCTGCTCAAGGAACGCAAGGCGGTACTGGTGGCCCACTACTACACGGATCCCGAGATCCAGGCGCTGGCCGAAGCCACCGGTGGTTTCGTCGGTGACTCGCTGGAGATGGCCCGTTTTGGCCGCGATCACGAGGCGCAGACCCTGATCGTCGCCGGGGTACGTTTCATGGGCGAAACTTCCAAGATCCTGAGCCCCCACAAGCAGGTGCTGATGCCGACTTTGGAGGCCGAATGCTCCCTCGATCTGGGCTGCCCCATAGAGCAATTCTCCGCCTTCTGCGATGCCAACCCGGATCATACCGTGGTGGTCTATGCCAATACCTCTGCGGCGGTCAAAGCACGAGCAGACTGGGTGGTGACCTCCAGCATCGCGCTGGAGATCGTCGAGCACCTCGACAGCCTGGGTCACAAGATCATCTGGGGCCCGGATCGTCATCTGGGCGCCTATATCGAGAAGAAAACCGGCGCCCAGATGCTGCGCTGGCAGGGTCACTGCATCGTCCACGACGAGTTCAAGGCCCGCGCCCTGCGCGAGCTGAAAGAGCAGAATCCTGACGCCGCCGTGCTGGTTCACCCGGAATCCCCCGCCTCGGTGATCGAGCTGGCCGATGCGGTGGGCTCCACCAGCCAACTGATCAAGGCGGCCAAAGAGCTGCCCCAGCAGAAGCTGATCGTGGCGACCGACCGGGGCATCTTCTACAAGATGCAGCAGGCTTGTCCGGAGAAAGAGATGGTGGAAGCACCGACCGGTGGCGATGGCGCCACCTGCCGCAGCTGCGCCCACTGCCCCTGGATGGCGATGAACGGTCTGGTGGCGATCAAGGAAGCGCTCACCGATGGTGCCGAGCGCCACGAGATCCATGTCGATGAAGCGCTGCGGGTCAAAGCCTTGATCCCGCTCGATCGGATGCTCAACTTCGCCGCCGAACTCAAGCTCAAGACTCAGGGCAACGCCTGATTGCCACCGTCACGAGATGCAAAGAGGGCTCCCGCGGGAGCCCTCTTTATTTATCTGAACCTCATCCTGCTCAGATGATCACGGTGGAGAGGCTGTGCTCCTCATCCGGCGCCACGGTCACCCCCGCCTCACCGGCGATGGCTGCCTCGACGCAGAGCATGGTGCGATAACCATCGTCGCTCATGTCGGCCATGGCGGTAGCCCCTTCCAACCAGGGAGTCCAGACCACCACGCTGTCGTGGTTGCCACTCACCACCCGGATTTCGCGTTCGCCATCCTTGATGCTTACCAGCGCCTCTGGCTGCCAGTAGACCCGATCCAGCGGCCCGTTCAGGGTCAATGCCCCCTGCTGCTTGGCATCCTGTCCGGTCAGCTTGTCGGCATAGGGCTCGCCCAGACCGCTCACGCTCACCGCCTCCGGCGCACTGATTTGCAAATAGGTATGCAGCGCACCGCTATAAGTCAGCGGCTGAGCACCTGTGTTGCGAGTGGTCAGCACCAGCGAAAGCTCTTTGCCCACCAGCACGTCCAGTTCCAGCTCGAAGGCATGATCCCACAGGGCACGGGTCGCATCGCTGTCGCGCAGAGAGAGATGAACAAGCGTGCCATCGGCGTGATCGGAAACCCCATCCAGCATCCAGAGGGTGGTACGGGCAAAACCGTGGGAGGGCTTGCCGCTACCGACACGGACTGGAGCCGGGCCAAACCAGGGCCAGCAGATCGGGATACCACCGCGAACAGGCTTGCTGCCATCCAGCACCGCCTTGTCACTCAACCAGATGGAGGCTGGCTCGCCATGGCGCTGATAGCTCAGCACATGGGCGCCAAACAGGCTGATCTCGGCCTTGGCATAGTCGTTATTGATGGTGAGAACCGGCAGACCGGCCGCATTGTTGGCAAGCTTGCAATTGGCTGTCAGGGGACGAATGGATTGCATGTGGACTCCTGTCATCAGGGGAAACCGGAAAACAAAAAGGCGGCCAATGGCCGCCTTTTTCAAGCTACGCGATTGCGCATCCCAAATTACTTGGAGATGTGAGCGATCAGGTCCAGAACTTTGCTGGAGTAGC
>CAMFLW010000212.1 GCA_945957575.1 uncultured Aeromonas sp. | reverse complement strand
CAGCGCATCCACCTTCGCCTTGGGCGGGTTGGGTGAGCGGGCGAGGATCCAGAGGTAGTCGTGGTTGTAGCTGGTCACCAGCGAGAGCTGGTAATCGGGGTCGAGGTCGATAACGTTGTAGCCGCCGTAGAAGGGGCCGAAGAAGCTCACCTTGAGCCGTGCCTCGTTAGGGCTGCCGACGAAGTAGGCCTTGCCCTCGGCTTCGCGCCAGCTGCCATCGCTCTGCTTGCCGCGGTTGAGCACCTTGACGCCGCCATCGTCGCGCAGGCTGTAGCTGGCGCTCACCTGCTCCAGCCCGCGCTCGAAACCGTGGTCTAGGCGGGCAATCTCGTACCAGGTGCCGAGATAGCGGTCGAGCTGGAAGCCGGTGACGGGGCGGATGCCGTCGGCGAGGCCGGTACAGGCCGTCAGCAGCCAGACGGTAAACAGACAAAGCAGTGAACGCATAGGTAATCCCTCTCTCGTTATCCCTCTATGATGCGAAGCTGGCCATCCCGAAAGCGGGAGGCCTGATCTGTCGGCGTGCTGCCGAAGAACCGTTTGTACTCCCGGCTGAACTGGGAGTTGCTCTCGTAACCGACTCTGGCGGCGGCGGCCCCCGCCTTGATGCCGTCGTGCAGCATCATCATCCGCGCCTTGTGGAGGCGAAACGACTTGATGTACTGCAGCGGCGAGGTGGCGGTGACCGCCTTGAAGTGGTGGTGAAAGGCAGAGACGCTCATGTTCACCTCCCGCGCCAGCTCCTCCATGGTGAGGTTGTCGGCGTAGCGCTGCTCTATCATACGCAGCACCCGGGCGATCTGGCCCACATGATTGTGGCGGTTGGCGAGCGCCTGCAACGCCGGGCCGCCCCCCTCGGTGAGGGCGTGAAACAGCATCTCCCGCACCGTCTGCGGCCCCAGCACCCTGGCGTGCAGCGGATTGTCCATCAGCTCGATCAGCCGCTCGGCGGCGCAGAACATGGTCTCCGACAGGGGCACCGAGTGGACGCCGCTCTTTTGCGGTGTGGGGGCGGGCAGGGCATCCCCCAGCTCAAGCAGCAGCTCCTGCAGGATGACCAGATCGATCTCGATGGAGAAACCGATCAGGGGCTGCTCGGGGGAGGCGAAGCACTCGCACTCGCAGGGCAGCGGCAGGGTCATCAGCAGGTAGTGGTTGGGGTCGTAGCGAAAAACCTGATCCGCCAGATAACCCACCTTGTGCCCCTGCAGGATCACTATCATCCGCGGCTGATAGAGCACCGGAGTGCGGCCGTGGTACTCGGTGGTGTAGATGAGGTTGACCTGTTTCACCGGTGACGGGGAGATGCCGGGGGTGGTGACGTGGCGGGCCACTCTGGCGGCGAGGTCGCTGTAACGATTTGGCATGGGTGCTCTTTGATTCGACTGTTCCGTTTTTCGCTGCTTTGTAGAAATAGGCAAGAATCAAGCAGGATGTTGTCTTGATGGTAGGGGTGTTCTGGAGAAAAATGCAACCACGATTTCGCGGCCTGGCCGCCCTGACTATCAGAAGAAGACAATGTCGATGAACAACTTTACCCTCCATACCCCGACCAAAATCCTGTTCGGCCAAGGGCAGATCGCCCGGTTGCGCGAACAGCTCCTGCGCGATGCCCGCATCATGATCACCTACGGTGGCGGCAGCGTGCTACGCAGCGGCCTGCTGGAGCAGATCCGCAGCGAGCTGGCTGGCTTCACCCTGTTTGAATTTGGCGGCATCGAGCCCAACCCTGCCTACGAGACCCTGATGGGGGCGGTGGCGCTGGCTCGTGCCGAGCGGGTCGATTTCCTGCTCGCCGTTGGCGGTGGCTCGGTGCTCGATGGCACCAAGTTTATCGCCGCCGCCGCGCACT
This sequence comes from uncultured Aeromonas sp., assembly GCA_945957575.1. Taxonomy (GTDB): domain Bacteria; phylum Pseudomonadota; class Gammaproteobacteria; order Enterobacterales; family Aeromonadaceae; genus Aeromonas. The sequence goes on along the minus strand of CAMFLW010000212.1, from coordinate 1,192 downwards.
ACGATCCTGCCAAAGAGCCCTGGCACATTCTCGAGACCGTCGGCAACGAAGTGCGCTCCGCCATTCCGCTCGGCACGGTGCTGACCCTGCCGGCGACCGGTTCCGAAATGAACATGGGCGCCGTTATCACCCGTCGCAGCAGTGGCGACAAGGTGCACTTCTTCTCGCCGTTTGTGATGCCGCGCTTCGCCGTGCTCGATCCGGTGCTCACCTACACTCTGCCCGAGCGTCAGGTGGCGAATGGCGTGGTGGATGCTTTCGTCCATACCGTGGAGCAGTACCTCACCTATCCGGTCAACGCCAAGGTGCAGGATCGCTTCGCCGAAGGCTTGCTGCTGACCCTGATCGAAGAGGGGCCCAAGGCGCTGGCCGAGCCGCACAACTACGAGGTGCGCGCCAACATCATGTGGAGCGCCACCATGGCGCTGAACGGCCTGATCGGTGCCGGTGTGCCGCAGGACTGGGCTACCCACATGCTGGGTCACGAGCTGACCGCCCTGCACGGCCTCGATCATGCCCAGACTCTGGCAGCCGTGCTGCCCGCCCTGCTGCAGGCCAAGCGCAAACAGAAGCATGCCAAGCTGCTGCAATACGCAGAGCGGGTATGGGGTCTGCGCAGCGGCAGCGAAGCGGAGCGCATCGACGATGCCATCGCCGCGACCCGCGACTTCTTCGAGCGGATGGGGGTCAAGACCCGGCTGCGCGACTACGGTCTCAAAGATCTGGGTATCGATACCCTGATCGGCAAGCTGGGTGAGCACGGCATGACCCGTCTGGGCGAGCACGGCGATATCGATCTGGTGCAGAGCCAGCATATTTATGAAGCGGCCTGGTAAGGGCTGCCAATCGGCGCCAAACGGGCGAAGCGATTGAATTGTCGGGGTCCTCTCCCGCTATCTGGCGGTTGAGCGATCCCGTTTTTGTTGTGAAAATGTTACTTTTTGGCCTTTCGCTGCGAGAAGGGAGACGAAAGCGGATTTCGTAAGAACAAAAAACGCTAAGATAGAGGGCCGGTAAAACATTTTTTTTGACTGGTTGGATCACTTTTTTCAGCCGTTTTTACTGGTATAAGCCTCTAATTTAGTTTGTTTTTTTTAATCGTAGCCAGGGATGGGCTGAATTCTGTACGCGTGCTGTCGGGACTGCGGTTGTAATAAAACTCCAAAATTTGATACTAATCACCTTCGCGCCT
>CAMFLW010000211.1 GCA_945957575.1 uncultured Aeromonas sp. | reverse complement strand
TCCGCTCCTGCGCCTTCCTGGTGGCAGATGGCGTGATGCCGTCCAACGAAGGTCGTGGCTATGTGCTGCGCCGCATCATCCGCCGCGCCGTGCGTCACGGTCGCAAGCTGGGCGCTACCGATGTCTTCTTCTACAAACTGGCTGCCGAGCTGGCAGTGCAGATGAAGGATGTCGCTGCCGAGCTGATCGCCCAGCTGCCGCTGGTCGAGCGCGTGCTGCGCATCGAAGAGGAGCAGTTCGTCCGCACTCTGGATCGCGGTCTGCTGCTGCTGGAAGACGCTCTGGCCAACCTGGGCGATGCCAAGGTTATTCCGGGCGAAGTGGTGTTCAAGCTCTATGACACTTACGGCTTCCCGGCCGACCTGACTGCCGACGTGGTGCGCGAGCGCGAGATCGGCATCGACGAAGAGGGCTTCAAGGCCGAGATGGAGAAGCAGCGTGCTCGTGCCAAGGAAGCGTCCAGCTTCGGCGTGAACTACAACGAGATGCTCAAGCTCGACTTCGAGACCCCCTTCACCGGTTACAAGACCCTGACCGAGCGCACTCGCGTGGTCGGTATCTACAAGGGTGTGGAAGAGGTGAGCGGTCTTATTGCCGGTGACGAAGCGGTCATCGTGCTGGAGGAGACCCCCTTCTACGCCGAGTCCGGCGGCCAGATTGGCGACAGCGGTACCCTGAAAGTGGACGACGGCATCTTTGCCGTGACCGATACCGTCAAAGCGGGCAAGGCGATCATCCACAAGGGCTACATGGAGCTGGGCACCCTGGAGAAGGGCGCCGAAGTGGAAGCCGTGGTTGATGGCGACCGTCGTCAGGCTATCGCCCTGAACCACTCCGTGACTCACCTGCTGCACGCTGCCCTGCGTCAGGCTCTGGGCGAGCATGTCACCCAGAAAGGTTCTCTGGTAGGGGCCGAGCGCATGCGCTTTGACTTCTCCCACTTCGAGGGGCTGACCATGGCGACCATTCGCCGGGTCGAGGAGCTGGTCAACAACCAGATCCGCGCCAACCACGAAATCACCACCCAGCTGATGGATCTGGAAGCGGCCAAGTCCGCCGGTGCCATGGCGCTGTTTGGTGAAAAATATGAAGATGACGTGCGTGTTGTGCGCATGGGCGACTACTCCACCGAGCTGTGCGGCGGTACTCACGCCAAGCGCACCGGTGATATCGGCTTCTTCAAGATCATCGCCGAGAGCGGTATCGCTGCTGGCGTGCGCCGTATCGAAGCGGTGACCGGCAAAGCGGCCATCGACTTCATGCATCAGCTGGGTGAGCAGATCGAAGAGACTGCGGCCCTCATCAAGGGAGATCAGTTCTCCCTGGCGGACAAGGTGCGTCAGGTGTTGGACAAGGCCAAGATGATGGAGCGCGAGCTGGAGCAGCTCAAGGCCAAACTGGCCGCTCAGGCCGGTAACGACCTGCTGGGCCAGGTGGTCGAGATCAATGGTCAGAAGGTGCTGGTTGCAGCGCTGGAAGGGGCCGATCCGAAATCCCTGCGCGGCATGCTGGACGAGCTGAAGAACCAGATGAAGTCCGGTGTTGTGCTGCTGGCAACCTGTGCCGATGGCAAGGTCAACCTGATCGCCGGTGTTACCAACGACCTGACCGGCAAGGTCAAGGCCGGTGAGCTGGTCAATCTGGTTGCCCAGCAGGTGGGTGGCAAGGGCGGTGGCCGTCCGGACATGGCACAGGCGGGTGGTACCCTGCCTGAGGCGGTGCCGGCAGCGCTGCAATCCGTTCACTCCTGGCTGGAAGAGCGCCTGTAATCGGGCGAGGTGATCTGTGGCACTCTATGTACAGAAGTACGGCGGCACCTCGGTCGGCACACTGGAGCGGATCGAGGCGGTAGCTGAGCGGGTCGAGCAGACCCGCGCCCAGGGACACGACGTGGTGGTGGTTGTCTCCGCCATGTCGGGCGAAACCAACCGGTTGCTGGGCATGGCCCAGCAGCTGGATCCTGATGCCAACCGGCGCGAGATGGATGTACTGGTCTCCACCGGTGAGCAGGTCACCATAGCGCTGCTGGCCATCGCGTTGAACAAACGCGGTTGCCCCGCGGTCTCAATGACCGGTGATCAGGTACGGATTCATACCGATTCCGCCTATGGCAAGGCGCGCATCACCCACATCGACACCGAGCTGGTTCATGCCGAACTGGCTGCGGGCAAGGTGGTGGTGATCGCCGGTTTCCAGGGTCGTGACGAGCATAACGCCATCACGACCCTGGGCCGCGGCGGTTCGGATACCACGGCGGTTGCCGTGGCGGCGGCCATCAAGGCCGATGAGTGCCAGATCTTTACCGATGTGGATGGGGTATACACCACGGATCCGCGCATCGAGCCCAAGGCGCGTCGTCTCGACACCATCACCTTCGAGGAGATGCTGGAGATGGCCAGTCTCGGCGCCAAGGTGCTGCAGATCCGCTCGGTGGAGTTTGCGGGCAAGTACCGCGTCCCGCTGCGGGTGCTGTCGAGCTTTATCGACGGAGAGGGAACCTTAATCACATATGGAGGTGATAGGATGGAAGCTCCCTTAGTATCCGGGATCGCTTTTAACCGCAACGAGGCCAGCCTGACCATTCTGGGCGTGCCGGACAGACCAACCGTTGCCGCGCAGATCCTGAATCCGATCAGTGACGCCAACATTGATGTCGACATGATTGTGCAGAACACCCTGGGAGATGGCACCGCCGACTTCACCTTCACGGTGAATCGTGACGACTATCGCCGCGCCCGGGCACTGCTGGAGGAGACCGCCACCGAACTTGGCGCCTCCTGCGTGCAGGGAAATGGCGAAATTGCCAAGGTTTCCATTGTCGGTGTCGGCATGTGGAACCATCCCGGTGTTGCGCGCACCATGTTCAAGGTATTGGGCGAGGAGGGGATCAACATGCAGTTGATCTCGACCTCTGAAATCAAAATCTCTGTGGTGATTGACGAGAAGTATCTGGAGCTGGCGGTGCGAGCCCTGCACGCGGCTTTCGGGTTGGATCAGGCACCGCAAGAGCAGCCCTTGGGCTAACAATCTCTGATTGATTTAGTTTCAACCATTTACCATATCGGTATCTTTGTAAGATAATGTC
>CAMFLW010000210.1 GCA_945957575.1 uncultured Aeromonas sp. | reverse complement strand
GGCCCTTGTGGCCCCTGTTTCTTGTCAATTCAAGACCGAGGATACTGGACATGGCTAACGTTACTGCCGCCCTGGTAAAAGAACTGCGCGAGCGCACTGCCGCTGGCATGATGGATTGCAAAAAAGCACTGGAAGAAGCTGCTGGTGATATCGAGCTGGCCATTGAGAACATGCGCAAATCCGGTCAGGCCAAAGCCGCCAAGAAAGCGGGCCGTATCGCCGCTGAAGGCGTTATCTTTGCTCGCACCGAAGGCAACGTTGCCGTCATGATCGAGCTGAACAGCGAAACCGACTTCGTCGCCAAAGATGCCAGCTTCATGGCAATGGGCCAGAAGATCGCTGATATCGCTGCGACCCAGAAAATTGCTGACGTTGACGCGCTGAAAGCCGCTGACTTCGGTAACGGCGAATCCGTCGAGCTGACCATCACCAACCTGATCGCCAAGATCGGTGAGAACATGAACCTGCGTCGCGTGATGCTGGTTGAAGGTGACAACCTGGGTACCTACGTTCACGGTTCCCGCATTGGTGTTATCACCAAGCTGACCGGTGGTTCTGCCGAGCTGGCCAAAGATCTGGCCATGCACGTTGCTGCCAACAGCCCGCAATTCGTCAAGCCTGAAGACGTGTCTGCCGAAGTCGTTGCCAAAGAGCGCGAAATCCAGATCGACATCGCCATCAACTCCGGCAAGCCGAAAGAGATCGCCGAGAAGATGGTTGAAGGCCGCATGAAGAAGTTCACCGGTGAGGTTTCCCTGACTGGTCAACCGTTCGTGAAAGATCCTTCCATGACCGTTGCCGAGCTGCTGAAGAAAGAAGGCGCTGACGTTGTCTCCTTCACCCGTTTCGAAGTGGGCGAAGGCATCGAGAAGCAAGAGACCGATTTCGCTGCTGAAGTTGCAGCCCAAATCGCGGCCGCTCAAAAGGCCTAATCGAACCGGTTTTTCCGTTTCCCCAGACCGCGACTTATGTCGCGGTCTTTATATGACCAGGAATCAGTGACATGAGTACCAATCCCAAACCTGCATACAGACGTGTTCTTCTGAAGTTGAGTGGTGAAGCCCTGCAAGGATCCGAGGGTTTCGGCATTGATCCGGCGGTGCTGGAGCGGATGGCCCAAGAGATCAAAGAACTGGTTGAGTTGGGTGTTCAGGTCGGTCTGGTCATCGGTGGCGGCAACCTGTTCCGTGGTGCCGGTCTTGCCAAAGCGGGCATGAACCGCGTGGTGGGCGACCACATGGGTATGCTGGCAACCGTGATGAACGGTCTGGCCATGCGTGATGCCCTGCATCGTGCTTATGTGAATGCCCGTCTGATGTCTGCCATCTCGCTGCAGGGCGTCTGTGACTCTTACGGCTGGGCCGAGGCAATCAGCCAGTTGCGTGCTGGCAAAGTCGTTATCTTCTCTGCCGGTACCGGCAACCCCTTCTTTACTACCGATTCTGCAGCTTGCCTGCGCGGGATCGAGATCGAAGCTGACGTGGTGCTCAAAGCCACCAAGGTTGATGGCGTATACAACGAAGATCCGGTCAAGAATCCGGATGCCGTGCTGTATCATGAACTGAGTTATGATGAAGTTCTTGAAAAAGAGCTCAAGGTGATGGATCTTGCTGCCTTTACCCTGGCACGTGACCATGATCTGCCGATCCGTGTGTTCAACATGAACAAACCGGGTGCCCTGCGCCGGGTTGTCATGGGTGAACCGGAAGGCACTCTGATCCACCACGTTGGTAAATAAGATAAAAGTGAGCCACCTGGCGCTCTTATCCTATCCATCACGTCAGTAAATAAGATAGACACGAGCCGTGTAGCGGCTCGTTCGCCAAAAGGAAAACCACTGTGATCAACGAGATTAAAAACGACGCCAAGGACCGTATGGGTAAGAGCGTAGAAGCGCTCAAGACCCAAATGTCCAAGATCCGTACCGGCCGTGCTCACCCGAGCCTGCTCGACGGCATCCAGGTTGAGTATTACGGTGCAGCCACTCCGCTGAAACAGTTGGCCAACGTCGTGGCAGAAGATGCTCGCACTCTCTCCATCTCCATTTTTGACCGCTCCATGATCCAGGCGGTCGAGAAGGCGATCCTGACCTCCGATCTGGGCCTGAACCCGTCCAGCAATGGCCAGACCCTGCGCGTGCCGCTGCCGCCGCTGACCGAAGAGCGCCGTCGCGATCTGACCAAGATCGTCCGTGCCGAAGCAGAAAACGCCCGTGTTGCCGTGCGCAACATCCGTCGTGACGCCAACGCCGATCTGAAAGCGCTGCTGAAGGACAAAGAGATCTCCGAGGATGACGACCGTCGTGCCCAGGAAGAGATCCAGAAGCTGACCGACTCCTACGTCAAGCTGGTCGATGAGGCCCTTGCCGCAAAGGAGAAGGAGCTAATGGAAATCTAACCGCCTGAAAGGTATATTACGAGCGCCGTGTAGTGCCCCTGCACGGCGCTTTTGTCTTTGTGGGAGAAAACCATGTCGCTTTTGGCTGCGTTGGGTGATTGTGCCAACTCGTCTTTACCCCGTCACGTTGCCATCATCATGGATGGTAACGGTCGCTGGGCCCAGAACCGAGGCAAGATGCGGGTTTATGGCCACAAGGCGGGCGTCAAGTCGGTACGTGAGGCGGTGACCTTTGCCGCCCGGGCCAAGATCGAAGCATTGACCCTGTTCGCCTTCTCCAGCGAAAACTGGCGTCGCCCGGAAGGGGAGGTCAGTGCCTTGATGGAGCTGTTTATCTCCGTGCTGGGCCGGGAAGTGCAGAAACTGCACAGCAACGGGATCCGGCTCAAGGTGATTGGCGATACCGCTCGCTTTAGTGAGCGGTTGCAGGCCAAAATCGCCAAGGCGGAAGCCCTGACCGCTGATAACAAGGGGCTGACCCTGAATATTGCGGCCAACTATGGTGGTCAGTGGGATATCGCCCAGGCGGCCCGCAAGTTGGCCAAAGCGGTCGCTGCCGGTGAACTGGCAGCTGACGACATTGATGAGTCCATGCTGACCCGTGAGGTTTGCATGGCCGATCTGCCCCCCGTGGACCTGTTGATCCGTACCGGGGGCGATCATCGCATCAGCAATTTTGTGTTATGGCAGCTCGCCTATGCCG
>CAMFLW010000209.1 GCA_945957575.1 uncultured Aeromonas sp. | reverse complement strand
CCTTTACCAAACATATGTCGTCTCTCGTCTTGAAATCCGGCATCCAGCGCCGGGCTGTGGGCTTGTCTGTCCTAGATGGGGACAGCCAAACTGCTTTTCAACCGGAAGCGAGCTCCCGGCCACGGAATTTAGCGGTTGAGGGGCTCAATGCTCTCATGATGGAGCACGGCACCAAACCGCTGAACTAAAAACTGTACGTTGGGATCCTGCTCCAGATCACGGCTCACCTGCTCGCGCACCCCGAGATAGAGGCGGTGTTCGATCTCGAGGGGGGTCTCCTTGTCAGGCACCACGCCGAGCGTTACCTCGACCTGCACCGGTTGCCCCAGTGCCGGGCCGATGATCTCGGCCAGATCGGCGCGCGCCTTGTCGCTCACCAGATGGCGCTGCTCGGGCTTGAGGGTCAGCAACACCTTGTCCCCTTCCCGCGTCATCACCGAGTTGATGGCCAGTTGGCGCAGCCGACCACCCACCTGGGTGTGGGCGATCAACTCGGCCCAAGGGTCGCCACAACCATTGAGCAGCGAGGAGGGGATAAGGCGGGTCGCCTCTCCCTCTTGCGGCTCGCAGTCGCTCTCTAGCTCATCCCAGTCGATAGTTTCCATCGCCGGCTGGGCGGGCTCGCTCTGCGCCACAGGGGCAGCAGCCAGCACCGTGGTAGCAACGGGGGCGACCGGCTGGGGCACTGGGGCGGGCGTCACCGCAGGCGCCGCAGCACTGCGCTCGCCGGGTCGATAGCTCGACTGCCCGTCGAGATCCCAAGGGGGCAGATCGGTTGACTGGGCCGGTGCCGTAACGGGGGCGTGACTCATGGCCGGAGTCTGCTCGACAAAGCTCTGATTGAGGTACTCTTCGTACTCCCCGTTGTCACCCTGCGGCTCGTAACCGTCGCCATAGAGATCCACTGGCGGCAGATCATTATAGTGCCCCATCGTCGCCATCCCCTGCCCGGCCGGTTGGCCGACCGGAGCTGGCTGTTGGGTGACGACCGGTGCAACAGCGGGCGCGACAGGGCGAGCTGGTGCAACCGGCACTGCACGCGGCGCCGCCGGGGCATCCTGACCACGCTGGCGGCTGCGCAGCATATTTCGCTTGCCAAGCAGGCTCTGCATGCTCGATACCGCTGAAACAGCTGCAGGTACGGTAACCGGCGCGGTTATCGGTTCGAGCGCGGGCTCGAAGGCGGCGGTCAGCGACACGCCACGGGAATAGTCCGTATCGGCTGCGGCAGATGATCGATCAGCATCAACGTGCTGTGCGGCTGAGTGAGCCGGCACATCCGGCTGAACATGTGGCAACGCGGGCTCGGGTTGATACCCCATGCCTGCGGCTTCACGCAGCAACTCATCCTGCTGGCTGAACAGCTCGATGGCTTGCGCCTCCTCCTCGCTATCGGCGGGGTTGCCGATGTCATCCACCATCGCAGGCAGAGAGACATCAACCGCGGGCACTGCACTGTTGGCAACAGGTGTGCTGGCAACAGGGCTGGTTAGCGGTGCGGGTACGGCGCCGCTGATCGGTGCCAGTTCGGCCGATTCAGCGGCCGGGCGCTTTCCCGGCAAGGAGGCTACCGGAGTGGCATTGCTCGTCATTGACGGGGGCAACGCAGTGAGGCTGGCCGGATGCAGGGCATCACGCCTTGGGGAGAAGGCGAGCATCCGCAGGCAGGTCATCTCCAGCGCGGTGCGGCCATCGGGAGCCCAGGGAAGATCTTTACGGCCACCCAGCACAATCTGGTAGCAGAGCTGCACCTCTTCCGGGCTCATCGCCTTGGCCAGTTGCAGCAGGGCATCAGCGTCCGCCCCCTGCTCCTGCACGCTGGCGGGTAGCAGTTGGGCCATGGCGATACGATGCAACAGCCCTTCCAGCTCGGCGTGGAGCTGATCAAAATCGGGGCCCAGAGTGGCGATCTCGGTGATCTTGGCCATGGTCGCGGGCGCATCCTGCCGCAGGATGGCTTCCAGCAGTTGGTGCAGATGGCGGTGATCGAGCGTACCCAGCATCGCCAGCACGCTGTCGAGGCGCACGCTGCCGTTACCGTGGGCCAGCGCCTGATCGGTCAGGCTCAGGGCATCGCGCATACTGCCGTCGGCGGCTTTGGCCAGAGCCAGCAGGGCGCGCGGTTCGAAGGGCTGCCCCTCCTGATCCAGCACCCATTCGAGCTGCTTGGCGATCTGGGTCTGATCCAGACTCTTCAGATGAAACTGCAGGCAGCGCGAGAGAATGGTAATCGGCAACTTCTGCGGATCCGTGGTGGCCAGCAGAAACTTCACATAGGGGGGCGGCTCTTCCAGGGTTTTCAGCAGCGCGTTGAAGCTGTGACGCGACAACATGTGCACTTCGTCGATGAGATAGACCTTGAAACGACCACGGGCCGGGCGGTACTGCACGTTGTCGAGCAGCTCGCGGGTATCTTCCACCTTGGTACGCGACGCCGCGTCAATCTCCAGCAGGTCGACAAAGTTGCCCTGATCGATCTCGCGGCAGGTATCGCAGACGCCGCACGGATGGCTGCTGATCCCCTGCTCACAGTTGAGGCTCTTGGCCAGAATACGGGCGATGGTGGTCTTGCCGACGCCGCGGGTGCCACTCAGCAGATAGGCGTGATGCAGCCGTCCCTGATCCAGGGCGTTGGTCAAGGCGGTCAGCACATGTTGCTGACCTACCACTTGTTCAAACGTATGGGGGCGCCATTTACGCGCCAGAACCTGATAGCTCATAAATCCATCATGCAGGGAAGACAGGGCATTGAGGCCGGATGCTAACACAAATGGCAGACTGGCTGTATCGGCTATCGGTCAGAGCGAGAGGGATCGCTGGATTTTCAAACCGATGCCCGCAAGGGCACCGGTTCAACGCAGGCCCGATGCAGAAGATCGGGCGGAAGAGGTATTACTCGCCAGCCAGTTCGACCAGTGAGAGCACCTTGATGCCAGCGGCAGTCAGGCGGGCATCGCCACCCAGAGATGGCAGGGAGATGATGAAGGCCGCATCGGCTACGATACCACCGGCGCGGCGGATCAGCTTGACGGTCGCATCGACAGTACCGCCGGTCGCCAGCAGATCGTCCACTACCAGTACCTTGTCACCGGGCACGATGGC
>CAMFLW010000208.1 GCA_945957575.1 uncultured Aeromonas sp. | reverse complement strand
CTATTTTTTTGCCTCCGATGTATCCTCATGACGATGCCTGCCCATCAAGTACAAAAAACACCCAGAACCACTTGAATCTTTTTACCGAACTATTTAAGATGCGCACCTTTCCGCTGGCAGACAAAACAGGGAGGTGGAAACACCAGTGAATGGATCACTGTCCGGCTTACGTGCAACACAGGACCAGACATGAACCAGACCACCGATATCACACCCGCCATTACGCTTTATTCCGTTCCTCACGACACCCCTTGCCACACCGAAAGCGAAGATGAACAGGTCATCCAGCTAGATGTGATCGATCTTGCCGAACCGGATGTTGGCTATTGAGCCCGGCCAGATGGCCGCTCAATCCCCCGCGCATCACCTGTTCGCCCCCTCTGTTTCCCGCACTTGGCGAGAAAACGGCAAAAAACGACAAACCGCTAATTTTATCAATGATGACAGAATAATTGACTGACGCATCTCCTCCTTCCCTCCCCGGCATTCCCCCCGACAACTGATGCAAACCTACGTTATTGCGCTTCACTTTCCATCGCTGCAGCCGCAGGTGCCAGCAGCCCCCATACCACCACTCCAAGTTTAAAACGCACGTTCACCAATCAGACCTAGCAATAGCAAAACATTCATTACCACATTCAAACGCACTTTATACGGCTGTTTTGGCAAAGCCTGGAGTAAGGTCGGGATTTGTTTTTGCATTTGTAATTTTATTACGTAATTAATTACAAAATGAGAGGTGAGGTCACGCCCCAAATTAGCCGTTGCTCGATGGGAAAATGCAGGAGCATAACCATCTGCATAGAGCTTTTACACCAATCCAATAAAGCAATAAAAAACATTAACTTAACCATGACATGGAAACAGGTGTTTAAAAAAAACTGTTGACGTAATCGACAATATTTCGCACCTTATCAATCGTGTTACCCGGCTGTTACGGGAAGTTTGCAAGAACAGGGATTCGACTTTAGTCGTAGTTAGTAAGTTCAAAATGTAATTCTCAAAGGAGTGAACCTTATGTCGGCACCGGCTCAGACCCACTGCAGCGCCCGCCTTCGCATCCAGGGCGAGATGCTGCCCGAATACGCGCAAATTCTGACGCCGGACGCGGTGGCTCTGGTCTCCGAACTGGTGGAACGTTTTGCTCCCCAAAGAGGGGAGTTGCTGAAACAACGTGTGGCACGTCAGGCCCGTATCGATGGCGGCGAGTTACCGGACTTCCTGCCGGAAACCGCCCACATCCGTGACGGTGACTGGACCATTCGCGGCATTCCCGCCGACCTGCAAGACCGCCGTGTGGAGATCACCGGCCCGGTCGAGCGCAAGATGGTGATCAACGCCCTCAACGCCAACGTCAAGGTGTTTATGGCGGACTTCGAGGATTCACTGGCCCCCGCTTGGAATAAAGTGATCGAGGGTCAAATCAACCTGCGCGATGCAGTCAACGGCACCGTCTCCTACATCAGTCCGGAAGGAAAGGCCTATACCCTGAAACCCAATCCGGCGGTGCTCATCTGCCGGGTGCGCGGCCTGCATCTGCCGGAAAAACATGTCACCTTCGATGGCGAGCCGATCCCCGGCGGCCTGTTCGATTTTGCCCTCTATTTCCTGCACAACTATCAGGCGCTGCTGGCCAAAGGCTCCGGCCCCTACTTCTACGTGCCCAAGTTGCAGAGCCATCTGGAAGGGCGCTGGTGGGGCGAGGTGTTCGCCTGGACCGAGGACAAATTCGGTCTGCCTCGCGGTACCATCAAGGCCACCGTGCTGATTGAAACCCTGCCAGCCGTATTCGAGATGGATGAGCTGCTCTATCAGATGAAGGATCACATCGTCGCGCTGAACTGCGGCCGCTGGGACTACATCTTCAGCTACATCAAGACCTTGAAGAACCATCCGGACCGGGTACTGCCTGATCGTCAGGTGGTAACCATGGACAAGCCGTTCCTCTCCGCCTACTCGCGGCTGCTGATCAAGACCTGTCACAAGCGCGGCGCGCTGGCGATGGGTGGCATGGCCGCCTTTATTCCGGCCAAGGATGCCGCCGTCAACGAACAGGTCTTCGCCAAGGTCAAGGCCGACAAGGAGCGCGAAGCCAACAACGGCCACGATGGTACCTGGGTCGCCCACCCCGGCCTCGCCGATACTGCGATGGCGGTGTTCAACGCCACCATTGCGGCTGGTGCCAAGAACCAGCTCGGTGTGCTGCGCGAGCAGGATGCCCCCATCACTGCCGCCGACCTGCTGGCCCCCTGTGAGGGCGAGCGGACCGAAGCAGGCATGCGTACCAATATCCGGGTCGCCCTGCAATATCTGGAGGCCTGGATCAACGGCAACGGCTGCGTGCCCATCTACGGTCTGATGGAAGATGCCGCTACCGCCGAGATCTCCCGCACCTCCATCTGGCAATGGATCCGCCACGGCAAGAGCCTGTCGAACGGCAAGGTGGTGACCAAGGATCTGTTCCGCCAGATGCTGGCCGAGGAGCAGGAGGTGGTCAAAGCCGAAGTGGGTGCCGAGCGCTGGCAATCGGGTCGCTTTGCCGAGGCAGGCGAGCTGATGGAAGAGATCACCTGCGCCGATACTCTGATCGATTTTCTGACGCTGCCCGGTTACGAGCGGCTCTGAACTCCGGGCCCCGGGCGGGGCTCGCCAATAACAAGTCAATGGAAACGTGAAATCAATGAAAGAGGGAACTGATATGGCACTGACCCGTGAGCAACAGATCCAGGCTATCGAGAAAGACTGGGCGGAAAACCCCCGCTGGAAAGGGATCAAGCGCGGCTACAGCGCCGAAGATGTGGTGAACCTGCGCGGCAGCTTGCAGCCGGTGCACACCCTGGCCCAACGCGGCGCTGACAAACTGTGGGAACTGATCCATGGCGACGCCAAAAAAGGTTACGTCAACTGCCTCGGCGCCCTGACCGGCGGTCAGGCGGTGCAGCAGGCCAAGGCGGGGATCGAGGCGATCTACCTCTCCGGCTGGCAGGTTGCGGCGGACAACAACTTGTCCTCCACCATGTATCCGGATCAGTCCCTCTACCCGGCCAACTCCGTACCATCGGTGGTGGAGCGCATCAACAACTCCTTCGCCCGTGCCGACCAGATCCAGTGGG
>CAMFLW010000207.1 GCA_945957575.1 uncultured Aeromonas sp. | reverse complement strand
TGAAGTAACCCTCGGCCAGGGTCTGGGCCACGGCCTGCTCGATGGCCTGGGCGGCAGCTTCCTGGCCCAGGCTGTAACGCAGCATCAGGGCGGCGGAGAGGATCTGGGCGATGGGGTTGGCAATCCCTTTGCCGGCGATATCCGGGGCCGAACCACCGGCCGGTTCGAACAGGCCGAAACCCGATTCGTTGAGGCTGGCTGAGGGGAGCAGTCCCATGGAGCCGGTGATCATGGCGCACTCGTCGGAGAGGATGTCACCAAACAGGTTGGAGCAGAGCAGCACATCGAACTGGGACGGATCCTTGATGAGCTGCATGGTGGCGTTATCGATGTACATATGGTTGAGGGTTACGTCCGGATAGGACTTGGCGACTTGCGTCACCACCTCGCGCCACAGAATGGAAGAGGCGAGCACGTTGGCCTTGTCGATGGAGGTGACCTTGCCACGGCGCACGCGAGCCGACTCAAAGGCAATCTTGGCGATGCGCTCAATCTCGAAGCGATGGTACACCTCGGTGTCGAATGCCTTCTCGTTCGCCCCTTCTCCCTCACGCCCCTTGGGCTGGCCGAAGTAGATGCCACCGGTCAGCTCGCGCACGCAGGCGATGTCAAAACCGCGATCGGAAATATCGGCGCGCAGCGGCGAGAACTGCTCCAGACCATTGTAGATGCGGGCCGGACGCAGGTTGCAGAACAGCTTGAAGTGGGCGCGCAGGGGCAGCAGGGCGCCACGTTCCGGCTGATCGTTGGGGGGCAGATGTTCCCATTTCGGGCCGCCCACCGAGCCAAACAGCACGGCATCGGCCGCTTCGCAGCCTTTGATCGTGCTTTGCGGCAGCGGGGTACCGTGGTTGTCGATGGCGATGCCGCCCACGTCATGGTGATCATACTCGAAGGCGAGGCCGAACCTGGCCTGCACCTTCTCCAGCACCTTGACGGCCTCGGCCATCACTTCCGGGCCAATGCCGTCACCCGGCAATACTGCGATCCGATAACTGCTCATACACTCTCCATCCTGATATTGTCATTCCATGCCGTCTGTTTGGTTCCGAGCCCTGTTCAGACGGTTTCTGATTTGATGCTGTTATTGCGTTCCATCTGTTCGGCCACCTGATCGGCGCGCCAGATGCTGTTGATCACATGGAGCAGGGCGTGGGCCGAGGATTCGATGATGTCGGTGGCCAGCCCCATGCCGTGGAATTTGCGCCCCTTGTACTCGGCGACGATATCGACCTGACCGAGGGCATCTTCCCCTTCGCCCTTGCTCTTGAGGGCATATTTGTCGATGCGGATCTCATAGCCGGTGATGCGGTTGATGCACTGGTAGACAGCATCAACCGGACCATTGCCGGTGGCCGCTTCGCAGATCAGATCCTGACCCACCTTCAATTTGACCGAGGCGGTGGCCAGTACCGAGCTGCCGCTCTGCACCCCGAGGTACTCCAGTTTGAAGTGCTCCGGCTCCTCGTGGATCTGGCTGAAGAAGGCCAGCGCTTCGAGGTCGTAGTCGAATACCTGCCCCTTCTTGTCGGCCAAGGTCAGGAACTTGCCGTAGAGGTGATCGAGGTCGTAGCTGCTCTCGGCGTAGCCCATGGACTCCATCCGGTGCTTGATGACGTGGCGGCCGGAGCGGGAGGTCATGTTGAGGTTGTTCTGGGTCAGGCCGATGCTCTCGGGAGTGATGATTTCGTAGGTATTTTTCGCCTTGAGCACCCCATCCTGATGGATGCCGGAGCTATGGGAGAAAGCGTTGGCCCCGACGATCGCCTTGTTGGGCTGCACCGGCATGTTGCACAGCTGGCTGACGAGGGTGCTGGTGCGATGAATTTCGTTGTGGCGGATATTGGTTTGCACCCCGAGCAGGTCGGCGCGGGTTTTGAGGATCATCGCCACCTCTTCCAGCGAGCAGTTGCCCGCCCGTTCGCCGATGCCGTTGATGGTGCACTCGATCTGGCGGGCCCCCATCTGCACCGCGCCGATGGAGTTGGCCACCGAGAGCCCCAGATCGTCGTGGCAGTGGACCGAGATGATCGCCTTGTCGATGTTGGGGACCCGGTTGAACAGGGTGTGGATGATGCCGGAGAACTCGGTCGGTACCGTGTAGCCGACGGTATCGGGGATATTGATGGTGCGGGCGCCCGCTTTGATGGCGGCCTCCACCATGCGGCACAGGTTGTCTATCGGGGTGCGGCCCGCATCCTCGCAGGAGAACTCCACATCATCGGTGTAGCGCAGGGCGTGCTTGATGGCGCCGACCCCCATCTCCAGCACATCCTCGAAGCTCTTTTTCAGCTTGCTCTCCACATGGATGGAGGAGGTGGAGATAAAGGTGTGGATGCGAAACGCCTCGGCGACCCGCAAGGCTTCGCCTGCGGCGTCGATATCCTTGGGCAGGGCGCGGGCGAGGGCGCAGACCCGGCTGTTCTTGATGTGGCGGGCGATGGTTTGCACCGATTGAAAATCGCCGGGAGAAGAGACCGGGAAGCCCACCTCCATGACGTCGACACCGAGCCGCTCCAGTGCCTGGGCGATCTGCAGCTTCTCCTTGACTGTCAAACTGGCCGCCAGGGCCTGCTCACCATCACGCAAGGTGGTATCGAATATGATGACCCGATCTGACATGTGACTTCCCTCTTCCTAAGTTCGGTGACGTGCATCCTGCGGCGGCATAAAAAAACCCGTGCAGGGTGCACGGGTTTTTGTAAATTCCGGCTATGCCTTAGCCCGGCTACAAGGATCCCGCGCGAGTTAACGCGATTAGGGAGATTAGTAGTAGCGGGGTGGCGATACGCATGACGTTGTTATTCCTTCCAGTCGATAACGCTTTTACCAATATCGAGATTTTTATGCTGTGTCAACACGGAAGGTCAGGGGCAATCTGCTGACGTATTTAATCGGATTGTAAAGGATTGCAAATTTCCTTGTCCCATATTCGGCCCATGACCGATTATCTGGTCATTCCTGCTGTGCTCTATTCTCTGCACAACCAGATCGACTTATCAGCATTGGCTGAATTATCTGAGGTGTTAAATGGAAAAACGTAGACCTGGTCGTCCGGTCGGACGTTCTGACATTCGTGACAAGTTGCTTGCTGCCGCCCGTGAGCGTTTTCTCAATACTCCCTATAGCAAGGT
>CAMFLW010000206.1 GCA_945957575.1 uncultured Aeromonas sp. | reverse complement strand
TTCTCGAAGGTATAGTTCACGTTGGTGTTGCTCTTGTGGTTCGGCTCGGGCTTGGCTTCAGCCTTGCTTTCCCAGCTCTTCTGCAAGTTATTCACAGGCGCGGCACCCTGTACCGGCGCTCTGCTTGCAGCGACGGTAACGGGGTGAGGACGATTGCCGATATCAAAACGCAGAGCGGGGCCATCGACCCCGCAGAGTTCGTTGATGATGCCGTTCACCCGGATGAGGTACTTGTCCCGTACCCAGTCCAGAACGAAGCGATTCGGGGCATACAGGGTCAGAGTATTGTCACTCAACTCCGCTTGAAGCGGCCGGATCCACATGCTGAATTCTGCCGAGGGCAACTCATCTTGCAGCCGGTTAAGGCACTGCTGCCATAGCGAAGCAGTCACTCTAAACTCCTGTCGATTGATTAACTAAAGACCGGCTATTCTACGTTTTTAGCCGCCGGATCTCCAGCCATCGCCCGGTGGATCCAGCAAATAAGATCCTTGACTTTCAAGGATCCAGCCGCTTTGGATCATATTTCATCCCCAAAGTTACCCACAGCTTGATCCACCCTGTGAACAAGCGGATCCATCCCCTCATTCCTGTTATGTCATATAACCAAATGTCATTTATTTTTTAAATTTTATTCCAATACCATCAGAGCCAAACCAGTTATTACAACTACAAATACAAGACATTGAGAGAGAGAAACACCATGAAAACATCCATCAAGCTCATTTCCGGCGCTGCCATCCTGCTCGCAACCCTGTCCGGTCAGGCCATCGCCCAAGAGACCATCAAGGTCGGCATGTCCGGCAAGTACTTCCCGTTCACTTTCGTCAAGCAGGACAAACTGCAGGGCTTTGAAGTGGATATGTGGAACCAGATCGGCGAGCGTACCGGCTACCAGGTCGAATTCGTGACCGCCAGCTTCTCCGGCCTGTTTGGCATGCTGGAGACCGGCCGCATCGATACCATCTCCAACCAGATCACCATCACTGACGAGCGCAAGGCGAAGTACGACTTCTCCCAACCTTACGTCTATGACGGTGCCCAGATCGTGGTCCGCAAGGGCAACAACACCATCCACGGCATCAAGGATCTGGAAGGCAAGAGCGTTGCCGTGAACCTGGGTTCCAACTTCGAAGAGCTGCTGCGCAAGAATGACACTAACAAGAAGATCGATATCCGCACCTATGACTCCGCCTTCGAGCAGGATGTCGCCCTGGGTCGCATCGACGCCTTCGTGATGGACCGTGTCTCCACCGCCCAGCTGATCAAGGAGTCCAAGCTGCCGCTGCAACAGGCTGGCGTACCGTTCGAAACCATCGAGAACGCCCTGCCCTTCCTGAAGACCCCGGAGAAACAGGCGCTGCTGAAGAAGGTCGACGAGGCCCTGACCGCTATGCGCAAGGATGGCTCCCTGCGCCAGATCTCCGAGAAATGGTTCGCTTCTGACATCACCGACAAATAAATGATGGAATTTGACTTCGAATACACGCTGGGGCTGTTTCCCATCCTGCTCAAATACCTGGGCACCACGATGGAGATGGCCCTGTGGGGATTCGTGCTGGCACTCGTACTGTCGCTGGCCCTGGCGATAGTACGGGTGTTTCGCGTCCCCGCGATCCACTGGCTGGCGGTGCTCTATATCTCGTTCTTTCGGGGGACACCGCTACTCGTTCAGCTGTTCCTGCTCTACTACGGACTGCCGCAACTATTCCCGATCTTCGTGGGGATGGATGCCTTTACCGCTGCTATCGTCGGTCTGACCCTGCACTTCGCCGCCTACATGGCCGAGTCGATCCGCGCTGCCATCCTCGGTATTCACAAAAGCCAGATGGAAGCAGCACTCAGTATCGGCATGAGTCGTTATCAGGCGATGCAGCGGATCATCCTGCCGCAGGCGGCACGCATCGCCACCCCGTCGCTGATGAACTACTTCATCGACATGATCAAGAGCACCTCGCTGGCCTTCACTCTGGGAGTGGCCGAGATCATGGGCAAAGCGCAGATGGAAGCCTCCTCCTCCTTCAAGTTCTTCGAGAGCTTTATGGCGGTGGCGCTTATCTACTGGGTGGTGGTGATCTTCTTCACCCGCTTGCAGCATCTGCTGGAAATTCGTCTCAACCGTGCCTATTAGGGGTTTGCCATGACAAAGCAATTGACCCGCTTGCAATGCACGCTGGAAGTCCGTTTTAAAACTGCGCCTATTTAAAGGAGGGCTCTGATGATCAAGCTAACCGGCCTCTCCAAGGCATATCACGGCAATCAGGTGCTCAACGGTATCGATCTGGAGGTCAAAAAGGGGGAAATTGTCGTCATCATCGGCCCCTCCGGCACCGGCAAGTCGACCCTGTTGCGCTGCCTGAACCTGCTGGATACCCCGGATGCGGGCACCCTTGCCATCGACGATCTCGAGCTGAATCTGGCCAAAGCAAGCGAACAGCAAGCGATCGAACTGCGCAAACGGGCCTCCTTCGTGTTTCAGAACTACGCCCTGTTTGCCAACAAGACGGCACTCGACAACATCGCCGAAGGGCTGATCACCGTCTGGAAGCAACCAAAAGCGGAGGCCCGCGCTACAGCGCTCGGCATCCTCAAGGACATTGGTCTTGCCGACAAGCAGGATGCCTATCCGGCCTCCCTCTCCGGCGGCCAGCAGCAGCGGGTCGGCATCGGCCGAGCCATGGCGGCCCACTCCAAGGTGATCCTGTTTGACGAGCCCACCTCGGCGCTCGATCCCGAGTGGGTCGACGAGGTTTTGGGGCTGATGAAGGAGTTGGCCCGTCAGCACCAGACCATGGTGGTGGTGACCCATGAGATTGAATTTGCTCGTGATGTTGCCGATCGGGTGATCTTCATGGAAGGGGGACGGATCGTCGAACAGGGCCCGCCGGATCAGATACTGGTCGATCCCAAGGATCCCCGTACCCGGGAGTTCTTGCGGAAAGTCCTTGAATAGCTCTCTCTTTGGCGGTCTGACCGCCTTTTTTATTGAGGGATCCCTTGTTTAACCCCGGGTTGCCAGTATAATCCGGAGCCCTTGATCCTCTGGATCCTCACGCTCGGCAGCGGCCTTTTCAAGACCGCAGCAAGATGAGAGGGAACGGCGGATTGACTAAAAGCCGAACTCTGTTTAGAATTCGGCCTCTT
>CAMFLW010000205.1 GCA_945957575.1 uncultured Aeromonas sp. | reverse complement strand
GGAGCAGCTTCTGGAGCAACAGGGATTTTACGATGCAGTGCATGGCAGCGTCGCGGACGAGCGTACCGCCCAGATAAAGGTGCACTATCTGGATGGCCGCAGCAGCATGAGGCGCGGCGAGATGCGCGGTGATCGGCTCGACATCTACTTCGACGGTCGGCTGGTGTGAGCCGGACCCAGAGCGAGCTGGCGCAGATGAACGCCAATGTCGTCGCTGCCGCCTGAAACCGGCACCAGACTGAGACAAAACGCCCCGCAACCGCGGGGCGTTTTGCATTGTGCCTAGTCAGGCAGCTTGCGATGGGGCGGGGTGAGGATCAGTCCCAGCAGGCGGCGCAAGTGGGTGAGCTGCTCGGTGAGCTGCACGTTGAGCCAGAGATAGCCGATGATGGCCGTCTCCGTATTGGCGGGCAGGTTGACCCGGGTTGCCAGCTCGTGCAGACGGGCGATGGCGGCCTCGGCGCCGCGCCCGTCGCCGGTTTGCAGCATCCGGGCAAGCTGGTTTATCGCCTCTTCGGTCGCCTGATGGCAGGCGTGCAGCTCGCGGGTGCTCTGCATCAGGAAGTGGCTCTCCCGATCGTTCCAGTAGGTGTTGGCCAGCATCTCCAGGGTACAGAGGGTGTTGCGCATGGTGACCTGCACCGCATCAAACAGGGCGATGCTGTGGCGGGTCTCCTTGGCTGCCGGTGCCAGCAGGGCCCGCAGTTTGCCGGTCTGGGCCAGCAGCTGGGAGAGATTGTGTTTGAGCTGCGGCCGCTCCAGCACGTTGGGAGAGAGGTGGGTGTGATAGAGCCGTCCCGACTGCTGCAAGATCTGGTGCAACTGCAGCCGCCAGTGGCTGTAGGCCCGCTGGGGGTAGATGCTGCAAAAGAGCAGTGCCAGCAGAGAGCCCAGCACCACGTCACCGCTGCGCCAGAGGGCGGTATGGATATCCCCCGGCTGTGCCCCCATGGTGACACCGAGGGTGATGCCGATCAGCAATCCCACATAGGGGCGCTTGCCGAGCGCCAGATAGCCGCACAGGAACATGATGCAACCGCACCAGAGCAGGGTGAGCGGCAGGGAGTAGATCTCGAGATAAAGCGCCACCACCCCGCAACTGGCGCCGAAGATGGTGCCCACCACCCGTTGCAGAGCGCGGGAGAGCACATTGCCCCAAAACGAGATGGGGCCCATCACCACCACTAGCGTGATCAGTGGCCAGGTGCTCTCCGGCAGTTGCAACTGGCGGGTGAGCAGAAAGGTGAGCATAAAGGCGAGCGCAATGCGCAGGCCATGGACGATCCGGTAGCGGCCATAGACCAACAGATCGAGTCGGGAGAGGGGGGCATCAAGACGCACAGTGAGCCTCGTGTAAAGTGACCAAGGGCGCACTGCATCCGAGCCGCGCCCCGCCGGGATTCAGGCCAATCGTCCTTGCAGGGGGTGGATCCAGACCCGTTCGCCAACGGCGATCCCGGGTTGGTCCGGCACAATTTCGATCAGACAGTTGGCATCGGCCATCGAGCTCAGAATACCCGAGCCTTGCGGCCCCGTGGTGCGCACCCGCAACTGGCCGTTGCCATCCTGATGGAAGATGCCGCGTAGAAACTCGGTGCGACCCGGGCGGCTCTTCATCTTCTCGTCCGCCAGTGCCGACAGGCGCAGCGGCTGCCACCGCTTGCCCTGCAGGCGGGCGATGGCGGGCTCGACAAATTGCAGGAAGCAGATCATCGCCGCTACCGGATTGCCGGGCAGGCCGAAGAAGGGGGTCTGCCCCAGCTTGCCAAAAGCGAGCGGGCGGCCCGGCCGCATCTGGATGCGCCAGAAATCGATCTGGCCAAGTTCAGCCAGCACCAGCTTGATAAAGTCGGCGTTGCCTACCGACACCCCACCCGAACTCAGCACCAGATCGGCGCTGGCGGCAGCCTGCTCCAGCTGCTGACGCAAGATGGCCTTGTCATCGGGGATGATGCCAAGGTCCATCACTTCGCAACCGGCGGCGCGAATCAGGGCCATCAGGGTGAAGCGGTTGCTGTCGAAGATATGGCCGGCGGCGAGCAGTTCGCCCGGCGCCTGCACCTCGTCGCCGGTGCTGAACAGCGCCACTTTTAGCGGGGCGCGCACAGTGAGACTGGCTTGACCGAGGGATGCCGCCAGTCCCAGCTGGGGGGCGCCAAGCCAGGTTCCGGCCGGGATGGCGACCGCGCCTTTGGCGAGATCTTCGCCGGCGAGGCGCACATTCTGCCCCGCCCGGATCGGTGCGGTGACGGTGACCCACTCACCCTCAATAAGCGTCTCTTCCCGCATCACCACGGTATCGACACCAGGGGGGAGCGGGGCGCCGGTCATGATCTGTACCGCCTGACCGGCCAGCACCGGCTTGTGACGCTGCTGGCCCGCCAACACTTCACCCACCAGTTGCCAGCGACCGGCGGCGAGATCGTCGCCGCGCAGGCCAATGCCGTCCATCGCCGAGTTGGCGTGGGGCGGCACATTGATGGGGCTGATCAGATCGGCGGCCAGCACGGCACCGTGGCACTGGGCCAGCGGTTTGTCGCTGCAGGCAGTACTTGGGGTGAGGGCCGCCAGAATGGCGTGGCGGGCCGCCTCGACCGATAAAAAGCCGTTGCCTGCCCCTTGCTCCTTGTTCTTGCAGCCGTCAAGCCAGCTACAGACGAAGTTGGCGATAGCCTCAAGGTCGTTGATATCGAGTTGCGGCAGGCTTGTCTCTGCGGGTTGGTCGCTGGCCAGCGCTATGATGTCCCGGTCTTCGGGGAAGAGCAGCGGCTTGCCTATCTCGGCGCGGTGCAGCTCGATTTTCGGGAAGTGTTCATGCTTGAACCCCTCGACCAAGAGCAAGTCGAGCGCTGTCTGATCGAAGCTTGCCAGCAGCTGGCGAAAATCGGCTTCGGCCAACTCGGTCTCGCCGTGCGTTGTTTCAGTAATGCGAGCATGACGACGACGGGAGGCGACCATCATCTGCTGGGCCCCCGCCTTGCGCAGGCGATAGCTGTCCTTGCCCGGCTGGTCGATATCAAAGTCGTGATGGGCGTGCTTGAGCACCCCGATGCGCAGGCCGCGCCCTGTCAGCAGCGGGATGAGCTGCTCGAGCAGGGTGGTCTTGCCGGTGCCGCTCCAGGCGGCGAAGCCGAGCAGGGGAAGAGT
>CAMFLW010000204.1 GCA_945957575.1 uncultured Aeromonas sp. | reverse complement strand
GAGCGCATCGGCATCAGGGTGCAGAAGTTGACCTGACCGGCGAGGAAGCGCTGGCTGGAGCGGGACTCCCCCAGCACGCTGCCGAGGTAATCCTGCAGCAGGTCGGCGGTGATGGGTTGCTCGAAACGGGCTTCGCCAAGCCGGGTCTGCCACTCGGCCAGCTGACTGCGAATGAGCTGAAGCTGACGCTCTTCATCCTCATCGGCCAGATAGAAGCGCTCCAGCAGCGCCAGCAGGCAGGCGTTCCACTCGGCCAGCGGCTGCGCCTGTTGCAGGCGGGGCAGGAATTCGGCCAGCGAATCGACAAACCAGGCGAGCTTGCCGAGCGCCAGCCCCTGCTGCCCCTCGATATCGGCATAAGGCAAGATACCCGCCACCGGCTCGCCATCCCCCATGGCAAAGCCGAGCAGCATGCGGCGCAGGCCGAACAGCCAGCTGTTGCCGGACATGGGCGGCAGATCGAAGCGGACGGGATAGCCGTCGTTCAGCCCCCAGCGGATGCCGGTCTCCTGCACCCAGACCCGCAGCTGGTTGAACTCGTCGTCATCCAGCTCGAAGCGGCGCAGCACGGCGGGCACCTCGAGAATGGCGAGCAGCTCCCCTGCCCCGAAGCGGGCGTTGGGCAGCCTGAGCAGGGCGAGGAAGCTTTGCAGCAACGGGCTCTCCTGACTCGCCGCCCGATCCGAGACCGCAAACGGGATCTGGCCGCGCGCGCCAAACACCGCCTGAATGTAGGGGCCGTAGCTGTTCACGTCCGGCATCATCACCACCACATCTTTCGGGGTGAGGGTCGGATCCTGCTCGAACAGCGCCAGCAGTCGGTCGTGCAGCACCTCGAGTTCGCGCATCGGGCCGTGACAGGCGTGGATCTGCAAGGATCCATCCGCCGGGCTGATGGGGCTCTTGTGATGGCTGCTGTCGAGATCGAACTGACCGGCGCCTCGCTCGGCCAGCTCCAGCACATCCTTCTGGATGGCGCGCAGCAGGCTGACATTGCCCTTGCCATCCACCTCGTCGATATCGACGAAAGCCTCGATTTGCGGCACCTCCAGCTCCATCAGCTGATGCAGGTAGTCGCGCCCCAGCTTGCCCATGGAGGCGAGCAGCGGGTTGGCGGGGCCCTGCAACGTCTCGATATCGGTGCCGGGTTTGAGCTTGTTTTCGAGGCGCGCCAGGGTCTTGCGATCCAGCAGATCCCCCCAGTAGTAGCGGCAGGGGTTGGTGACGAACAGGTGCACCTCCACCTCCGGCCGACTGCCGAGGGCCAGCAGCGCCTCCACATAGCGCGGCGGCAGCGCCGAGATGCCGAACACGAAGACCCGCTGCGGCAGCTTGCCCGGCAGATCGGCGGTACGCTCCAGCTCGTGGATAAACTCCTCGTAGAGGTTGGCGCGGTGGTAACCGCTCGGAGAAAGCGCCAACGTGCGGGCCACCAGCTCGCGCCACAGCTCGGGCTGCCAATCCTGACCGCTCACCCCGGCCAGCTCCTGACTCAATCCTTCCCCCTCTTCCCAACGGGCGATCCAGTCTGGCCGGTAAACCAGATACTGGTCAAAGAGATCCGCCACCTTCTGGCAGAGCTGCCACAGCCGCACCTGCTCGGGATCCTTGGCAGGATCCTCCTCATCTCCCCCGCCCAGATAGGCGGCGAGCGGGGCAAAGGCGGGCCTGTCCAGCAAGGCAGGCAGAATGGTCATCAGCTGCCAGCTCATGGAGCCCTTGTTGTAGGGGCTCTGGCGCGGTACATCCGCCAGCACCCGGGTGAACATCTCCCAGATAAAGCTGGCGGGCAGCGGAAAGTCGATATTGGCGGCGATACCGAACGCTTTGGCCAGCTCCAGCTTGAGCCACTGGGCCATGCCCGGGCTCTGCACCAGGATCTGCTCCCGATCGAAGGGGTGAGAGAGAGGGGCCTGCCGGATGCGGCTCACCAGCAGCTCTTTGAGCAGATCCAGCTGATTGGAGTGGTAGAGGGTAAACATGAGCAATTCCCGCCTGTGGATGAGAGGGGGCGAGGGAAAAGGCGAGCCATTTCCGTCACTTCACAAGAGAGGGAATTGTCGGGGATCGGGGGATAAGATGCAAAAGGCACTTGTGGCCAGCAGGCGGGCAAACCGCCGAACCATGAGGGGGGCCGCAGATTTGTGCAGCTGCCTTACCGACCCGGAAAACGCAGACAGAAAAAAGCCGGTGCAGTTGCACCGGCCAAAAGGCATTGGAAAACTTGACTCTTCAGGGCATTACCAGTTTTTGCCGAGACGGGCATCCACACTGAAAGCCCCTGCTCCGGCCGCCGCCAGCGCCAGGAAACCACCGGCGACGGAGACGTTCTTCATAAACATCAGCATCTGCATCTGTTCGGCAGGCTGGTAGTGGAAAATAAAGGCGGCCATCAGGGTGAAACCTGCCATCAGCACCGACAGGCTGCGGGTAAAGAGACCCAGCACGATGGCGAGGCCACCACCCAGCTCAAGCAGGATCACCAGCGGCAGGATAAAACCCGGCACCCCCATCGCTTCCATATAGCCCTGGGTGCCGGCGTAACCACCGATCTTGCCCCAGCCGGCAATCACGAACATCAGCGCCAGCAGTACACGACCCGCCAGCAGCGCTACATCTTTCATCTTGTCCATTTCACTTTCCTCGTTTATCTCGTATCGCCACTGACCAATCAGGGCAGGTCAAATAACAGGGCTTGGGTGGCACTGGTCGCAACCAACTCCCACCGGTATTCATCACGACTGAGTACCCCGTCGCCGGGTCGGGCAGCCAGACCGTTGGCGGTCAGCTCCCCTGAAATCATCTGCAGGTAGCCGTGTCGGCCAGCCAGTGCCCAGTCGAGCGTTTCGCCCGGGGCCAGTTCCAGCCGCCATACGCGGGCCTGCTGGCGGATCACGAAGGATCCCGCCTCGCCATCCGGTGACGCCACTAGGGTCATGCCCGGTCTGGACTCTATCTTCTTCTGCTGATATCCGGGTGGCGTGCCAAACTCGTTCGGCTCGATCCAGATCTGCAACAGGGAGAGAGGATCCGTCTGCGAGGGGTTGTACTCGCTGTGGCGGATCCCGCTGCCTGCGCTCATCAACTGGAAATCCCCTGCCGGGATCTGCTCGGCATGGCCGAGGCTGTCCTTGTGCTCTATGGTGCCTTGCAGCACGCAGGTGAGGATCTCCATGTTGGCGTGAGGGTGGGTGGC
>CAMFLW010000203.1 GCA_945957575.1 uncultured Aeromonas sp. | reverse complement strand
TGCAGCACCTTGTCCACTTCGTTTTCGAAGTTGCCATAGGCCTTCATCAGATAGGCGATGGCGGCGTTGCGGGCAGAGTGCTGATATTCGGAGCGGGCTACTACCTGATCCGCCATGATGGCCGGATTGCCAGAGAGTCGGCGCACCAGCTCGAGGGTTCGTTGACGTGGCGCAGTGAGGCGGGTCTCCAGCAGATCGCTCACCACCAGCGCCCCGGCATTGATAAAGGGATTGCGGGGGATCCCCTGCTCGAATTCGAGCTGCACCAGCGAGTTGAAGGGCTGGCCGGAGGGCTCCTTGCCAACCCGGGCCCAGATCTCCTCCTCCTGATAGAGGGTAAGCGCCAGGGTCAGGCTCAGGGCCTTGGAAATACTCTGGATGGAGAAAGGTTCAAAAGCGTCACCGGCGGTGAACAGCTCCCCCTCGACGGTACAGACTGCGATACCGAGCCGATCGGCAGGCACCTGAGCCAGCGCCGGAATGTAATCGGCCACCTTGCCTTGTCCCAGCAACGGGCGCACCTCTTCAAGGATGCTGGCCAGTAATTCGGATGACAACACCATAAGTAATAAGCGATTCCATGACTAAAACAGCGGTAGAGATCCCATCCCCACTGACAAAAATCCCGCCAGCGGCGGGATTTTTCAGTTACCCACAACAAGGCGCCAGATGCGGCAGCCTTGTATCAGGCGGGCTCACCGTACCAGAGGTCGAACAGTTCGGTGACCACGACAGCTTCCATCCCCTTGCCTTCCAGCCAGGATTTGACGGCGGCGCGGTCTTCTTCGCTGCATTTGCCCAGCTGCTGGGTGCAGATCATCCCTTCCCAGGCCAGGTGGCCGGAACCGGCGAAAGCCAGTTTGCGGGGCTCGATCACTTCATCGATCATCGCATCGACTACCGCATCGATGGTCTCTTCGGCAGTGCCGACCGGGAAGTTGAAACTGATGTCGAAACCCATTTCCTGGAATTCATCGACGCGCAGTTTCTTGCGCAGGCGGCGGCTACGATTGGCCATGATAGCTCCTCAAGTTAGTTGATACGCGAGTTGACGTGTCAGCTTAGCTGACACGCTTGAAAATCAGGTCCCAAACCCCGTGACCGAGACGGTGGCCACGTTGTTCAAATTTGGTCAGCGGACGCCAGTCCGGACGGGGCACCCAGTTGCCGCTGGCGGAGGTGTTCTGGTAACCCTCGGCGGCGCTCATCACTTCCAGCATGTGCTCGGCATAGTTTTCCCAGTCGGTCGCCATGTGGAACACGCCACCGATGGCCAGCTTCTGGCGAATATCCTGGGCAAACGCAGGCTGTACGATGCGGCGCTTGTGGTGACGGCTCTTGTGCCAGGGATCCGGGAAGAAGAGCTGCAGGCAGGAGAGTGAACCGTTCGGGATCATGTGCTCCAGCACCTCCACCGCATCGTGGCAGATCACCTTCAGATTGGTGACTCCCGCTTCCTGAGCGGTACCCAGACAGGCACCCACGCCCGGGGAGTGCACTTCGATGCCAATGAAGTTCTTCTCGGGGGCATTCTTGGCCATCTCGACCAGAGAGGCGCCCATGCCAAAGCCGATCTCCAGCACCACAGGTGCTTCACGGCCAAACAGCGCGACCAGATCGAGCTGCTTTGGCTCGAAATCGATGCCCATGACCGGCCAGAGCTCTTCCAGGGCCTTCTCCTGCCCTTTGGTCAGGCGGCCTTCGCGACGGACAAAGCTGCGGATCTTGCGCATGAACTTGCCGTCTTCGTTAAATACATCTTGGGTCACAGGCATAATGGTCTCGTTATTTCATCAATCCGGGTAATACATCTTGTGTCCGATCCCGTCAGGGGATCGCTTGCGGCCCGCTATTTCATCGCACCGCAAAAACAGGGGAGCGAATTATCCCAAGATGGGCCCAAGGCGCAAGTGTTTCGCGACACAAATCCCTCATCTCTTACCAATTCATTGACAACGGTTGACAAATGCCGACCCGTTCACAGAATCGGTCACGCGTCGAGCGCATGCTGCATGCGCAAATAAAACCATACACAACAAAGGATTGCAGTATGAAACACACAGCATTGGCGTTTGCCATCACCACTTTGCTTGCGGGGTGCGACACTTCAACAAATGACTCACAAGCCCCGACCGCCGCCGAGCAGGCCTACGAGTATTTGGTGCAGTTGAGCTCAACCGCAGAAGGGATTGGCGCCCGCCCCACGGGGACAGAGGCAGAAACTCGTGCCGCGGCATGGATCCAGGACCATCTGACCGGTTGGGGCTACGATGTGCAACGTCAGCCCTTCACCTACACCAAAAATGGCGCCAGTAAAAACGCCCAAAACCTGATCGCTGAGCTCAAGGGCACAAGTGACAAGGTGATCCTCATCGGCGCCCACTACGACAGTACGGGCGACAAGAAAGGTTCTGAAGGGGCCACCGACAACGGCGCTGGCGTCGCAGCCCTGCTGGCAGTAGCTGAGGCGCTTAAAGGACAAACCTTGCCCTACACGGTTCGCTTTGCATTTTTCGGCGCGGAGGAGAACGGTCTCAACGGCTCCAAAGCCTATGCCGCCAGCCTCGACAGCGCCGCCGTTGCCAAGCTGCTGGCGATGGTGAACTACGACACCATCGCCGGGGGCGACATCGTCTACGTCCACTCAGCCCACTCGGACGTTGCCGAATACAACTGCACAGATCCGAGCCGCTACAGCTTCGATCCCAAGGTGCGGGATCGCCTGCTTACCCTCTCCAAACAGACAGCGACTCCGTTTGCCATTCATCCCAGCTACAGCGGTTATCCGGAAGGGGAGACTGGCAGTTGGTCAGATCACGCTCCCTTTGCCTGCCTGGGGGTGCCGATCGCCTACGTTGAAGCGACCAACTTCACCATCAACGGCGCTGATGGCTATGACGGCTACTCCCAGACCACCAATCCAGCGCTGTGGGACTGCTATGACGCCACCACCAAGAGCGCCTGCGATCGTGACAGCGAAACCCAGTGGGGAAAAATCTGGCACACCCAGTACGACCGTCTCGACAAGATGGCGGAACTATTCCCTGGCAGAGTAGAAAGCCAACTTGGCGCCAACACCGACCTGATGATCCGCTTCCTCAAGGAACCGGGTTTGTAAGGTCAGTTGCTTGTCCACAGAACAAGATCGCCACAACGCAATTGAATGCATTGGCGCCACACAAGCGGATAAAATTCGAGCTGGCGCCAATCCAG
>CAMFLW010000202.1 GCA_945957575.1 uncultured Aeromonas sp. | reverse complement strand
AAGGAAAATCAGGGGCAATTCACCCTGAACTTCTACGACACCCAGAGCAAGTCGACCGGCGACCTTTATAAGCAGGCGATTCAGGAAGGGGCGGACATGATCATCGGCCCGCTGCTGAAAGATCGGGTCGAGGAGCTGCTCAAGGCCAATCCGACCGTGCCGGTACTGGCGCTCAACGAGCTGGACAAGCCGGTCGTCAACGACACCACCTACTACTTCTCCCTCTCTGCCGCAGCAGATGCCGCGCAGGCAGCCCAGTACCTCTACACCCAGGGCTACCGCAAACCGCTGCTGATCGCCGCCCAGGGGCGGATCGGTTACAGCAGTATCAAGGCGTTCGAGCAGAGCTGGGCCACCCTGAGCCAGGATAAGCCGGTCGTTGCCACCTTCGGTGCCCGTAACGAAGTGCAGGGGATGGTCAAGAATGCCCTGAGCGGCCGCTCTACCGCCCGAGCTGGTGAAGTGGTGCAACTCTCTGATGCCGCACCGCGCAGCATCGATGCCGTTTATGTGGTGGCCAACAGCCTGGAAACCCGGATGATCAAGCCCTACGTGGATGTATCGGTCAATCCGATGGGCAGCCTGCCCATCTACACCAGCTCCCGTGGTTACGACAGCGCCGCCACCGAGGTCGCCTCCGAGCTCAACGGCATGCATATCGCCGATATGCCGCTGCTGCTTGGCGGCTACGAGAAACAGCGCGAGCAGATCGCTCTGCTCTGGCCGCAGACCCAGGGTGACCTGCTGCGGCTGTTTGCCATGGGCTACGATGCCGTCAGTCTGGCAGAAAACCTGCAGCAGATGCGCAAGGTGGGTGGCATGCAGCAAGCCGGCATGAGCGGTCAGCTAAGCGTGGATGCCCAGGGCAATGTCGTGCGGATGCTGAGCTGGGGTACCTACCAGAATGGCAAACTGGTCGACGAGAACGCCGTTCAGCAGCTGGAGGAGCCCTCCCATGAAGGAACTGTGGAAACGGATACGCCAGCAGTTGCCGAGCCTGTTCCCCTCACCAATGAGCAAGGGACAGCACTTTGAACAAGTCGCTGAACGCTGGTTGCAGGCCCGGGGCCTGCAACCGGTAGCTCGCAACTACCGCTGTCGTGGCGGTGAAATAGATCTCATCATGCACCAGGGCCAGACCCTGGTGTTTGTTGAGGTGCGCTACCGGGCCACCGGCAGCCATGGCGGGGCCGCCAGCTCGGTTACCCGCAGCAAACAGCACAAGATCATGTTGGCAGCGCGCCACTATTTGAAGCAACATGCCATCAACGAGGCCAATCAGGCCTGCCGATTCGATGTGATTGCGTTCGAGGGCGACCAGCCAGTCTGGCTCCAGAACGCATTTTAAGAGGACCCTATGACCGACCGCATCAAAGAGAACTACACCGAAAGCATCCAGACCAAGATAGCGGCTGCCGAGGCATTGCCGGATGCCATCCATACAGCAGCCCAGATGATCACCATCTGCCTGCTCAATGGCCACAAGGTGCTGGCCTGCGGTAACGGTCCTTCTGCCGCACTGGCACAACTGTTCATCTCCGAGCTGGTCAACTGCTACGAGACCCAGCGCCCCTCCCTGCCCGGCATGGCCCTGACCCCGGACATGGCGACTATCAGTGCCATCGCCACCGACCACGGCTTCGAAGAGGTCTACGCCAAGCAGATCCGGGCACTGGGCCAGCCCGGCGACATTCTGGTGGTCATCACCACCACGGGCAACAGCCGCAGCCTGATCAAGGCCGCCGAGGCCGCCCTCTCCCGTGACATGACCATAGTCGTGCTGAGCGGGGGTGATGGCGGTGAAATGGCAGGTCTGCTGGGACCGAACGATGTGGAGATCAGAGTGCCCTCCGCCCGTCGCCCTCGCATTCTGGAAGTGAACCTGTTGACCCTGCACTGCCTGTGTGATCTCATCGACCAGACACTTTTCCCGCAACAGGAAGATTGAAACCATGAAAAAGCACACAATCCTGCTCGGCCTGCTGGTGAGCGCCATGCTGCTGCAAGGCTGTGCAGCCGTGGTCGTTGGCGGCGCAGCAGGGACGGCCAAGGCCACTGGCGATCGCCGAACGTTCGGTACTCAGTGGGATGACCAAAGCATCGAGCTGAAAGCGGCCAATCTGCTGGCCGACAACAAACCACTCAGCGCAGCCAGCAAGATCAGCGTCTACAGCAACAATGGCCGCGTGCTGCTGGTCGGCCAGACACCTTCTGACGTGTACAAACTGGAAGCAGGCAAAATCGTCGGCCGCATCGAAGGAGTCCGCCACGTCTATAACGAGTTGCGCCTCGGCCAGCCCGCCAGCTTCACCACCCGCAGCAACGACTCCTGGATCACCTCCAAGGTGAAGGCCGACATGTTCGGTACCAAGAACTTCGACAGCACCAAGGTCAAGGTAGTCACCGAGAACAGCGAGGTGTTCCTGATTGGTCTGGTGACTCGCCAGGAAGGAGAGCAGGCAGTCAACATCGCCCGCCATGTCAGCGGCGTGAAGCGCGTGATCAAGGCCTTCGAGTTCGCCCAGAACTAAAACTATCTGGTAAAAAAACGCAGCCAATCGGCTGCGTTTTTTATTTGATCACTTTCAGGGTCGGACGGCCGCTGGGACGCGGCGGCTCCGGTTCTGGCTCCACCGGCGCTTCGGCCTGCTCCAGCCAGATGTCATAGCCAGGTTCCGGCGGGAACATGGTGCCCACACCGTTCTCCCGGGCATGGATAGCCAGTACGGCTGCCATCGGGATGTAAACCTGCTGGGAGACCCCGCCAAAGCGGGCACTGAAGCTGATTGCCTCGTTATCCATGTGAAATTGCATCACGGCACGGGGCGCGATGTTCAGCACGATCTGCCCGTCCTGGGCAAACTGCATCGGCACCATCACATGGGGAATGTTGACGTTGACCACCAGGTGGGGTGTCAGGTCGTTGTCCAGCAACCAGTCAAAGAACGCCCGTAACAAGTACGGGCGGCTCGGTGTCATTGTCGGTTCCATGCTCATACGCCAGCACGGATCTCGCGTTCGGCTTCGGTCAGGGAAGCCTGGAAGGACTCACGCTCGAACAGACGAACCATGTAGGCCTTCAGCTCTTTGGCACCACGACCGGTCAGGTCGATACCAAGACTCGGCAGACGCCACAGCAGCGGTGCCATGTAGCAATCCACCAGACCGAACTCTTCGCTCATGAAATAGGGCATTTCACCGAAGATCGGCGCGATGGCCAGCA
>CAMFLW010000201.1 GCA_945957575.1 uncultured Aeromonas sp. | reverse complement strand
TGCCAAGGATGTAGTAATTTTGGACGGGGGTTCAAATCCCCCCAGCTCCACCAAACGTTTGGAAAGGGCCACCTCGCAAGAGGTGGCCCTTTTTATTTGTTCATCTGGTTCACAAAGACCCAACCTGTTGGCTTTTCGAGATCGCTCTCACGGATTGATAGGTCTGCTGTGGAGGCAAAACCAGTAATATAACGTACTGGTTCATAAGGATTCGTCATGCACTTAGAGGATACCTGCAGCCAACATTTCACCTTCGAGATGCTGTTTCTGGCTAATAACATCATGTCGATCAGCCAATAACATCATGCCGATCACTATTTTTTCTACCCGCAGTCACAGCTTCATTTTTTACTCTGCCTGATCGGCATCGGTCAAGTTGACACCCTGTTTTCGCATCGATTCACCCGTTAAGTTGAGTCGCACCGACCGGTGGATCAGCCTGTCCAGGATCGCTTCCGCGAACGTCGCCTCGCCGATCATCGCATACCATTTGTCTACTGGCAGTTGGCTCGCCACGATCGTTGAGACGCAACCGTAGCGCGTGTCGATCAGCTCTAGCAGGTTGCTGCGCTCTGTCGCATCCAGCATCTCCATACCCCAGTCATCCAGGATCAGTAGCCCGACCTTGCTCACCTGCTCCACCATGGCCGGATAGCTGCCATCGGCTTGCGCTATGCGCATCTCTTCCAACAGCGTCTTCAGCCGGTAGTAGCGCACCGATACTCCTTGCCTGATCACGTAGCGACCCAGGGCACAGGCCAGGTAGCTCTTGCCACACCCGGCCGCGCCCGTCAGCAGCAGGTTTTGCTGATGGCTCAGCCAGTGTCCTTCCAGCAGCTGGCGGATCTGCCCTTTGTCGAATCCCCGGTTGGCGCGGTAGTCGAGTTGCTCGACCTGCCCTGCCAGCCTGAACCGCGCTTGCTTCTCCAGCCGGTTGATTTTCCGCTGCTCCCGTTGCATCAGCTCATGGCTCAGCAACAGTTGTAGCCGATCTTCAAAACTCATTTCCTGGTACAGCATGCCCTGCGCCTGCTGTTGCGACAGTGCCCGTTTCATGCCGCTCAAATGCAGGCGGCTCAGTTGTTCATCGAGGTGTAATTGCATGGCTTGCTCCTATGGGACGGGGTTAGTGGAAGTAGTGTTCGCCATGAACATTGTCATGACGGATATCTTGCAGCGGATCCGACTGCACATCGGCGACAGGATGCTGTTCCAGTCCGTGTTTGAGCATGCTGCGGATGTTGTGCAGCCGGTTGGCGCCGGTCAGATAGCCACGTAGACAGGCGGCCTCAAGCCGCGCGTTGCCGTAGGTTTTGCTCTGCCCCAGCAAAGCCAGACAGGGCCGTACTGCCTGGGCCGGGTGCTCGGCCTGGCGGATAAAGCTATCCACCCAATGGCTGGTGTAAGGCCCGATGGCGGAAGCCCAACTAAGCAGGCGTGCGGGCGACCACTCCAGCAGCGCCTGATGATGAGCAGGCATATGCGCCGACAGGCTGCTGTGCTGCCCCTTGCGATGGCTACGCGGGTGCTCGGCGACTACCTTGCCGGCGTGATAAAGGGTGACGGTATGCTCGGCCAGATGGGCCTCCAACCGTTTGCCTTGCAAGGCATAGGGTACCGAGTAATAGTGCTTCTCCAGGTCAACGTGGTAATCCTTGCCGACCAGCACCGATACCACCTTGGTGTACTGGTAGGGGTACGCAGGCAAGGGCTTGAGCGCCGGCGCATCGAGCTCGGCAAACAGGGAGGCACGACAGCCGGGCAGTTTCTGGAAGGGCTTCTGATTGAGCCGGATCAGCAATTCACCGATCCGTTGATTGAGCTGGGCCAGGCTATGGAACACCTCATGACGCAACGCCGCCAGGATCCAGCGGGTGACGATCTGCACTCCCACTTCGGCTTTGGATTTGTCCTTAGGCTTGCGCGGCCGGGCGGGCATGATCGCCGTACCGAAGTGGGCGGCCAGCATCTGGTAGGTGGGGTTGAGATCCGGATCGGTATTGCGCGCCACGCTGACGGCACTTTTCAGGCAATCGGGCACCACCAGTTGCGGCACTCCGCCGAAGAACGCGAAGGCGCGCGCGTGGCTCATCACCCAATCATCGAGCTGCTGGGAGCGGGTGGCCTCGGCAAAGGTGTAGTTGGAGGCGCCCAGCACGGCGACAAAAATCTGGGCCCGGTAGAGGAGCTCCCCGGAGTGTGGATCGACAATCGGCATGGTCTGGCCGCAGTAATCGACAAAGAGTTTTTCGCCGGCGATATGGGTCTGGCGCATCGAGGGTTGCAGTAGGGCGGCCCACTCCTTATAGAGCCGGCAGAAATGGTTGTAGCTGTAGTGGGTACCAGGGTGGCGTTCGGCGTACTCCTGCCAGAGCAGCTCTAGCGTCACCCCTTTGTGGCCGGGTCGCTTGAGCGCCTGATGGAGCGTGGCCCAGTTGGGGGTGGGCTTGTGCTGAGTCTGATGGACGGTGCGAGTCTGGAGGAAAGCACGGGCGAGGGTGACATCGTCCCAGCACTCTGCGAGCGGCCAGGTCTGGATGCCAAGCTGAGCAGCACGGCTGAGGTAATAGGAGACGGTGCTGGGTGAGATGTGCAGGCTGAGGGCGATCTGCCGATGAGCCATTTGAGCCTGGTATTTAAGGCGAAGGATTTCTTTGAGTTTTCTCACGGTAATAGGCCTCGCAGACATGCACTTTCCTCTGTAGGAGCGGGTCAGAAAGTGCGGGTTTAACGAAGCGGGGAGAAAAAGTCATCAATAACATCCATGCCGATCATGGTTTCCCATCGAGGGTAAAAAGTGATCGGTTTGGGATGTTATTGAGCGATCGGCATGGATGTTATTGAGTGATCGGCATGAATGTTATTGAGTGATCGCCATGCGTGGTAATACGCAGTTTCACTGTGGTGAAACTTGGCAACGCATCCAATGCCCAAACTTGCCTGAACAAACCGAGAGCTGGCTGGCCTACCGTGAACTGGCAACGCATATTCTCGATCCGCTGGTAGAAGCATTTGGCCACCCATTGCTGACCTATGGGTTTTGTGGAGTAACACTGCGCAAAGCTATTCTTTCCAACGCCTCCCCCGGTATAGCCCCCACACTCGATCAACATGCGGCCTGTGAACTCAATCAGCGAGGAAGAGTTGTCTGTCCTCGGCAAGGGGCCGCGGTTGATCTGATATACCCAGGGAAGAACAGCTATCAGGTAGCCCTTTGGTTGGCGCA
>CAMFLW010000200.1 GCA_945957575.1 uncultured Aeromonas sp. | reverse complement strand
ACTAGAGGAAAATTAGTTTCACTTGTGAATCATTTTATCTGGATAGTGTGCAGAGGCTCATGCCTTGAGGTTCAATTGATTCCTTTGTCGATATAATTGGAGCTGATAGATAGCCAGACCAATCAGCAATCCCCAGCAGGCTGCCGCGATGCCGAGCAGGCTGAGCCCGGACGCGGTAATGATAAAAGTGAGCAGCGCAGCTTCTCGTGTTTCATCCTGCTGCAAGGCAGAGTGCAGGCTACTTCCTATGGTGCCAAGCAGGGCCAATCCGGCGACACAGGTGACAAGGGCGGCCGGGAAGGCGCTAAACAGGGCGGCGACGGTTGCGCCGAAGCAGCCGGTCAGCAGATAGAAGCAGCCAGCCCATACTGCCGCGGGCCAGCGCCGGTTGGCATCCGGATCCACCTCTTTCCCCATGCAGATGGCAGCGGTGATGGCCGCCAGGTTGAAGGCATAACCGCCAAAAGGGGCGAGCAGCAGGCCAGTCAGGCCAGTCCAGCTGATCAGCGAGGAGGTAGAAGGCTGATAGCCGTGGGCCCGCAAGATGGCAATTCCCGGCATGTTTTGCGATGTCATGGTGACAATGAACAGCGGCAGCGCGATACCAAACAGAGCATCAAGGGAGAAGGCTGGCCATGTCCAGACTGGGCTGGCGAGTTGCCAGTGAAGGGTGCCCATTTGCAAATCCCCCCGCACGCTGCAAATCAGCATCCCCACTCCCAGTACCAGCACCATGGTATAGCGGGGCCAGAGATGACGACCCAGCAGGAAGGCCAGCAGCAGGGTGCCAAGCAGCAAGGGATCTTGCGGGGCGACCTTGAACAGGTCCAATCCGAATCTGAGCAGCACGCCAGCGAGCATGGCGGCGGCCAGCGGAGCCGGGATATGTTTCATCAAACGGTCGAACCAGCCGCTGATGCCACACAGAGTGATCAGCAGGGACGAGATCACAAAGGCGCCGATCGCTTCCGCCAGAGTGAAGTTGCCCAGCGTGGTGATCAGCAGTGCCGCGCCCGGTGTGGACCAGGCGGTTAGTATGGGTATGCGGTAATAGAGAGAGAGGCCGATGCAGCTCACCCCCATGCCGATCCCCAGCGTCCAGAGCCAGGAGGCGACTTGAGCAGTATCAGCACCTGCTGCCGTGGCGGCCTGGATGATCAGGATGACGGAACTGGTGTAGCCGACCATCACGGCGATAAAGCCTGCGACCAGATGGGGGAGTGCGAAGGGCATGACTCTTCCTCTTGGCGTTGTGACGCGCTGTGCGTTATTACGTACAATACAGCTTTGACTATATCGCTGTGCGCTATAGCGCACAAGGTGTATCGTGCAAGAGTAATAAAGAGGCAGTTATGCAAGAGATGAGTCAGCATCTGGCTGCTCGACTGAAGGGGCTGCGCAGCGAGCGTGGCTGGAGCCTGGATGCCGCCGCGCGCGAAACGGGGGTCAGCAAGGCGATGCTGGGGCAGATTGAGCGGGGAGAGTCCAGCCCAACGGTGGCGACGCTGTGGAAGATAGCCACCGGTTTTCGAGTCTCATTTTCCAGTTTCATTGAGCCCACACCTGCCGCGCAGGCAGAGGTGCTCTATCGCACCGCCGATGCCATTCGCCAGCAGCCAGCGGGAGAGGGCATGCAAGTGGCACCGCTCTTCCCTTATGAAAACCGGTTTGGTTTCGAGTTGCTTGAGCTAACCCTGTTGCCGGGTTACCAGCGTGAATCCGAGCCCCATGAGCCGGGAGTGACCGAGCATGTCATCGTCATCAGCGGCATGATGGAGGTGCTGGTGGAAGGGGAGTGGCGCTCATTGGTGCAAGGGGAGGCGGTGCGCTTTGCTGGCGACCGTCCCCATGGTTATCGCAATCTGGGCATAGCCCCGGCGATCTTCCACAACCTCATCCACTATCCGGTGGCAACACCCTGAATATGTTCCGCAGTCATCAACCCGGTCGACCATCTGCTCTGGGGCCGGTTAGTATCGGGGTATAGACCCAGACAAACAGACCATAGGCAGCGATCCAGACAAGCGCGCTGAGGTTCCAACCATGCAGGGTATACGCAGGCCAGAACAGCGGAATCGCCACCCGCATTGTGGCGGCGGCGATAACCAGGGCGAATGCGCCAGTGATCCTGCGTCCCACCTGCAAGGCCCGACCGCTATGGCCGAGGGAGACTCGCGCAATCATGCCCAGAATCATTGTCCCCATGCAGCCTGCGCTGAGCAGGTGGCTGGCCATCGACAACGTGATGGGCAGACCCGCGCTATGTGCCGCAAGGGAGAGCAGGCCAAGAGGGATAAACAGATAGGCGAGATGGAGTGACCACAGCAGGGGATGCGCAAGGGTCGATGGCAGATGCCAACGTAGTTGCCGCCACAGATGCAAACTCGCCGCCACTATATAGAGAGGCACTATATATATGCTGGTGACCCATTGGGTGGGGAGTAACAGCCAGCAGAGCAAGATAAGCCACAGTGTCGCGAGCGCAGTCCGTTCCAGCCAGAGTAGAGGTGCAGCTTTCTCCTGACCGGTTGCTCGGGCGGTGAAGAACGGAATCACCCTTCCACCCATCACGGCGATCAGGGTGGTAAACAACAGCACAGTGGTGATCAATAGGTGCTCAACGGTGGTCCAATCGGCCTGCCATAACCAGCTGGCACCATTGAGCAAGGTCAGTATCAGCAACAGGGGCACGAAGAAGAGGTTGCGCCATTGCCGGGTTATCAAGATAGGCTTGGCAAGGAACCAAGTGCAAAGCGGCAACCAGAGCAGGTCTGCCAACATCAGAAGCGTATTCTCTTCACCCAGCCAGGGTAACAAGGTCCTTGGCAACATCCACAACCCCACCACCATTGCCAATGGCCAGCTCCGAACACCGGGATGGGCCGTCCAGTTCTGCACCGCGGTGAGCAGAAAACCCGCGACGATGGCAGCCCCGAAACCAAACAGCATCTCATGGCCGTGCCACCAGATCGGGTTGGCAATCCCGGGCAAGGTAAGCCAACCGTTGAGCTGCCCCAGCCAGAGCAACATGGCGACGGCCGCAAACAGAGCCCCGAACAAGAAGAAGGGTCGGAACCCCAAGCGGAACAGCGGGACGATTTGCTCTTCCTTATGGCTATCGAGGATTTGATGCATGAGGGCATTCCAATTGATCATTTGAGATGTCAATTATAAATTAGCTTTTCAAATGTTCAATTTAAATCCGGCAATAGTCAGGATTGATGTCATTTCGAACAAAAAAA
>CAMFLW010000199.1 GCA_945957575.1 uncultured Aeromonas sp. | reverse complement strand
CGCCTCTTTATCGGCGGCGACGAGGCGCAGATCCGCTTTATGGCGCTGCGTCCCGAATATCGCGGCCAGGGGCTGGGCGCCAAAATGGTGGAGGATCTCGAGCAGCTGGCCCGCAGCGAGAAGGTGAAACGGCTGGTGATGAACGCCCGTCAGGAGGCGGTGGAGTTCTATCGCAAGTGCGGTTTTCTCGAAGTGGGGGGCGGGCCCGTCTCCTTTGGCCGCATTCCCCATCGCCAGATGATCAAATCCCTGAGCCCGTTGCAGACCATCCAGTATCGCCCGGAGTGGTGTCAGGATCTCACCACCCGCTGGTCGCGCGGGGTGCCCATCAGCGAGAAGATGGGAATGCACATCAGCCACTACGACGGCCAGACCTTCCACCTCAAGGCCAATCTGGCGGCCAACCTCAACGTGCACGGCAGCATGTTTGCCGGCAGTGTCTACAGTCAGTGCGTGCTGGCGGGTTGGGGGCTGATCTGGCTGCAACTTAAAGAGGAGGGGCTGGTGGGCGAACCGGTGCTTGCCGAGAGCTCCATCAAATATCATGGCCCGGTCGATGAGGAGCCGGAGGCGCGGGTGGCTCGCGAGGGGATGCCCGCCGTGCTGCAGCCGCTCAAACGGGGCGAGCCTGCGACTTTCAGCCTCAAGATCCAGCTGTTCAGCGGCAGCAAGCTGGCGGCGGAGTTCCTCGGTCACTACGTGGTGCAGCCGGTCAAGCGACCGGGCCATTAACGGCAGTGCGCTTCGCCACAAAACAAACAAGGCCTCATTATGAGGCCTTGTCTGTTTTTACCCTTGCTGACTGTTGGTCGCCTGCTCGGTTTGGGCTTGGGCTTTTGGCGCCGGAGCCGGTCGCCAGAGCGGCGCGCTGTTGCCCTGTGGCGGGTAGCGCACCCCGGTCTCCCAGCCGCAGCCATCCGGCTTCTGCTTGAAATCCCAGCTCAGAGTGGGCGCGGTGAGCGGGCCGCGCCACTGGCCGATCAGCTCGGCGCAGCGGTTGCCGTTGAGCACTCCCAGATCGAGTTGCCACTGCTCCTTGACCAGATCGATGCCGCCCTGTGCACCCAGCAGGTGAGTGATGGTGGAGGCGCCAGCCTGTTCGAGCTGCAGCTGCCCCTTGTCGATCTTGCCCTGCAGCCTGACGCGGTAGAAGGGGGTATCGCCACCCTGCATCGCCTGCCACAGCTGATCCGGATTGAGCGCCGGCGCCGTTGCCTGCTTGAACCACTGATCCAGCAGCGGGTCTATCTTCACCTTGTCCCAGAAAGGTTCGTTGGCGTCGAGGGCGAAACTGCCCTGCAGGGTGCTGCGCCACTCACCCGGTGCGCTGCCGTGCTCCGCCTGCAGGTCGGCACTCAGATCTGCCTTGCCGGAGAAGGAGACGGGGGAGCCGAACATCTTGCCCCACTGCTCCAGATCGAGCTTGGTCGCCTTCAACTGCAGGGTGCTGCTCTGGCCCGGCTCGCGTGCCCACTGGCCGCTCATGCTGAGGCTGCCCTCATCCGGCAGCGAGCTGGTGAGCTTGCCCAGTTGCCAGGAGCTGGGGGTCAGCTCCCCATCCAGTTCGCCGTTGCGGGCGCTGAGGCCATCCCACACCAGCTCGAACCACTTGCTCTCGATACGGGCACGGCCAAGCAGCGGGCCGGGCTGATTGCCACGCAGGGCGAGATCGCTCAGGTAGAGCTGCCAGCCGGTCAGCGACAGAGGGATGGCATCGTCGAAGGAGAGCACCTTGAGCTTGTCGAACGCCAGCTTGCGGATATCCACCTGCTGCGGGCGCCAGCCCTGCCAATCCTGCCACCAACCTTGCGGCAGGCTGATATCCATGCCGCTCAGCGCCACGTCTTTCAGGGTCAGCTTCTGCTGCTGGGTATCGAGGGAGAGCTCGACATTGAACTCCCCTTCATAGGCTTTGCCCTGCAGTTCGCCGTCGAGCTGCTGGGGTGAGAAGGCGAGCTTGCCCTTGATCCCCTCCAGCTGGAACAGGCCGCGCCCCATGTCCCCCAGGGTGCCCGCCAGATAGCCGCTCGGCTGGCTGCCAGCCTGCCAGTTGAAGGCGGTGAGCTGGCCACTGAAGTTGTTGAAGGAGAGCTCCTGATTGATGTCGTTGAGGCTGACGCCGTCCAGCTGACCGCGATCCAGCGACACGCTTTGCAACGGGAAGCGCTGCGGGAAGCCTTGCTGTGCCAGATCACCCAGCTCGACCCGCATGCCGCGCGCCTTGAGATTGTGCAGTTCGAGGGTTCGTGCCGGCCAGTCGAGCACCATGCCGCTCTCCAGCAGGCCGTCAAACAGGTTGGTCACCAGCTTGTCGCTGCGCAGCACCTCTCCCTCCAGCCGCCCTTTCAGGCTGAGACGGGCGAAAGTGAACTGCGGTGTCTCCAGCTGGCCGATATTGAGGGTCAGGTTGGCCTGTGGCTGGCGTTTCGGATCGATCAGATCCCAGTCGCTCAGGGTGGCGTTGAGGCCGCGCAGGGTCAGCCCGTCGCTCTCAAGGCTCAGCCGGTCTATGGTGCTGTCACCGATAGAGAGGGAGTGCACCGGTAGGCTGGGCAGCTGGTTGGGCAGCGGCAGCTTGATGGCAGGGCGAATGAGGTCGAGATGGGCGATCCGCACATCGCGGCTCAGCCAGTCGATGCTCTCGATCTCCAGATAGATCTTGTCGAGAGAAACCGCATCGCCGTAGCGCACCTGCTCCGCCAGCAGGGTGTAGGGGTGGAGCGGGTTGAATACCAGCCGCCCTATGGTGACCGGTACGCCGGTCTGCTGGCTGATCCAGCTGGCTATGGGGCCTTTGGCGCGATCGGCGTCGAACAGGCCGAGGGCAACCCAGACAAAGAGCAGCAGGAAGGCAAAGGTGTAGAGCAGGCCGCGTAGCCAGGAATTCATAAGTGCTTTCCTCCTGTATTGGTTGAGTGATCAGGCGTTGGCAGCGTGATTCCGCAGGTCAGGCATTGGAATAGTGATCCCGCAGGCCAAGCCAGCGTCGTATCAAGGGTTCGACATGACTCGGATGCCTATCCATAAGGAAGCGCGCCATTTTTTGCACCTGCGGAATAAGCGGCTGATCCCGCACCAGATCGGCGATCTTGAGATCGGCCAGACCGGTCTGGCGGGTGCCGAGCAGTTCCCCCGGGCCGCGCAGTTCCAGATCGCGCTGGGCGATGAGGAAGCCGTCGTTGGTCTCACGCAGCACCCCGAGCCGGCTCTGGGCCGTTTTGGACAAGGGGGCATGATAGAGCAGCACGCAGTGCGAGGCTACCGC
>CAMFLW010000198.1 GCA_945957575.1 uncultured Aeromonas sp. | reverse complement strand
ATCCCCTGCTCTACCGACTGAGCTATCTGGGCAACGGCGCGCATTAAACCCTTTCCAGCGCAAAGTGTCAACCTTGATGGCACGATAAAAAACTCGTTCGCTCAACAACTGAACGCAACGGGTAGTTATTGGCCGTTTCGGGGCAAAAAACGGGCTCGCCACCCCACTCTCCTGTGCCATTCATCACCAAACAGCGGGAAATCAGTGCTTCTGCCGGTTTGCCGCATTGAGCCGGATGCGCTGTGCGAGTATGCTTTGCCGCAACGATACCGCCTGGAGGCAACATGAGTCTGAATATGCAAGAGTGGCGTGAAGAGACCACAGAGATCGTCAACGAGCTGCTGGCCGACGGCAGCAACCCTGACGCGGATTACGACATTGAACACCACTTCGCCTGCCAGGATTTCGACCGTCTGGAAAAAGCAGCGGTCGACCTGTTCAAGGCCGGTTTCGAAGTGACCGATGCCGAAGAGATGGAGCTGGATGACGGCGCCACCATCTTCTGCTTCGATGCCACCATCGAGTGCAAGCTGAATGTCGAAGCCATCGTGGCCGATATCGCCAAGATGCTGCCCATCCTCGAAAAATACGGGGTGGACTACGATGGCTGGGGCACCTACTTCCAGGATTGATCCTGCCCCCATCGCCAAACAACAAGGCCACCGCGAGGTGGCCTTGTTGTTTCTGGCACGAAGTCAGCCCAGATAACTGGCAGCGAACTCCTGCGGCGACAGCGGCCGGCTGAACAGGTAGCCCTGCAGACGATCGCAACCGGCATCGGTCAGCCACAGCTGCTGCTCCGGCGTCTCCACCCCCTCGGCGGTAATGCGGATCCCGAGCTCGTGGCCCAGCCCGATCACGGAACGCACAATGGCAGTCGTCGCCGTGTTGCTGGCAAGCCCCTGGGTAAAGCTGCGATCCAGCTTGAGGGTCGCGACCTTGAGCCGCGGCAGATAGGCCAGCGAGCAGTAGCCGGTGCCGAAGTCATCGATGGCCAGCTGGAAGCCGGCGGCGATCAGGTTGTCGAGGTTGGTCTCAATCTCGTCGGCATTCTCCATCAGCACCCCTTCGGTGATCTCCAGCTCCAGCTGACTGGCCTTGAGACCATGGCGAACGATGCAGCCAGAGACCCGCTCACAGAGCGTCGGATCTCGAAACTGTAACGGCGAGAGGTTGATGGAGAGCACCATATCTGGCAGCACGGTTTGCCACTGCGCCAGCTGGGCACAGCCCTGCTCCAGCATCAACTGGCCAAGCTGACCGATGATCCCCATCTCTTCCGCCAGCGGGATGAACTCGTCGGGGGAGATCATCCCCAGCTCGGGATGGGGCCAGCGGCAGAGCAGCTCGGCGCCATGCAAGCGGTGAGTGCGGGTACAGATGATGGGCTGATAGACGGCTACCAGCTGGGCCAATTTGATGGCGAGCGGCAACTGGGCAGCGATCAGCTGACGCCGCTTGAGCTTGGCATGCAGCGCAGGATCGAACAGGGTGCAGTACTGCTGCTGTCGTTTACCCTGCGCCAGCGCCGCCTCGGCATGACTGAGCAACCGCTCGGCATCATTGGCCTTGCCCTGGGCCAACCCCAGAAACACCGGGATCTGGATGCGGTGCTCTTCCACCTGATAGTGCTCCATCAACTGCTGCTGCAGATGCTGGCTCCATCCTGGCAACGGCTCGCTAAGCTCAGGCAGTAGTAAACTGAAATCATCAGCCGCCACCCGGCAAAGCAGCGAACGTGGCGGTACCAG
The DNA here is from genome assembly GCA_945957575.1 of uncultured Aeromonas sp. Taxonomy (GTDB): domain Bacteria; phylum Pseudomonadota; class Gammaproteobacteria; order Enterobacterales; family Aeromonadaceae; genus Aeromonas. Next base: position 1,541 of record CAMFLW010000198.1, on the reverse strand, counting down.
CTGCTGCAACCGCTTGGCCACCTGACTGAGCAGGCGATCGGCAATCCGGATCCCGAAGCGATCGTTGATCTCGCGAAAATGGTGCAGGTCGACCAGCACCAGCGTGGCATTGCGGCCACCGAGATGACGGCTGGTCTGCAGAAAGCGGGAGAGCTTGAGCAAGCCGGTCAGGCTGTCGTAGTGCTGCTCCTGCTGCAACTGCGCCTGAGTGGTACGCAGCCCCGTGATATCGCGACCCAGCGTCAGTACACCGAGGGAGTGACCATCACCATCGGAGACATCCACCCGGGTGATCTCCATATGCCGCCCCTTGCCGCTGGCGTCCAGCAGGCAAAACTCACCTTGCTCCATCCCTTGCGGTGCTGAGAGGCGATAGGGGATCTGGTGGCCAAGCACCTCCTCGGCTCGTTGTCCAATGAAGTCGAGAAACGCCTGATTGCACTCCAGCAGCACGCCGTTATGGTCATCAAAGCGGATAATATCGGGAATGGCATCCAGCAAAAACCGCTGCAGCACCTGCTGGTTCTTGACCGTCTGTTCGAGGTTTTTCCGTTGCGCAATCTCGTTGACCACGCCAAACACGGCATAAGGCTCGCCCTGCTGGTCGTAGAGCGGCACCTTGTGCACCTCCATCCAGCAGGTGTCGTCACCCCGGTTGCAGTGGAACTGCTCATGCAATAACGGCACACCTCCTGCCAGCAGTTGCACATCCTCACCGCGAAAGATATCACCCCAGGGCATTTGCGCATCTGTCTTGCCCACCACCTCGGCAGGCGAGAGATAGCCGGCCTCATCGGCAAGCATGCGGTTGGCAAAGAGGTAACGGCCATGCTTATCCCGACAGAAGATACTCATTGGCAACTGGTCGATGATCTGCTGCAGCAGATCCGGGGTGAGCATGTTGTTCACTGGGGCGCTTATGGAGGAATTTCGAGCAAATCTATGATAGCAAACCCATTTTGTAAAGCACCCCGATCGCCTCCCCATGACAGCGGACGCTGGATGGTTGCTGACAGAGATTGTCGCTCCGGCGATAATAGGCGCCGGTTGGCCAATGGCCGGATGAAATGGACGAGAGAAAGAAGATGAAAAAGATTATGGGAGGCGCTCTGGCGCTGCTGCTGGTCGGTTGTGCCGGTGACAACAATGGTGGTGAAGAGTACCGCTACAACCCGCCGATTGCCAAGGCGACCAACAATACCCAGGAGATGGCAATCCCGGTTGACCTGGTATGGGCCCGCGCCGAGAAGTGGTTCACCGATCACGGCCTCAACATCGAAAACAGCCAGCGCGGTGCCGGCCTGATGACCGCCAACGTCGAGCACTCAGCCGACGGCCTGGAGTGGCTGGATTGCGGCACCATGGGCTCCAAAGTAGCGCTGGGTAACCCCAACCTGCAGATCAACCTGATCATCACCCAGAGCGGCAACAGCAGCGTGGCGACCGTCAACGTCAAGGGCAACACCGAGCTGTTCTTCGTTGAATCCTCAGGCGAGCGCGTACCGGCCCCCTCCATCAAGCCGGTCTGCGTCTCTCGCGGC
>CAMFLW010000197.1 GCA_945957575.1 uncultured Aeromonas sp. | reverse complement strand
GTTTCTTCCACTACATCCGCTTCCCCGACAAGGCCGAGATGCAGGCCATCGTCAAACTCCACTACCCCGACCTCAAGGAGAGTCTGCTTGGCGAGGCAATGGATCTCTTCTTCGAGCTGCGCGAGGTAGAGGGGCTGCGCAAGAAGCCCTCCACCTCGGAGCTGCTGGACTGGATCCGCCTGCTCCTAGCCGACGATATCGCCCCCGAGGCGATGCGCGCCCGCGAGCCCGGCAAGCTGGTGCCCGCACTATATGGCGCCCTGCTCAAGACCGAGCAGGACCTGCATCTCTTCGAGAAGCTCGCCTTTCTGGCCCGGCGCGGCAGCTGACCCATGCTGATCGACTTTTTTACCCACCTGCGCCGCCACAAACTCCCCTGCAGCCTGCGCGAGCTGCTGGACTTGCACGCCGCACTGGCAGCCCGGTTGATCGCTGTCGATATGGACGAGTTCTACCAGCTCTCCCGCTGCCTGCTGGTAAAAGACGAGGCCCACTACGATCGCTTCGATCGCGCCTTTGCCGAGTACTATGAGGGGCTGGATACCATCCCCCTGCTGCCGGAGAACCTGCCGGATGAGTGGCTGCGCAAGGAGTTCGAACGGCTGTTGAGTCCAGAGGAGAAGGCGCTGCTCAAATCCCTCGGCGGACTCGACAAGCTGCTGGAGACCCTCAACCAGCGCTTAAGCGAGCAGAAAGAGCGCCACGCCGGTGGCAACAAGTGGGTGGGAACCGGTGGCAGCAGCCCGTTTGGCCACGGCGGTTTTCACCCCGAGGGGGTGCGCATGGGTGGAGAGGGGCAGCACGGCAAGGCGGCCAAGGTGTGGGAGGCTCGTCACTATCGCAACTTCAGCGACGACTCACCGCTTGGCCAGCGCGCCATCCAGCTGGCACTGCGCAAGCTCAGGCGCTGGGTGCGCAGAGGCAATCCCGACGAGCTGGATCTCGACGACACCATAAAAAGTTCAGCCCGCCAGGGCTGGCTCGATGTGAAGCTGCGGCCCGAGCGCCACAACGGGGTGAAGCTGTTGGTTTTTTTCGATGTGGGAGGCTCCATGGATGCCCACGTGGCCGAGGTGCAGCGCCTCTTCTCTGCCCTGCGCCACGAGTTCAAGCATCTGGAGTACTTCTATTTTCACAACTGCCTCTACGACTTCGTCTGGAAGGATAACGAGCGCCGCGTTGAGGAGCGGTTCGATACCCTGCGGCTGCTGCGCACCTACAGCAGCGACTACCGGGTGATCCTGGTGGGGGATGCCACCATGGGCCCCTACGAGATCACTTGGCCGGGCGGCAGTGTCGAGCAGTGGAACGAGGAGTCGGGTCAGGTGTGGCTTACCCGATTGCAGCAGCACTTCCCAAAACTGGTGTGGATCAATCCCACCCCGCGGCGGGAGTGGCTCTGGCATCCCTCCATCAAACTGATGAATGACGTGGTTGGCGGACGGATGCATCCGCTGACCCTGGCGGGTCTCGCTGCGGCGATCGACCAGCTGTAACCCTCTCAACCCTATAAACCGACAAGCCGGGAACGCACCCGGCGAGGAGCAAAGATGACCTCTATCGTGATCAGTGGCTCAGGCCTCTATACCCCTCCCTTTGCCGTCAGCAATGAAGCGCTGGTGGCCGCCTTCAACCAGTATGTGGATCTCTACAACGAGGAGAACGCCTCCGCCATCGACGCCGGCCAGCTCCCCGCCAAGCAGCACTCCAGCTGCGAGTTCATCGAGAAGGCGTCCGGCATCAAGAGCCGTTATCTGTTGAGCCGCGAGGGAGTGCTCAACCCCGACATCATGCAGCCGCTGCTGGCAGAGCGGCCCGATGAGATGCCCTCCATCATGGTGGAGATGGCGGTGGCCGCCGCCGAGCAGGCGCTGATCGCCGCCGGCCGCGAGCCGGGAGAGATCGATCTGGTCATCGTCGCCGCCTCCAACATGCCACGCCCCTATCCGGCGCTGGCCATCGAGCTGCAGCACTATCTGGGAGCGAGCGGCATGGCCTTTGACATGAACGTGGCCTGCTCGTCTGCCACCTTCGGTATCAAAACAGCAGCCGACATTCTGGCGGCAGGCAGCGCCAAACTGGCGCTGGTGGTCAATCCGGAGATCTGCTCGGGGCACCTTAATTTTCGCGATCGGGATAGCCACTTTATCTTCGGCGATGCCTGTACCGCGGTACTGCTGGAGCGGGAGGCCGATTGCAAGGTGGCCAATCCGTGGCAACTGGTAGCAAGCAAGCTGGTGACCCAGTACTCCAACAACATCCGCAACAACTTCGGCTTTTTGAACCGGCTGAGCCCGCGTACCCGCTACGGCGACGACAAGCTGTTTCGCCAGCAGGGTCGCAAGGTGTTCAAGGAGGTGTTGCCACTGGTGTGCGACCAGATTGCCTGCCAGCTCGATGAACAAGGTTGGGCAGCAGACTCCCTGAGCCGGCTCTGGCTCCATCAGGCCAACCTCACCATGAACCAGTTCATCGGCCGCAAGCTGCTCGGCCACGATGCCAGCCAGCAGGAGGCGCCGGTCATTCTCGACAGCTATGGCAATACCAGCTCGGCGGGTTCCATCATCGCGTTTCATCTGTACAATCGCGACCTCCCTGTCGGGGCGCGCGGCGTCCTCTGCTCGTTTGGCGCCGGCTACTCCATCGGTAGCCTGCTGCTGCAACGGTGCTGAGGATGGCGTGCCTGTCGCGGCGGCCATAACAACAAAAACGCTGTTCAGGTGAAATCATGATGAGAATCTCGGGGCGCTGCGCCCTGCACTACGGGGTAACCCTGTCACTCTTTTGTCTCTATGGCTGGCAGGTTTGCCCGTTTCTTGAGAGCCTCACTCTGCCCCAGCTGCTGGGGCCGACGCTGGTGACGTTCGCCATCATGTTCGCCGTGCGCAACCGCCTGCTCTCAAGGCGGCCCCTGCCGCGTAACGGGCTGGATGGGTTTGGACTGGAGGTCGGTTTCTACCTGCTGGGAGCACTGCTGCTCTCGGGCTACAACGCCCTGGCCCACGACTTTCCGCTGGAGAGTCACCTCAAGGTATTGCTGGGGATGACCACCCTCGGCTTTCTGGTGGCGGCCGACCTGACTCTGGAGCGAGATTGGCATCGGGCCAGAGCACGGCAAGCCGAGCAGAGCCTGGCACTGAGCCATCCGCTGGCCATGCCGCTGCCACGCAAGTTCACCCTCTTTACCCTGGCAACCCTCACCTTATTGGGGTGCGTATTCTTCTTGCTGTTCAACAAAGATCTGGAGTGGCTGGTGACGGTGGAGCGCAGCCTGCCGAGGGTCGAGGCCCAGC
>CAMFLW010000196.1 GCA_945957575.1 uncultured Aeromonas sp. | reverse complement strand
GATGGTGATCCACGACAGCCCCGCCTGCTGGCCGTCGAGGCAGAGCTTGGCAAACAGCTCGCGGGCGTCATAGACCGGCCTGCCCCACTGTTTGTCATGGTATTCAATGTATTCCGGGTCTTTGGTCACCCAGGCGCAGCGCAGTTCCATTTCCTCTCCCTCGTTATTTCAGCGGTTTCCCCAACCCTGCCCACTCTGCAGGCGGCACTGCTCACATCATATACCGGACAGCCCGCCCGACCAGCCAGAGCGCAGCACCATCCCGCGAATCCGCTGCAATTTCGCCTATTATCCGACCATGCCAGACGGTATACTCCCTCGGTTCACATTCAGCAAATCTTGCTCTGATTTTCACTTCGCGCGAAAAAAATTATGCAAAAATTCGATGTCAAAACCTTTCAGGGCCTGATCCTGCAGCTGCAGGACTATTGGTCCCGCCAGGGCTGTACCATCATTCAGCCGCTGGATATGGAAGTGGGTGCCGGTACTTCCCACCCCATGACCTGTCTGCGTGCCCTGGGCCCGGAGCCCATCGCCTGCGCTTACGTGCAACCGTCCCGCCGTCCGACTGACGGCCGCTACGGTGAAAACCCGAACCGCCTGCAGCACTACTACCAGTTCCAGGTGATCATCAAGCCTTCCCCCGACAACATTCAGGAACTCTATCTGGGCTCCCTGAAAGAGCTGGGCATGGATCCTGAAATCCACGACATCCGCTTCGTGGAAGACAACTGGGAAAACCCGACGCTGGGTGCCTGGGGTCTGGGTTGGGAAGTGTGGCTGAACGGCATGGAAGTGACCCAGTTCACCTACTTCCAGCAGGTTGGCGGCCTCGAGTGCAAGCCGGTCACCGGCGAGATCACCTACGGTCTCGAGCGTCTGGCCATGTACATTCAGGGCGTGGACAGCGTCTACGATCTGGTCTGGTCTGACGGCCCGCTGGGCAAGACCACCTACGGCGACGTGTTCCACCAGAACGAAGTGGAGCAATCCACCTACAACTTCGAGCACGCCGATGTGGAGTTCCTGTTCCACTGCTTCGAGCAGTACGAGAAGGAAGCCCAGAACCTGCTGGCACTGGAAAAACCGCTGCCACTGCCTGCCTACGAGCGCATCCTCAAAGCCGCTCACTCCTTCAACCTGCTGGATGCCCGCAAGGCCATCTCGGTCACCGAGCGTCAGCGCTACATCCTGCGCATTCGCACCCTGACCAAGGCCGTGGCAGAGGCATACTACGCCTCCCGCGAAGCGCTGGGCTTCCCGATGTGTCAGCGCAGTGAGAACAAGCAAGGTTAAGGAACGGACATGGCACAACATACATTTCTGGTAGAGATCGGTACTGCTGAGCTGCCGCCCAAAGCCCTGCGCTCCCTGGCCGAAGCCTTTGCCGACAACTTCAAAGCCGAACTGACCAAGGCCGATCTGGCCTTTGGCGACGTCGAGTGGTTTGCCTCACCGCGCCGTCTGGCGCTGAAGGTAAGCGAGCTGGCTGGCGAACAGCCAAGCAAGAGCGTCGAGAAGCGCGGCCCGGCCGTAGCGCAGGCGTTCGATGCCGAAGGCAAGCCGACCAAGGCTGCCGAAGGCTGGGCTCGCGGCAACGGCATCACCGTTGAACAGGCCGAGCGTCTGGTCACCGACAAGGGCGAGTGGCTGGTTCACACCGCCAAGGTCGAAGGCCGTCCGGCCAAAGAGTTGTTGGGTGAGCTGGTTAGCCAAGCACTGGCCAAGCTGCCGATCCCGAAGATGATGCGCTGGGGCGACAAGACCATCCAGTTCGTGCGTCCGGTCTTCACCGTGACCCTGCTGCTGGATGGCGAGCTGGTTCCCGCTCACATTCTGGGTATCGACTCTGCCCGCACCCTTCGCGGTCACCGCTTTATGGGCGAGAGCGAGTTCACCATCGACAACGCCAGCCAGTACCCGCAGATCCTGCAGGAGCGCGGCATGGTGATTGCCGACTTCATGGCGCGCAAGGCCAAGATCAAGGCTGACGTCGAAGCGGCCGCTGCCGCCTTCGGTGGCGTAGCCGATCTGGACGACGCCCTGCTGGAAGAGGTCACCGCACTGGTCGAGTGGCCGGTGGTGCTGACCGCCAACTTCGAAGAGAAGTTCCTGGCCGTGCCGGCCGAGGCACTGGTTCACACCATGAAGGGTGACCAGAAGTACTTCCCGGTCTACGACAAGAACGGCAAGCTGCTGCCGAAGTTCATCTTCGTCACCAACATCGAGTCCAAAGACCCGAGCCAGATCATCAGCGGCAACGAGAAGGTGGTTCGCCCCCGTCTCTCAGACGCCGAGTTCTTCTTCAAGACCGACCTCAAGCAGACCCTGGCCTCCCGCCTGCCGCGCCTTGAAACCGTGCTGTTCCAGCAACAGCTGGGCACCGTCAAGGCCAAGGTCGAGCGCATCGAGACCGTCGCCGGCTTTATCGCCGAGCGCATCGGTGCCGACGTGGCTCAGGCCAAGCGTGCCGGTCTGCTCTCCAAGTGTGACCTGATGACCAACATGGTCGGCGAGTTCACCGACACCCAGGGTGTCATGGGGATGCACTACGCCCGTCACGATGGCGAAGACGAAGCGGTGGCCGTGGCCCTCAACGAGCAGTACATGCCGCGCTTTGCCGGTGATGCCCTGCCGTCCGGTCTGGTTGCCTGCGCCGTCGCGCTGGCCGACAAGTTCGACACCCTGGCCGGTATCTTCGGCATCGGCATGCTGCCGAAGGGTGACAAGGACCCGTTCGCCCTGCGTCGCGCCGCCATCGGTGCCCTGCGCATCATGACCGAGAAGCAGCTGGACCTGGATCTGGTTGAACTGGTTGAAGAAGCGGTACGCGTCTACGGCGACAAGCTGACCAACAAGACCGTCGTCACCGACGTGGTCGACTTTATGCTGGGCCGCTTCCGCGCCGCCTATCAGGACGAAGGCATCGGTGCCGACGTGGTGCTGGCCGTACTGGCCCGCCGCCCGACCCGTCCGCTCGACTTCGATCGTCGCGTCAAGGCCGTCAGCCACTTCCGCACCCTGGATGCCGCACTGGCACTGGCTGCCGCCAACAAGCGCGTGAGCAACATTCTGGCCAAGGTCGAAGGCGAACTGCCGACTGCCGTCAAACCGGAACTGCTGGTCGATGCCGCCGAGAAGGCGCTGGCCACCCAGGTTGCAGCACTGCAAGCCGAACTGGCCCCGCTGTTCGCTGCCGGTGACTATCAGGCTGCCCTCACCCGTCTGGCCGCCCTGCGCGAGCCGGTCGATACCTTCTTCAACGAAGTCATGGTGATGGCCGACGACGAGGCCCTCAAGGCCAACCGTCTGGC
>CAMFLW010000195.1 GCA_945957575.1 uncultured Aeromonas sp. | reverse complement strand
ATCGTCTACGCCAAAGATGGCCAGACCATCGGCGTCGGCGCAGGCCAGATGAGCCGTGTTTATTCGGCCAAAATCGCCGGTATCAAGGCGGCGGACGAAGGGCTGACCGTGGCGGGCTCCGTGATGGCCTCCGATGCCTTCTTCCCGTTCCGCGACGGTATCGATGCTGCCGCGCAGGCCGGTATCTCCTGCGTGATCCAGCCGGGTGGCTCTATGCGCGATCAGGAGGTGATCGATGCCGCCGACGAGCACGGCATGTGCATGGTCTTTACCAACATGCGCCATTTCCGTCATTGATGGGTCAGGGGCTGCCGATGGCGGCCCTTTTGTTGTCTCTTTTCAACTGACTGACGGGCCGAGTGGCCGTCCAGTGACCACAAATAGAAGCGAGCGATACGATGAAAGTACTGATCATTGGCAACGGTGGCCGCGAACACGCTCTGGCCTGGAAGGCCAAACACTCCCCACTGGTACGTCACGTTTTTGTGGCGCCGGGCAATGCGGGCACCCAGCTTGAGCCGGGTGTCGAGAACGTCGCCATCGAGGCGACCGATATCGAAGGGCTGCTGGCCTTTGCCAAAGAGAAGCAGGTCGGCCTTACCATCGTCGGGCCGGAAGCGCCGCTGGTGAAAGGGGTGGTGGATGCCTTCCGCGCCGCCGGTCAGCCCATCTTTGGCCCGACCGCTGCCGCTGCCCAGCTGGAAGGCTCCAAGGCTTTCACCAAGGATTTCCTGGCCCGTCACGCCATTCCGACCGCCGAGTACCAGAACTTCACCGAAGTGGAGCCTGCACTCGCTTATCTGCGCGAGAAGGGGGCTCCCATCGTCATCAAGGCCGATGGTCTGGCGGCGGGCAAGGGGGTGATTGTCGCCATGACCTTGCAGGAGGCGGAAGACGCGGTGCGCGACATGCTCTCCGGCAATGCCTTTGGCGAAGCGGGCTCCCGGGTGGTGATTGAGGAGTTTCTGGAGGGTGAAGAGGCGAGCTTCATCGTCATGGTCGATGGCGATCACGTGCTGCCGATGGCCACCAGTCAGGATCACAAGCGGGTTGGCGACGGTGATACCGGCCTCAACACCGGCGGTATGGGGGCTTACTCCCCGGCGCCTGTGGTGACCGCCGAGGTACATCGACGCGTGATGGAGCAGGTGATCATGCCGACCGTGCGCGGCATGGCGGCCGAGGGCAACGTCTACACCGGTTTCCTCTACGCCGGTCTGATGATCGACGGCGCAGGCAATCCCAAGGTGATCGAGTTCAACTGCCGTTTCGGCGATCCCGAGACCCAGCCCATCATGCTGCGGATGCAATCCGATCTGGTAGAGCTCTGTCTGGCGGCTTGCGCAGGCAAGCTGGATCAGAAAGAGGCCATTTATGATCCCCGCGCCGCTATCGGCGTGGTGTTGGCGGCGGGAGGCTATCCTGGCGATTACAGTACCAACCACCCCATCAGCGGCTTGCCGGTGGATGAAGTGGCGGGAGAGAAGGTGTTCCATGCCGGTACCCGCCTGGAGGGCGATACCAGCCTGACTGCTGGCGGTCGTGTACTGTGCGCCACCGCCCTCGGCCACACTGTGGCAGAAGCCCAGCAGCGTGCCTATCAGCTCGCTGGCCGCATCAAGTGGGATGGCGTCTTCTACCGCAAGGATATCGGCTGGCGCGCCATTGCTCGCGAACAGGAGTAACTGACGCACGCAAATGGCCAGCTGATTCAGACCCCGCTACGGCGGGGTTTTTTGTCCCTGTTTACCGCTTTCAACCATCCTCATGGTGCGCGTCACCTGCGTTCAATCAGTTACCAAGCGCAAACAAGCGCGGCATATCTGTCACTATTTGCCACAAAAAACAGCATTTTTCACAAATGTTTCACCATGAGTCATGGCATCATGCTGGTGATGAATTCTTGTTTGGATTCATAAGTACCCCTAACAATTCGAGCATGTCGTTATATAAGGAAATCCCATGTTGAAAACCGTCCGCCCCCTGCTGCTGCCCCTGATGTTTGGCCTGATGACCCTGCCTGCCGTGGCGGGTGATCTGGAACAGCCGATGAAGAAGATTGGCTTCAACTACAAGCAGGCCGTCAAGGCTGATGATGCAGCCACCATGGAGAAGCACATCAACGAGATGAAGGCCCAGCTGGATGTGGCCAAGCAGAAGAACATGCCGGCTGCTAAGAAAGAGAAATTCCTTGAAGGGATGAACGAGGTACAGACCGAGCTGGACGCCAGCCTGGCCGCACTCAAGGCGGGTGATGAGGCCAAGGCGCGCGAACATCTGGCCAAGGTCAACGACCTGAAGAAGGAGTACCACAAATATGCCAAGCAAAAAGGGTGAGCCCTTTCGCTGGGATCCGCTGGTTCGCCTGACCCACTGGGGCTTGGCGGCGGTCTGCATCGGCAATCTCTGGGTTAACGAAGCGGGCGAGGAGTGGCACGAGTGGCTGGGTTACGGCGCCATTGGGCTGGTCTCCTTGCGTCTGCTCTGGGGGCTCACTTTTGCCCGTGGCTATGCCCGCCTTGGTGCCCTCATCCCCAGTGGTGAGGATTTTCGCCAGCAGGCGCGCGAGATGCGTGAGCGGCAGCCTCCGGCACCGGGTCATCACGGCAGCGGCAAGCTGGCCGTGTGGGCGCTCTGGCTGGTTGTGCTGGCGACCGCTGGCAGCGGCTGGTTTCAAAATACCGAGACGGGATTTGAACTGGGAGCTGACGAGTGGCATGAGTGGTGCGTGGTGGCGCTGCAGGGGCTGATTGGTCTGCACCTGCTGGCCATCGTCTTCACCTCCTGGCGTCAGCGCAGCAATCTGGTTACCCGGATGCTACCCGCCGGGCGTCGCTCATCCATCCAGAGCGGCAGCAACGAGCAAACCTGAGGCTCAGCATTAGGTTCCTTGTCTCTGAGTGAGGCGCCTGATCCGGACCCTGCCCAGACCCGCCCATGGCGGGTCATTTCTATGACCTCATCGAGCTCATCACTAGACATTGCTCGATCCGCAGATGCAAAAAGGCCGCTCATCATGAGCGGCCTTTTTCAATTTGGTGGCCAGCAGGGCACGGGCTTCTCGCCGTAGTTCACGGGCTGCCGCAAGGGATACTTCCGGGTAGGTGCCAAACCCAATGTTGGTGCGTTTTTTGTCGGAAGGCTTCTGATACTTGAAGACCCAGCGCTTCCCACCGTTCGGTTTAACCCTTAACTCCAGTCCTTCGCCATCAGACAGGGTGATTTCTTGGGCGTCTGCTTTGGCACTTTTCACTTTGGGGTCAGTTAGCCAGTTTGCCCCTGTCCTGCGCGTCTTCTTGTCCATCCAATGCCCCTAGAGGCTGTCGTCTTGAGCTGATTGAATTCAGTACAATACCAGCCCCGTTAAC
>CAMFLW010000194.1 GCA_945957575.1 uncultured Aeromonas sp. | reverse complement strand
AAAATCCATAATGAACATAAAGATGACATCTTCAATGTACTTGTTGATAACCTTAGACAATTTAACTTTGATAAAATGGGTGAGGAACGCTCCCAACCTTTAATTGTTGCCATTCATGATGATAATGACGAAGTTGTCGGTGGCATTGCCGGACGTACTATTTATCATCAACTGTTGATCGAGGTGCTTTGGGTACACAATGACAAGAGAGGACAGGGGCTTGGCATTCAATTAATGGAGATTGCTGAACGCGAGGCACAAAAACGGGGATGTATTGCAGCACAAGTCGACACCCTCTCATTTCAGGCACCCAAATTTTATGAAAAAATGGGATTTAAAATAGTCGGTAAAGTGAGCGGCGTTAAAAATAGTCCTGACCGCTACTTTTTATTGAAGCACTATCATGGAGAGTAATAATTACCGTAGGGTGCAATAAGCGCAGCGCATTGCACCTCTTGCCTCTTTTAATACTTGGTGCAATTCACTTCGTTCATTGCACCCTACATTTTCCCTTCCAAGCAAAGACTCCATTGCTACCCAGCGCCCTCCTCTTTGCCATCCCGCCAGCAATTAATTAGTCACTATTTTATCGTCTATTTTTCACTCAGCTCGGTAAAAAATAGTGGCCAAAGCGCTTCCCCAGATAAAACAAACGGTTGCCCGCAGAGCGGGTGAATATTTCAATCAACGGCCAATTAATAACCTTACTCAAAAGGACGTTTTGATTATTTATACCTGAGCATGAACCCGCAGAGTGTGTGTCATTATAAGCTTAACGACAGATGAACAGACTGTGTCCCATGAAACGCATCTTTATATCCGATTAGCTCCCTTCCCATCGCAATCCTTTGATTTCCCCCGATGTTGTATCCACACATACCTGATGTGTTCGGGGCGATCTGCTGTGGCAAACGTGTAAACATCAAACTGACAAGATGAACTCATGAACTGTGATAAACAACAAGCCACTCCCGGCGTTATGCTGGCGGCGATTGGCGTAGTCTATGGCGATATCGGCACCAGCCCGCTCTATACCTTGCGCGAGTGCCTGTCAGGTCAATTCGGATTCGGCGTCGAGCCAGCCTCCATCCTCGGCTTTCTCTCGCTGATCTTCTGGCTGCTGATCCTGGTGGTGTCGGTCAAGTACCTCTCCTTTGTGATGCGGGCCGACAACGCCGGCGAGGGTGGCATTCTCACCCTGATGTCGCTGGCGACCCGCAACGCCTCCACCCGCTGGACGCCGCTGCTGATCATCCTCGGCCTGATTGGCGGCAGCTTCTTCTATGGCGAGGTGGTGATCACCCCGGCGATGTCGGTGATGTCGGCCATCGAGGGTCTGAGCATTCTCACCCCCGCCCTCGACCCCTATATCGTCACTCTCTCGGTGCTGGTGCTGACCCTGCTGTTTGCCATCCAGAAACATGGCACCGCCATGGTGGGCAAGCTGTTTGCCCCCATCATGCTGATCTGGTTTATGACGCTGGCGGTGCTGGGGCTGCGCGGCATCATCCACAACCCCGAGGTGCTGGGGGCGCTCAACCCCATCTGGGCGGTGCGCTTCTTTATCCAGTACCAGACCACCTCCTTCTTTGCCCTCGGCGCCGTGGTGCTGGCCATCACCGGGGTGGAGGCGCTCTACGCGGATATGGGCCACTTTGGCAAGAATCCAATTCGCCTCGCCTGGTTTATCGTGGTGCTGCCCTCGCTGGTGCTTAACTACTTCGGTCAGGGTGCGCTGCTGCTAAGCAATCCGGCAGCCATTGCCAACCCCTTCTTCCTGCTCGCGCCGAAATGGGCGCTGGTGCCGCTGCTGCTGCTGGCAACCATGGCGACGGTGATCGCCTCGCAGGCGGTGATCTCCGGGGTCTTTTCGCTGACCCGGCAGGCGGTGCGCCTCGGTTATCTCTCACCCATTCGCATCGTTCACACCTCCGAGCAGGAGTCCGGCCAGATCTATATTCCGGTCATCAACTGGATGCTCTATATCTCGGTGGTGATCGTCATCATGAGCTTCGAGCACTCCAGCAATCTGGCGGCGGCCTACGGCATCGCGGTGACCGGCACCATGGTGCTCACCTCCATCCTCTCCTGCTCGGTGGCCAAGAACAGCTGGCACTGGAACAAGTATCTGGTGGCCATCCTGTTTGCCGCGCTGCTCTGTATCGACGTGCCGCTGTTTGCCGCCAATCTTGCCAAGATCTTCTCCGGCGGCTGGCTGCCGCTCACCCTGGGCGCGGTGATGTTCACCGTGATGACCAGCTGGAAGAGCGAGCGTTTCCAGCTTATTCGCCGCCTGAACGAGCACGGCAACTCCCTTGAGCCGATGATCGCCTCGCTGGAAAAGTCCCCGCCGACCCGGGTGGCTGGCACTGCGGTCTATATGTCGCGGGTGGTCAATGTGATCCCCCATGCGCTGCTGCACAACCTCAAGCACAACAAGGTGCTGCACGAGCGGATCATCCTGCTCACCCTGCGGGTGGAGGATGTGCCCTACGTCCACAATGTGCGCCGGGTCTGCATCGAGCAGCTCTCCCCCACCTTCTGGCGGGTGGTGGCAAGCTACGGCTGGCGCGAGACCCCGAACGTGGAGGAGATCTTCCACCGCTGCAACGCCGAGGGGCTGAGCTGCCGGATGATGGAGACCTCGTTCTTTATGGCCCACGAGTCGCTCATCATGAAAGACCGCCCCTGGTATCTCTATCTGCGCGGCAAGCTCTTTATGCTGCTGCAGCGCAACGCCCTGCGGGCCCCGGATCAGTTCGAGATCCCGCCCAACCGGGTTATCGAGCTGGGCTCGCAGGTGGATATCTGATTGCGGGTTGATGGCCTCTTAAAGGCATAGAAAACCTCAGCAAGTAGAGAGGGAGGCATTGGCCTCCCTCTGTTGTTTCCGTTAACCCAGTTACCGGCCCCCTCATCCCCTGCCCTTCTCCCCCGAGGGGAGAAGGGAGCAAACTACGGCGACCATATGCTGCAAACGGTGCGATTCACTGCATTCTTTGCACCCTGCACCCGGTATGCTGCCAATATGTTTGCGTTCTCGTGCGTCCGATTACGCTTCGCTAATCGAACCTACGGTTTCAACACAGACGGGCTCTATGCGAACAGACAGACCGCCGTGCACCACGAACATATTTTGATAGCGATGCAATTCACTTCGTTCTTTGCCCCCTGCTTATGCTGCGTTTTCCAAGGTGACGAACCCTCTTGGGGGCTTCGTCACAAGTGACGAACGTCACAGTTCGACAGCCACACCAGCTCGTTCACCCAACCACGCGAAGATTTTTATTCATTTAAAAACAGTAACTTAAAACCAATTTCGCTGCAAAAAACATTCTGGCCCGTATCTTGCCAACCTGCCCCTACTTTCTCCGTTCGCGACACGACAAGG
>CAMFLW010000193.1 GCA_945957575.1 uncultured Aeromonas sp. | reverse complement strand
GGCATCCACCTTGCTGTCGTTCCACGCCTTGCTGCGGATCTTGCCGTCCGCCTCGGCAACCGCCTTGGCCAGCGCAGGCGCAGTGGCAGCGATGGCGCCGCGCACCTGCTCGGCCCGCTTGAAGTGGTCGGTCGGCAGATAGCGGCTGTCGGAGCGCGGATAGGTGATGAGCTTGTGGCGCTCGTAGAGGCTCTGGCAGATGTCGAGCACCCGCTTGGCATCCATGCCGAAGCGCTTGGCGGCATCGATCTGCAGGCTGGAGAGGTTGTAGGGCAGCGGCGCCGCCTGCTTGCGGGCCTGCTCCTCCACCGATTCGACCTGTGCGGGTTGGCCATTGATCCGGCTCACCACCTTGTCGGCCAGCGCCCGGTTGAGCACCCGCCCCTCCTCGTCCTGCCACGGCAGGCAGGCTTCGGACGGCAGCCACTTGGCGGTGAAGCGCTCGTTGCTATCGGTCAGCAGATGGGCCAGCACCTCGTAGAAGGGTTTGGGGACGAAGGCCTCGATCTCGAGATCCCGCCGCACCACCAGCCCGAGCAGCGGGGTTTGCACCCGACCAACCGAGAGCAGCTCGCTGCAACCGGCCTTGCGGCCGAGCAGGGTGTAGGCGCGGGTCATGTTGATGCCGTAGAGCCAGTCGGCCCGGCTGCGAGCCAGCGCCGAGACCGCCAGCGGCACGAACTCCTTGTTGTCTCTGAGCTTGTCGAGGGCGCGGCGCACCGCGGGCGGGTTGAGATCGCTGATGAGGCAGCGCTGCACCGGCTTGGTTTTCGGGTAGCCGAGAAAATCGATCACCTCGTCCACCAGCAGTTGTCCTTCCCGGTCCGGGTCACCGGCGTTGACCACGCAGTCGGCCTGCTTGATCAGCCGCTTGATGACGGTGAGCTGGGTTTTGGTCTTGGGCTTGGCCACCAGCTGCCACTGGGCGGGGATGATGGGGAGATGCTCCATCCGCCACTGCTTGAAGGCGGCGTCATAGGCATCGGGTTCGGCCTGCTCCAGCAGGTGGCCGATACACCAGGTGACCACATCCCCCTGGGCGGTTTCGATAAAACCATCGCCCTTCTTGTGGGGCTTGGGCAGGGCGTCGGCAATGGCGCGCCCCAGCGTGGGCTTCTCGGCGATAAAGAGTCGCATCGGTGGCTACCTGCAATACTGTATATGCAGACAGTATACAACTGCCGCCGCGAAAGCCCAACTGCCCCTATTCGTCGAACGGATGATCGTGGATGGCGGCAAACAGCCGCGCCTGATTGAGCAGCGGCGCATAGTGGAAGGCATTGTCGCCATCCTCCGCCAGCAGGTAGTCGGTCAGCTGTTCGCGCACCGCCTCTTGCAGGGTCTCCAACATCCACGGCTTGGCAAGGTAGTAGTGCAACCCGCCGCGATTGACCGCCTCTATGGTCGCCTCCAGCCCGGCTTGCCCGGTCAGCAGCAATTTGCGGCTGGCCCGGGTGTGGGCACGCCGGTTCAGCTCCACCAGAAAATCGACCCCCAGGGTTCCCGGCATGATGTGGTCACAGAGGATCAGCGCCAGCTTGTTGCCGTCGCGCTCCCACTCCTCCACCACCGCACGCGCCTCATCGACGCTCTCGGCCGCCTCCAGCTCGAAGTGGGAACGGAACGGGGCGAGATCATGGATCACCGCATCCAGCACCTCCCGCTCATCGTCCACACACAGGATCAGATAGTGTTTGTTCATTGCTCCTCCTTGGCGACATGGTTTGGCACGCCGCGCGATTGATGCTGGCGACGGCTCAGGCCGCATGCTCGTTATGGCGGGGATCTCCCCCGTAGTCGGCCATCCCGATATCCCCCAGCGGCAGACAGACCCGCATCCGGGTGTAACGGCCCGGTTCGGAGACCACCTCAATCCGGCCGTGGTGCTGCTGCACGATCTGCAGCGAGACGCTCAAACCAATCCCGAGGCCAAAGTGCCCCTCCCGCTTGGTGGTGAAGTTGAGATCGAAGATCCGCTGCCACAGCTCGGGCTCGATGCCGCAACCGCTATCCTCGATCTCTACCATGACCCACTCGGGATCCAGCAACCCGGTGCGAATGGTGAGTCGCCCCGGGCCGCTCATGGCATCCAGACTGTTGGCGATCAAGTTGGTCCACACCTGCTGCAGGGCGATGGGGTGACAGCGTACCAGCGGCAGCGGCTGGTACTCCTTGCAGAGCTCATGATGCTTGAGGCGGTTTTCGAAAATCATCAGGGTATCTTCCAGCCCCTCGTGCAGGTCTACCAGCGAGGGTTCGGCCCGATCCTGCCGGGCATACTGCTTGAGGCTCTTGACCAGATCGCCGATGCGGCGGGCACACACCTCGATATTGCGCAGGAAGCTGCCGGTCTGCTGGAACAGCTCCAGCTGCACCAGCAGCGCCTCCCGCTCACTGGCGGTGCGCCCGGCAAACCAGCGCTGCCAGCTCAGCTCGTCATCCAGATTCATCTGCACCGCCAGCCGCGCCTGCTGACGCTCGCCAAAGCGCCGTTCGGCCTGCCGGGTCTTGTCGCGGATCTCGCTGGTCGAAACAGGCTGGGATGAGAGCGCCTGACAGAGAGTCTGGTTGCCAAGCCCCTTGAGGGCGGCGGGCAGTTCGAGGTTGATGAGATCGGGGATGGCGGCGCGCAGGGTCTCGCTGCCGCGAATGATGGCCGCCACCGGGTTGTTGAGCTCGTGGGCGACACCGGCCACCAGCTGGCCCAGCATCGCCATCTTCTCGCTCTCCATCAGCTGGGCATGAGCCGCTTCGAGGGAGTCGAGGGTCTGTTGCAACCGCATCTCGGTGCGAATGCTGTTTTGCAGGCGGCGGTTGAAGTGGCGCAGCAGCAGGTTGGTAAAGGAGGGGAGCAGCTCGCTGCGCGCCTCCATGACGCGGGAGAACTGCAGCTTGTCGAGCTTGATCACCTCGGCACCGGTCAGGGTCACTCCGGTGGTAAAGGCGGGTTCGCCGGTGACGAAAGACATGCCCCCCACCAGCGCGCCTGAGCGGTAGTGAACCACCTCCTGATCGACCCCGTGGGCGTCGCGCTTGCGCAGCACCACCTCCCCCTTGGCGATAAACCAGAGGAAGCTGTTGGGCTCCCCCTCGCGGGTCAGCACATGGCCCGGGCTGTAGTGGCGGCAGACCCGCGCCTCGTCGTTGCCTTCGAAAAACTGGTAGAGGCCGTCGATCACCACCCGCGACAACTCCTCGTCGCTGCAACGGGTGTAATCCATAAAGCCCTGACGATACTCGGCCAGCTGGCGATCGACGTGGGCCCGCAGCAGTCGCTGGTTGTCGAGCACGGTCGCATAGCTCAGCAGATCCGCCTCGGGGCAATGCACTACGAACTGGCTCGCCTGCTCGATGACGGCGCGGCGTAGACTGCCATCGCGCCAGGGGCGCTGCAGGTAGTAGTCGAGGCGGCCAAGGTTGACCG
>CAMFLW010000192.1 GCA_945957575.1 uncultured Aeromonas sp. | reverse complement strand
GCCGGTTGCGCCCCTCCACTATCTTGATCTCCAGCCAGCAGGTGGGGATCTCCTTACGCTCGCGAATGGGTGGATTGCGCGGCCACACCGCAGGTTCATCCATGATGCGCGCCCCGGCAGGCAGGGTCATGCCATCGTTGAGCTCGACACCGGTGCGCAGGGCGGCCAGTTTCTCTTCGCTCGGCACGCCTTCCACCTGCACCCAGTAGGTTTTGGGGGTCTTCTCCCCCGGCTGGGTGAGGCGCGCCTGCAGCTTGCCATCGTTGGTGAGCAGCAACAGCCCCTCGCTGTCGCGGTCAAGCCGTCCTGCGGCATAGATGCCGGGCTCGCTGATGTAATCCTTGAGGGTCTCGCGGCCCGCCTCGTCGGTGAACTGGCAAAGCACCATGTAGGGCTTGTTCAACAGGAGCAGCTTGCGATCCTCGGGGACCAGCTCCGGCTTGCGCGCCGCAACGTGGCGGGATTCGGCTGGCCGGGCAGCAGAGCGGGGAGCGCCATCGCGGGCGGGACGGTTTGGCAGCGAGAGTCGGGAGCGGGCAGATTTCATCGGATAGCGGATTGGCAAGTGGGAATGGCAGCGAGTGTACCACAGGGGGCTGACGGCAGGATGAATGGCTGCGTGACAAGACGCGTGCAAAGAGCCCCGTATGACATGGGCAAAGTGGTTTAACGTCGCAGGCTTAACTCAGCAGGCTCTCGATCACGATAGCCTGACGGGCGGGAGCCGAGCCCGCCTGCAACAAGGCATGGCTGATCACATCGTCGATCATCGCCTGCGCCAGTCGGGTAAGGGGGCGCAGGGTCTCGCGCCCGCTGCCAGCCGGCACCGCTAGCAGAATAATGGTCTGCACCGGCCCTATTTGAGAGCCCCACTCGATGGGTTCCTTGCAGCTAAGCAGGGTGAGCGCTGGCTGGCTGATCCCTTCGCTCAATACATGAGGCATGGCAAGGCCTGGGCGGATGATGGTGGCTGAGACCTGCTCGCGTCGCTCTACCGCGGCGGTCAGTGTGGCGCGGTCGATGATCAGCTCGGCGGGTAGCAGATCGATCAGATGCTCGAGGGCCTCTGCTTTGCTTGACGGCACAGGGCAGTGGGCCTGCTGGCACAGGGCGAAGTGGTAGTCGGGCAGGGCGTTGGCCAGTCGCAACTCCGCCAGCGCGGCGGTGCGCGGGCGTACCAGCGGTTGACCCAGTTCGCCGCACCAGCAGGTGAAGGCCATGTGGGCCAGTTCGGCATCGCACCCTGCAATCTGCAACTGGCAGAGATCACCGGGCTGGGTGGCAAGGGTCAACAGGGAGAGCTGGCTGCTGGCGGCGACGGTCTGGCGCCGGGTGAGGTTGGCGCAGCGGATGGTGGATTTGAACATCCCCGCCAGCCGGTTCAACTGCTTGGCCTGGGTGATGCTCAACCCCTGCTGGCAGTAGAAGGTGATCTCGCGGGTCAGCATCAGGTCGGGATCGGTAGGGCCTTGAGTACGGTATTGGCATCCAGCAGCACGGTTTCCAGTGTGACCTGATGGATGGTGCAGCCGAGGAAGCGATCTTTCTGCTCAATCTCGATATCGGAGGCAATCAGCACCAGATCGGCGCTGGCGATATCGCGGGCGGTCAGCATGTTCTCCATACCCATGGCGCCTTGAGTCTCGACCTTGATCTTGAGCCCCAGCACAGTGGCGGCTTTTTGCAGGGCATCGGCAGCCATATAGGTATGGGCAATGCCGGTCGGGCAAGCGGTGACGGCGACGATCTTCATCTGCTCTCTGTGATGCTGACAAGGGGGAGCAACAAGATAGCGCCAGCGGGGCGTTTTTACCAAAAGCGCATATGAAAAGTGGGATCTCGATGGGGATATGCTTGCCCCTTGAGCGGCAGCGTAGGTGAATATTGGGCCAGTCAGGAGTTTGGTTTTCCCAAACAACAAGGGCCACCTCTGTGGGTGACCCTTAACAGTCTGCGTCTGTTGTGATGGCTATCAGGCGGTCTGGGTCGCCAGTTCGGCGGCTTTCAGCTCGCGCTTGATGCGGCGGATCTTGCGCTCTTCGGCAATCGCCACGCAGGCCATCAGCACCAGACAGGCGGCTGCTGCCATGTCCAGCGCCGCGAAGGTGCCGCTCCAGCCGGTCAGGCCGAAGATGGGGGTGCCATCGGCAATCATGCCCAGACCCAGCTTGGCGAAGCTGTCACCGATGAGGTAGGCGAAGGTGCCCTTGACGCCATCGGCCACGCTGATGCCCTGCTTGGGTACGAAGCCCACGGCGGCCACGCCGATCAGCAGTTGCGGGCCGAACACCAGGAAGCCCAGGGTGAACAGGGAGCCCAGGAACATAAACTGGGTGGTGGCGTGCTGGTAGAGACCCAGAGTCGCGATGATGAGCGCCAGCGCCACGCAGGCAACCAGACCACGACGGCCGTTGGCCAGATCGGAGAGGTAGCCCCACATCAGGGTGCCGACCAGAGCGCCCACTTCAAAGAAGGTAAAGCCCTGAATGGCCACGTCTTTGGAGAAGCCGAGCTCCTGGTGGGCATAGACGGTGGACCACTGGTCGATACCGATACGCACCACGTAGAGGAAGATGTTGGCAAAGCAGAGCAGCCAGATCACCTTGTTGAGCAGCACGTACTTCACGAAGATCTGCCACTTGGTCAGCTTCTGCTCCTCGGTGGCGATATCTTCTTCGCTCGCCACTTCGTCAAACAGCTCTTCCACCTTGCCAAGGCCATAGGCTTCCGGCGAATCGCTACCAAAGCGCAGGCCGATAAAGCCGACGATCAGCGCGATGATGGAGGGGAAGATGAACATGCCGAGCACGTGACCATCGAACAGGTAGTTGGCACCGAACAGCGCCACACCGGCCGCACCGGCACCGCCCACGTTGTGGGAGAGGTTCCACATGCCCAGATAGGTGCCGCGCTTGTTGCGGGGGGTCCACTTGGTGATGGTGGAGTAGCTGCAGGAGCCGCCACAGCTCTGGAAGAAACCGCTCAGGGCGTAGAAGAAGATCATGAAGTAGAGGCTGAAACCGGTGCCGCCCATGCTGGCACTGAAGCCCAGCATGCACAGAGCGGAGAGGATCAGCATCAGCGGCAGGAACTGCTTGGTGTTCTTGCCGTCGGCATAGTAGGAGACGATGGTCTTGCCCACCCCGTAGGTGATGGAGAAGCCAAGGCCGATCATGCCGAGCTCGGTCATGGAGAGACCGTACTCCTGGATCATGTCATTTTGCGCAATGTTGAAGTTCTTGCGGATCAGATACATGGTCAAATAGCCAATAAATACAACCAGATAAGATTGCATAAACGGCTTGAACCAGAGCTTGCGCCGGGCTTCGACCGGCAGATCCAGGGTGGGGACCCGGACCTGTTGGAGCAATTTCAACATCTTCGTTCATCCTCTGCGAGATAGACGCTATTCCGCCGCGCCCCTTGCGTTGTTGT
>CAMFLW010000191.1 GCA_945957575.1 uncultured Aeromonas sp. | reverse complement strand
TGGCGACCCAGACCCTGAAACAGGGCCGCGCCAAGACCATGCGCATTTCGGTCAACGGCAAGCTGGCCGAGGGGATCAGTGCCAAGGACGTTGTGCTGGCCATCATAGGCCGGGTCGGCCATGCCGGTGGTACCGGCTACGTGGTGGAGTTTGCTGGCGAGGCCATTGCGAGCCTCTCCATGGAAGGGCGGATGACGGTGTGCAACATGGCCATCGAGCTGGGCGCCAAGGCGGGGATGATTGCCCCCGACCAGACCACCATCGACTACATCCGTGGCAAGGAGTTCGCCCCCAAAGGCGCAGCGCTGGAGCAGGCCATCGCCTACTGGCAGAGCCTCAAGAGCGATGAAGGTGCCCGTTTCGATGCCGAAGTAGTGCTGGACGCCGCCGATATCGCCCCGCAGGTCACCTGGGGGACCAATCCGGGCCAGGTGATTGCCGTCAATGAGCCGATTCCGGCGCCGGAATCCTTCAGCGATCTGATGGAGCAGCAGTCTGCCCGCAAGGCACTCGCCTATATGGACTTGCAACCGGGCCAGAAGCTCTCAGACGTTGCCATCGACAAGGTGTTTATCGGGTCGTGCACCAACAGCCGCATCGAGGATCTGCGTGCGGCCGCCGCCATCGCTCGCGGTCGCAAGGTAGCCGCTGGCGTGCAGGCGCTGGTGGTGCCGGGCTCCGAGCAGGTGAAGGCGCAGGCCGAAGCCGAGGGTCTGGACAAGATCTTCATCGAGGCCGGTTTTGAGTGGCGCCTGCCGGGCTGCTCCATGTGTCTGGCGATGAACAACGACCGGCTGCAACCGGGGGAGCGCTGCGCCTCCACCAGCAACCGCAACTTCGAAGGGCGTCAGGGCCGCGCCGGCCGCACCCATCTGGTGAGCCCGGCCATGGCCGCCGCTGCCGCCGTCACCGGCCGCTTCGCCGACATTCGCGCACTGTAAGAGGACATTTAGATGACAGGATTCAAACAGCATAAAGGGATCGTCGTCCCCCTCGACAGCGCCAACGTCGACACCGACGCCATCATTCCCAAGCAGTTTTTGCAGAAGGTCAACCGCATCGGTTTTGGCAAGCACCTGTTCCACGACTGGCGCTTCCTCGACGATGCCGGCCAGCAGCCCAACCCCGAGTTTGTACTGAACCAGCCACAATTCGCCGGTGCCAGCATTCTGCTGGCCCGCGAGAACTTCGGCTGCGGGTCTAGTCGCGAGCACGCCCCCTGGGCGCTGGCCGACTACGGCTTCAAGACCATCATAGCCCCGAGCTTTGCCGACATCTTCTACGGCAACGCCATCAACAATGGCATGGTGCCGGTGCGCCTGAAGGAGGAGGAGGTCGATGCCCTGTTCCAGCTGGTGGCCGCCCAGCCGGGCATCGAGATCGAGGTGGATCTGGAGGCCAATCAGGTACGTGCAGGTAGCCTCTGCTTCGGTTTCGAGATCGATGAATTCCGCCGTTACTGCCTGCTCAACGGGCTGGATGCCATCGGTCTGACCCTGCAGCACGAGGCCGCCATCAGCGCTTTTGAGGCCAAGCAGCCCAGCTGGATTTAACGCGCCAGTTGCAAAAAAACGAGTAGAATCAACAGGGAGCTTCGGCTCCCTGTTTTACTGTCCGCGAAGCTTCCCACTTTGGGCCACCGGAACTGGCCCGTGCCACAGGAAAGGATGATGAAGAGACCGATGGCAATCCCTCTGCTCTGTGCCCTGCTGCTTGCCCTGCCTGCGGGGGCCAGCCAAACCAGCTTCAACAACAGCCTCGGCCAGATCAGCGTCGGCTGGCAGGATAGCGAAGGCAAACCCCAACAGCTCACCTACCGGCTCGAACAGGGCAAGTTGCCGCCTCTTATCGCCTATCGCCCGGCGAGAATGCAGGAGGAGGTATTGCAGGTGTTGCTGCGGGAGGTGCGCCAGAACTACCCCGAGGTGCAGTTCACCCTCGCCCGCCCCTCGCTTGAGCTGCATCTGAAAAGCCGCAATCAGGACAAGGCGCGCGAGGCGATGGCCTTTCTGCAGTCCAAGCGGAGCAAAGAGGAGCAGGCGTGGCTGACCAAACACTACTTCCAGTACTTCAACACCCCGGACGGGCAGCTGGCGGTGAAGCAGGACCATGTGCGCATCGCGCTGGAGAGTCGCAGTGGGCTGGCTCCGCTGGCGGATCAACTCAAGCAGCAGGGCAGCACCGAAACGGAAGCGCGCCAGAAAACCGTGGCCCATATGCTCACCTTTATCCAGAGCATCCCCTACAAACAGCTGGACAGTCTGAGCGGACGGCAGGGCAAGGGGTTTCTCACTCCCCGTCAGGTACTGGAACAGAACCGCGGCGATTGCGACAGCAAGGTGACCCTGATGGCCGCCCTGCTGGCCCAGCTCTTTCCCGAATTGAAGCAGGCCATGGTCTTTATCCCGGGCCACGCGATGCTGGCGGTTGACCTGCCCGCCAAACCGGGTGATGCCACCATCAGCTGGCAGGGACAATCCTATCTGCTGCTCGAACCTACCGGTCCTGCCGCATTACCGGCTGGCCAAATAGCATCGACCAGCAAAACGCTGGTCGATGGCAAGCAGTTGAGTGTGCAACCGGTTCAGCCCAAAGGCTGAAACTCCACCGCCAGCAGCAATCCTGTCTCCTCCTCCAGCACCCGAATGATCCGGGCATGGGCTTCGAAAGGGGGAAGCAGGTTGTTGTTGGTTGCGAGGCTGATCCGGATCGGCTGGGTTGTATCAAGCTGGTGTTCCGCCACCGAGATCCCCATGCCGTTGGCACTGAGATCCCGACAGATGCCCTCCAGTACCTGATGCTGCTGATAGACGGTAACCGGAGCATTGATGACCATACGTGCAAAGGCACGTCTTTCCTTGGTACTGGTAAGCACGCGAAGATCCTCTGTTGAGTGGGAATCATCTCATGAGCAGCGCACAATTGTGCTGGTCTACCCAAAAGAACGTTAATACAATGCGGTGCGTTTCTCAAACGGGGTGCGGTTTACCGCTGAGATTATACCCGTGAACCTGATCCAGATAATGCTGGCGGAGGAATTTGAGGCACGGCGCTCATTTTTTGCGCCCTCATCCGCTGGCACCTCATAATGGAGTGCCCTTGATGAAAACCCTGCTGCTGGTCGCCACCAGCCTGCTCTCGGCTCAGGCCTTTGCCGCCGATACCCTCACCGTCTACACCTACAGCTCCTTCACTGCTGACTGGGGCCCCGGACCCAAGATCAAGCAAGCCTTCGAGAAGGAGTGCGGCTGTACCCTCAATCTGGTTCCCCTCGAAGATGGCGTAGCCATCCTCAACCGGCTGCGACTGGAGGGCAACCACAGCAAGGCCGACCTGGTGCTGGGGCTGGATGATGCACTCATCAGTGAAGCCAAGCAGAGCGGCCTGTTCGCCCCCCATCCCGCCAAGCTCGACGGCATCAAGGTGCCGGGTGGCTGGCAGGATGACACCTTTGTCCCCTACGACTACG
>CAMFLW010000190.1 GCA_945957575.1 uncultured Aeromonas sp. | reverse complement strand
ATAGCCCCCAACATCTACGCCGAAGTGGCGGGTAACGAGGGGATCGTCGCCATGGTGGCGCTCGGTTGTGGGGTGGGGCTGGTGCCGGCGGCGGTGATCGACCATAGCCCGCTCGGCGACAAGGTACGGATCATCGACCTCAAGCCCGCCTTCAAGCCATTTGATGTGGGGATCGGGGTGCTCAAGAAGCGACTGGAAGAGCCGCTGATCCGCGCCTTCTGGGATACGGCACAGAACCAGAACTCACTGCGCTGAGGCGGGCTGGTAGATGAGCGTCGGATCGGCCATCATCTTGCGACTCGACAACGGCAGATCAGGGTTGTTCAACTCAAGGCGCTGCCGCTGGTCGAGCTGCAAACGGCGGATGGTGCTGCCAAACCCCTCCTCGAAGATCCGGTCAAAATCCCCGGTTTGCCGCGCCCGCTGCAGGCCAAGCTCGATGCGCTGCGCCAGCTCCGGATATTTGGGCGAAACAAAGAAGAGCAGCGCCAGCGGATAGCGAAACACCAGATGGGGCTCGATGGCCAGATCCGGGTGCTGTTTCAGCTCATCCTCGACCTCGATGACGGAGCGCAAAAAGCAGTCGAAACGCTGCTTGCGCAACATGTTGAACAGCGCTTCGTAGAGGTTGCCCGCCATCACATTGAGGCCGTTGGCCCTCAGCAGTTGGGTGTCAGGCCAGGATCTGTGCTGGCCGATGATGAGCTCGGAGCGGTGCCAGTCTGCCAACGACCCGATCGCGGCAAAACGCCCCTCATCCCCCTGCCGAACCAGACACACCCGCCACCCCAGCAGCCCCTTGGCCAGCGGAATGTGGATTGCCAGCAGATCCCGCTCCCGCTCCTCATCGGGGGCAAACACCCCGACCTGAACCAGCTCGCCGCTGCGCAGCTCCTTAACCGCCCGCCCCTGCTCCATTTGCGGGCTGGAGACCAGCTGGTAGGGGCCATATTCGGGCACGGTGAGATCGAGGGAGAGCCGCAGCAACTGGACGACGGCGGGGTTGGGGTGATCCAGCAACAGATTCCAGGCGCGGATCGACTGCACGGCAGCCGACGCATCCACCGCCCACAGCCACAACACCATGCACCACAATCCGACTCGCTTCATTCCCTGCACCATCCAAGCGCCATGCTTCTGGTCATACTATAACGCCAGCCAAGGGCCTGATACGGCGCTCGCTGCCAGATGTGTGAACCTTCTCCGGTCCCGTCTCATGTCAGAAGTGACAATAGGCAAACCGGGCAAGGGATCACAGACTGAATATTCGCCATCATCGAACCACATCAGGGGGGAGCGTCATGAAACAGCATCTGGTTGAGATCAAGGAATCAATCCTGTTTGAGGAGTATCTGCAGAGCATGGGTCTGCCCAGCACCTTGCTGGACAGGGAGCAGGAGATCTATCTGCAGGAGCGGCACCTTGGTGCCATCCACCGGGTACAGGGGGAGCTGCGCTTTTACCTGCGCGCCAACGCCCTCAACAAACGGTGATCGGGATCCGGTCACAGAACCTGCAACAAAGAGGTATTAGACTGGTATCTTCCCCCTTTCGACGGGAGTGCCCATGAACGCAAGCGGTCTGGATCGGCTGTTCAAACCCCAATCAATCGCCATCATCGGCGCCTCGACCGATCCACACAAAGCGGGCCATGTCATCGTCCGCCACCTGCTGGCGGGTCACTTCAAAGGGCCCATCCTGCCAGTCACCCCGCGCAGCAAGGCGGTGGCCGGCGTGCTGGCTTATCCCGACATTGCCAGCCTGCCACTGGCTCCGGATCTCGCCATCATCTGCACTCGCCGGGAGCGGGTCATCCCCCTGCTGGAGGCGCTTGGCCAGAAGGGAGCGGGCGCAGCCATCATCCTCGCCGCCGATTTTTCACAAGATGAGCGGCAGGAGTTGAAACGGCTCTGCAAGCAATATGGCATCCGCCTGCTCGGCCCCAACAGCATGGGGATGCTGCTGCCCGGTCAGGGGCTCAATGCCAGCTTTTCACCGATTGCCGCCAAGCCCGGGCAAGTCGCCTTTCTCTCCCAGTCTGCCGCGGTCAGCACCACCATTCTCGACTGGGCCAAGCAGCATGAGCTGGGCTTCTCTGCCTTCATCTCCCTTGGCGATCACTGCGACATCGACTTCGGCCAGCTGCTGGATCAGCTCTCCCGCGACAGCGTGACCCGCGCCATCCTGATCTACATGGACAAGCTGCACGATGCCCGCCATTTTCTCTCGGCGGCGCGAGCGGCCTCGCGCAACAAGCCGATCCTGGTACTGAAAAGCGGACGCCACGATCCGGCCCACGGCCTCGACAACGTCTATGACGCCGCCATCCGCCGCGCCGGCATGTTGCGGGTGCGGGATACCCACGAGCTGTTTGCCGCAGTGGAAACCCTCAGCCACTCCATGACCCTCAAGGGGGAGCGACTCGCCATCATCTCCAATGGCCGCGGGCTGGCCAATATGGCGGTGGATGTGCTGCTGGAGCGGGGCGGCAAACTGGCACGCCCACCGCTCGATATCGGCAGCGATGCCACCATCGCCACCTATCAGGAGGCGCTGGACAACCTGCTCGGGGAAGAGGGGATCGATGCCATCCTGATCATTCATGCCCCCTCGCTCACGGCCCCCAATGCACCACTGGCCAGCCACCTTATCGCCCACCTGAAACAGCACCCCAGAGCACGCCGTTTCAATATCCTCACCAACTGGGCAGGCGAGTACTCGGCGCAGGAGGGGCGCAAACTCTTTACCGAAGCAGGCATCCCGACCTACCGTACCCCGGAAAGTGCTATGGCCGCCTTCATGCATATGGTGGAGTACCGCCGCAACCAGAAGCAGCTGATGGAAACCCCCGCCTCCCTGCACGGCAACCAGCTCAATATCGAGCTCTGCCAGCAGTTGATCCGCCAGGCACAGGATCGCAAACAGCTGAGGCTGGATACCCATCTCGCCCACCCCATCTTGCAGGCAGCCGGGCTCGCAACATTGCCCACCTGGATCGTCACCGACGCCATCGAGGCAACCCTGACTGCCGAGCAGATCGGCTACCCGGTGGCAGTCAAACTCCGTTCGCCCGATATCCTCCACAAATCTGCCGTGCACGGTGTGGTGCTCAATCTGCGTACCTCGGCCGAGGTGGCGCAAGCTGCCGATGCCATTCTGGACAGGGTGAAACAGCACGATCCCAGCGCTCGCATTGAAGGGCTGCTGGTACAGCGCATGGCGCGGCGCAGCGGTGGCCTTGAGCTGCGGGTTCGTATCCAGCAAGATGCCATCTTTGGCCCCGTCATCCTGCTCGGTGAATCGGGTGCGGAACCACAGGAGATGGTTGCAGCGCTGCCGCCGCTCAATCAGGCACTGGCCCGTTACCAGATCATCGGTGCGCTCAAGAGTCGCAAGATCCGTGAACATGCCACTCCGGATCGGCTGGATATCGATGCCCTCGGTCAGGTGCTCTGCCAGCTATCCGAACTGCTGCTCGCCTTCCCGCA
>CAMFLW010000189.1 GCA_945957575.1 uncultured Aeromonas sp. | reverse complement strand
AGTCCCAGTCGGCAAACTCGAAGTCCGCATCCTGCTTGAACAGATCCCAGCTGATAAGGCCCGAGGAGTCGATGAAGTGGGTCTCGAGGTTGTGGTGATCCGCCACCTGCTCGTTGTCGAATGACGGCGGCACAAACACGTCGAGATCCTTGAGACCACGGCCCTGCAGCAGCTCGGTGACGGTCCGCTCGAAGGCCACTTCGAAGCGCGGGTGGGCGCCGAAGGAGGCAAAGCAGGTACCGTTGCTCGGGTTGAGCAGCACCACACAGATGACCGGATAGCGGCCACCCAGGGAAGCATCGAAGCTGTAAATGGGGAAGCCTTCCGCTTCGAGGGCGGCGATGGAGGCGGCAATCCCCGGATAACGGGCAATCACCTCGTCCGGGATCAGCGGCAAGCTGATGGCCTCGGCGATGATCTTGTTCTTCACGTGGCGCTCGAACACCTCGGAGAGCGCCTGGGTGCGCGCTTCGGTCTTGGTGTTGCCAGCGCTCATGCCGTTGGAGACATAGAGGTTGCCGATGATGTTCATCGGGATGTAGACGGTCTCGTGATCGGACTGACGCTCGAACGGCAGGGCGACGATACCGCGCTCTTCGTTGTTTGACTGCAGATCCACCAGCATGTCGGCGGTCACTTCACCGTCCGGGTTGTAGAACTTGCGGGTGAAGCTGTCGAGCAGACCGGCCGGGAACTGGTCACCCTCGATGGGGAACCACTTCTCGTTCGGGTAGTGAACGAAATCGCCGTTGGCGACCTGCTCGCCCAGATAGAAGTCGGCGAAGAAGTAGTTGGTGGAGAGACGCTCGAAATATTCGCCAAGGGCAGACGCGAGGGCCGCCTTCTTGCTGGCACCCTTGCCGTTGGTGAAGCAGAGGGGGCACTCTTTGTCGCGAATATGCACCGACCAGACGTTCGGCACGGGGTTGAGCCAGGAGGCCTCTTCAATATCAAAGCCCAGGGCTTGCAGCTTGGTCTGGAAGCGTTCGATGGAGTCTTCCAGCGCCGCGTCCTTGCCGGGAATAAAAGTGTGGTCAGTCATCACGATATCCTGATTTTTATTGGCTCATGTTCGGCCGCAGATAATAGCAGGGGTCGGCGGCTTTGGCAGGACAAAAATCAGCAAACAGGGATGAGTCGCACGGTGAGAAACCGGCTTGCCCCCTCTCCCCCACCACAAACAGCGCGGGCCCGGGGATTGCCCGGGCCCGCTGGTTACGCGACGCGATAAACCGTCAGAGCTGCTTGCCCTGGCTCGCAATCACCTGGCTGTACCAGTGGAAACTCGCTTTCTTGATCCGACGAAGGGAGCCCCCCTGCTCGTCACGCTCCACGTAGACGAAGCCGTAGCGCTTCTGATAGCCATTGAGCCAGCTCAGGATGTCGGTGAACGACCAGGCGCAGTAGCCGAGCAGCTCCACCCCATCCTGCATCGCCTCCTGGCACGCCTTGACGTGGCTGCGCAGGTAATCGATGCGGTACTCATCGTTCACCTTGTCGCCCGCCTCCAGCTTGTCGAACTCGCCAAGGCCGTTCTCGGTGATCATCAGCGGCAGGCCATAGCGGGAAGAGAGGCGACGCAGGGCGATGCGCATCCCGGTCGGGTCGATGGCCCAGTCCCAGTTGCTGGTCTCAAGGTGCGGATTGGGCGCCGTCTTGTAAAGGCCCGGGATGCCGCTGGACGGCGTGGTGCCCTTCTTGCCGGTGGTGTTGATCCGCTGCAGGGTCTGACCGCCCAAGGGGTTATCTGTGTAGGTCAGGGTGTAGTAGTAGTTGACGCCGATGTAGTCGGGCGTCCCCTCGCGCAGCAACTCCATATCGCCCGGCAGGATCTCGGGCGCCTCGCCGTTTTCTCGCAAGTAAGCGAGCGCCGCCTGCGGATAGCGGCCAAAGCAGTAGGCATCCAGCCACCAGAGGTTGTTGAACTCCTCGGCGTTCTCATAGGCCAGCATATCTTTCGGATCGCACGACGCCGGATAGGCAGGGGAGTAGGCAAAGCTCGGGCCGATGAGGCCATTTGGCACATGCTGGCGAAACGCCTTGATCACTCGGGCATTGGCCAGAAACGCGATGTGGTTGGCGGCAAAGAAGCGCTTGCGATCCTGCACGGCAGGCGGATGGGTGCCGAGCTGATAGGCGTTGGTCAGGTTGTAATTCTGCTCGTTGAGAGAGACCCAGTACTTCACCTTGCCGGCAAAGCGCTGATAGAGGGTCACGCAGTAGCGCTCGAAATCCTCGATAATGCGTCGGTCTTCCCAGCCGCCGTACTCATCCTGCAGCGCCTGCGGCAGATCCCAGTGATAAAGGGTCAGCACCGGTTCGATCTTGTGTGCCAAGAGGGTGTCGATCAGCTTCTCGTAGAAGGCCAGCCCCGCCTCGTTCACCTCCCCCCGACCGGTGGGATAAATACGCGGCCAGCTCACCGAGAAGCGGTAGGCCTTGAGCCCCATCTCGGCCATCAGCGCCACGTCCTCTTCCATGCGGTGGTAGTGATCCACCGCCACATCGCCGTTGCTCCCCTCAAAGGTCTTGCCCGGCAGCTTGGTGAAGAGATCCCACACCGAGGGCCCCTTGCCATCGGCATTCCAGCCCCCCTCCACCTGATAGGCGGCGGAGGCGGCGCCCCACAGAAAATCGCTCGGGAAGTCGTTGAACTTGTGGTGATGCATCTGGTGTTGCTCCTTCTGCGCTGATGGTGTCCGCCATCTCTGATAACTCGATGCCCCCTGTCGGGGCACCCGAAATGAATTGGCATAAGCATCCATCACTTCTAAAATTCCGTCCAATGACAAATATGACCACTCAACATTCCCAACAGGAATGAAAGGAGCCCTGATGGAGCTACGGGATCTGAAAGCCTTCGTCACTCTGGGGGAGGTGCTGCACTTCGGCCAAGCGGCGGTACGTCAGCACGTTACCCAGTCGGCCCTGAGCAAACAGATAAGGCGGCTGGAGGAGGAGCTGGGCGGCGAGCTGTTCGAGCGCAACGCCAGTACCACTCGCCTCACCGGACTGGGCAGGGCGCTGTATGAGGATGCCCGCGCTGTGGTCATCCAGAGCGAGCAGCTCTCGCGCACCGCCCGCGACGTGCTGGCGGGCAATGTCGGCACCCTGCGCATCGGCTTTGGCGTGGCCACCAAGATCCTGGTACCCGCCGCCATTGCCCGCTTTCGCGCCGAGCGGCCGCAAGTGACCATCGAGCTCAACGATCTCTCCACCCACCACCAGTTGCTGGCGCTCAGTGAAGGCAAGCTGGATCTCGGTTTTTGCCGCCTGCCCGCCCCCAAGGGGTGGCACGCCCTGCCGGTGGTCGAGGCCCACTTTGTCGCCGTACTGCCCGCCAGCTACCGCGATGTGAGGGAGTTGGCGGATCTGGTGGACAAGCCGCTGGCGATCCTGCGAAGGGACAAGGCGCCGTCGTTTTACGATCACTTGATGAACTATCTGGCCCAGAGCGGACTGCGTTTTCGCGATATCCAGTACGTCAACGACTTCGCCGCCGGTGTTGCCACCG
>CAMFLW010000188.1 GCA_945957575.1 uncultured Aeromonas sp. | reverse complement strand
TGGTCTCGATATTCTGGGGCAGCAGCCCTTCGAGGTTGAAGTTGCTGCGCTCTTCGCTGGTGAAGGCGCTCCCCTTGTTGAGCAGCGGGGTCTCCAGCAGGGCGGGACCGGCGTAGGGAATGTAGAGAGGACGTTTCTGGTTATTATCTTCAAACATGGATCTTGATACCTAAACGGTTAGCTAGACGCAGGAACCCGCCGATCCTAGGGGCTTGTGTCATTAATTTCAAAGAGTTTGCATATCCGTTGCAAAAGGTTTGCGACCTAGTCGACGAAATGCGCCCGGGGTCTGACCAGTCAGGCGTCGAAACGAGTTGGCAAAGTTGGCGCCATCGCTATAACCAACCCGGGCGGCCAGCTCGCTGAGCGGCCAATTGGTATAAAGCAGCAACTGGCGCGCCTTGTTCATTCTGAGCTCGGTCACCCTCGCCATTGGCCCCATACCAAAGTGCTGCTGACAGAGGCGGTGCAGATGGGGCACCGAGCAGGCCATCTGGTCGGCGAGCTGGGCCACACTCCAGGGCTCGTCGAGGCGCGCCTCCACCCGGCGAAACAGCGCCTGCAAACGCAGCTCCGGCGTACCACGCACTTCTCCCTGCAGGGTGCGCTCCAGCAGTGCCAACAGCAGAGTGAGCAACTGGGGCTGGAGTGGGGAACGAACCCCTTCGAGCTGGATCAGGCTGAGCAGATGATGAAGCTGATCACCGCCATCCCCCTGCCAGATACGGTGACCAAGCCGATGCAGATGCTGCCAGCGCGGCACGTCATCGAGCAAAATCCAGCTCATCTGCCACTGCTCCCCCACCAGCTTGAGGCCACCGGGCACGGCGGCGGGCAAAAAGATGAGCGAACCGTTCGGGACTGGCTGCTCGCCCCGGTCGGTAAGCAGCGCCCCCCCCTCGCTGTGGCTCGCCATCAGAATGTGAAACTCGGGCCGATTACGGCGAATGAGGTAGTGCTCCCGAATGGTCGAGAGCCCGGTCAGAAAAATACCGGCCTCGCCGAGCAGCGGCAGCCCTTCGCGCCCCAGCATTCGCTCATCGCAGGAGGGCGCTATCTCCAGACACTCGCTGACAAAGGACATAACACCTCAACAGGATAGTTTCACACAATAAACCCGAGAGAGACTCACAGTGAAGCCGCTCGCCACTCCCCCTATCATACCCATGACAAACCTTGCTTTTCTCATACCCGGTTAACACTAATGAATTATTGGCAAGCGATTTTAAAACAAACCACCGATCGCGAGTTCATGACCCGATTGTGGCGGCTGGCCCTGCCGGTTTCGCTGCAATCCATGATGTTCTCCCTGCTTGGTCTCATCGACATCATGATGGTGAGCCAGCTTGGCACCACGGCTGTGGCGGCGGTCGGCTTGGGTAACCGGGTCTTCTTCTTCAATCTGCTGGTGACAGCGGGCCTCGCAGGCGGGGTCTCGGTGTTGGCAGCACAATATTACGGCCGCGGCGAGATGGCAGGGGTACGCCGGTCACTGGCGCTGGCACTGGTCGGCGCCCTGCTGGTGGCGCTGCCGTTTGCCCTCGTCTATGTGTTCGCACCAGGCGACGTGCTCGGATTTGCCAGCCAGGATCCCGAGCTGCGCGCGCTGGCCGACCAGTTTCTGATGATCACCGGCGCCACCATCCTCTGCACCGCCGTGGTGGTGCCGCTGGAGTCGGCGCTGCGCTCGGTCGGCAATGCCGCCGCCCCCACCCGGATCGGCATCATCGCCATCATTGCCAATGTCATCCTCAACTACGCCCTTATCTTCGGCCATTTCGGCTTCGAGGCGATGGGCGTCGCCGGCTCGGCCTGGGGCACCACTATTTCCCGACTGCTGCAAACGGTGCTGCTGCTCATCTATGTGCAGCGCAATGAGGCTCGCCTCGTGCCGCGCAAGGCTGACTGGCTGGCGGCATTTCGGCGCAAGGAGGTGGTGCGCTTTACCCTGATCGCCCTGCCGCTGCTGTTTCATGACGGCCTCTGGGCGTTCGGCATGCTGCTCTACGGCTTTCTCTACGCCCATCTTGGCACCGACTCGCTGGCCATCATGACGACCCTGGGCACGCTGGAGAGCATCCTCATCTCCCTCTTCTTCGGGCTGGCGGTGGCCTGCTCCACCCTGCTCGGTCACCGGCTTGGCGCCGAAGAGTATGAGGTCGCCTGGCAGCACTCCCAGCTCTTCCTGCTGCTCGCCCCCATCGGCGCCCTGCTGGTGGGGATCGCCGTCTGGCTGCTGCAGACCAACCTGCTGCAGTGGGTCGGCAACCTGCCTCCCGAGCTGATGGCCGAGGCGGGTCAGGTGCTCGGTATCATGTGCTTTGGCATGCTGCTCAAGGTGTTCAACATGGTGGGGATCATCGGGGTGCTGCGCTCGGGTGGCGACGTCAACTACACCATCTTCATCGATATCGTCGGCATGTGGTGTATCGGCTTGCCGCTGGCGTGGGTGGCGGTCTCTCTGCTCGGCTGGCCCCTCTCCTGGGTGGTGGCGGTGGTGCTGCTGGAGGAGATCAGCAAGATGGTGCTGGTGCAGCGTCGCATCCGCCAGCGCCGCTGGCTGAAGAATCTGGTGATGGGCTAATACGCAACAAAGCGGGGTCATATCAATGACAGAAAATCCCCGTTTGCAGTATGCTAGCCCCCTCTTCAATCAGAGGCAGGGCGCCGCCACATGCAATGGCTCGATGCCCCTGCCCAGTAGTCGTTTAAGGAGACGAGCATGCAACCACAGAAAGAGCTGATCACCGAGACTGCCCTGCTGGAGATGGCCAACAAGATCATCACGGAACACGAGGATTTCATCCACGGCATGCGCGCCGACTCGGTGGAGCAGAAGGGGGATATTCTGGTGTTCAAGGGGGAGTTCTTCCTCGCCGAAGATGGCACCCCGACCGGCAAGACCATGGCAGTGTTCAACATGTTCAAGCTGCTGGCCCAGCAACTCTCCGGCAAGTACAAGCTGAGCTGATTTCGTCAGCACCTTGCCAATAAGATGCCGCCCTCAGGCGGCATCTGTTTTTGCGCGGTTCTGACCCTCGACCACCACGCAGTTGCGTCCCGCCATCTTGGCCTGATAGAGGCACTCGTCGGCCCGGTTGATCAGCGCATCTATGCTCTCCCCGGCGCGCGCCAGGGCGATGCCGGTGCTGACCGTCACCTCCAGCAGCTCATCGGACGTCGGGCTCTTGACCAGCCGCGCCTCGACCGCAATGCGCAGCCGCTCCGCCATCCGGATTGCCACCGCCGGATCGCTGCAATCATGCATCAGAATCGCAAACTCCTCGCCGCCGTAGCGCCCCAGCACCATCTCGGGCGCCAGCTGCTCGCCCAGGGTGGTGGCCACTTCCTTGAGCACCGCATCCCCCGCCAGATGGCCGTAGATATCGTTGATCCGCTTGAAGCGATCGAGATCAAGCAACAGCAGGGCGAAGGGTTTCTTGCGGGTTAGCAACCGGGCTCTCGCCTGCTCCAGCTGCTTCATCAGCAGGCGGCGGTTCATCATGCCGGTCAGCTCGTCGGTGGTGGACTCCC
>CAMFLW010000187.1 GCA_945957575.1 uncultured Aeromonas sp. | reverse complement strand
CGGCCAAGACCACCTTCTGTCTGCAGAGCGCCCTGCCCGCCCTCGCCGAGCTCACCTGCTACTACCTCAATCTGGTCAGCGTCGCCCGGCTGGAGCGCAACCCCACCGTCAAGGCGGAGATCCAGCAAAAAGGGTTCGAACGCACGCTGCCAGCCGGCTTTCTGGTCTATCCGGTGAGTCAGGCCGCCGACATCACCGCCTTTCGCGCCAGCCATGTGCCGGTTGGGGAAGATCAGCTGCCGATGCTGGAGCAGACCAACGAGATCGTCCGCCGCTTCAATTCTCTGGTAGGCAAAGAGGTGCTGACCGAATGCCAGCCGATCCTGAGCGACACCGGCCGCCTGCCCGGCATCGACGGCAAGGCCAAGATGTCCAAGTCGCTCGGCAACACCATAGAGCTCGGCATGTCGGCGGAAGAGGTCAAACAGGCGGTGTTCGCCATGTATACCGACCCCAACCACCTCAAGGTGAGCGATCCGGGTCAGGTGGAAGGGAATACGGTGTTCGCCTATCTCGATGCCTTCCATCCGGACAAGGAGCTGGTCGCCGAGATGAAAGCGCACTACCGGCGCGGTGGACTGGGCGATATGCGCTGCAAACAGGTGCTGAACGACTGCCTGCAGACCCTGCTCGCCCCGATGCGGGAGCGCCGTGCCGCAGCCATCGCCGACAAGAAGATGCTGCTGGAACTGCTCTATCAGGGCACCGAGCAGGCCCGCATCATCACCGATGAGGTCTTGGCTGAGGTGAAAAGCGCCATGGGGCTCGACTACTTCGCCAGCATCCGTTGAGTCGGCGTACCGAGCGCATCGGCGCCGTAGAGGTCGTACACCAGCTGGTGCAGCAGGCTCTTGAACCAGCTGATCGCCTCGTCATGGGCGGTCAGCGGGTGGCCCGCCATCAGATAGACGATGGGGATCTCCGGATCCAGCTGATGCATCCGCAGCGGGTAGTAGCGGCAGAAGTGGCGCCCGATCATCTCGGGCACCACCACCAGATAGCGGCCGGTCGCCATCAGCGGCGGCACCGCCATAAAGCTCGGCAATCTGACCCCCAGCTCCCGCTCCACCCCGAAGCGGGCCAGCCAGAGCTCCACCATCGCCTGGCTGTGGCCCCAGCTGGAGGTGTGGATATGGGGGCGGCTGACCAGCTCGACCGGAGTCAACAGATCGGGCAGCTCGCTGCCAAGGGGCGACAGGCAGACCAGCGGATTGCTGAACCACTCCTCGCGCCAGAGACGGGGCGAGAGGTGGTTGGCACCGGCGAAGCCGATCACCAGATCCAGCTCCCCCTTCTCCAGCTCCCGCTCGTAGTCGCTGTCGGCCAGCTCGCACACCTCCAGCCGGCAGTGGGGCGCTGCGCGAAACAAGCGATCCACCAGCAACGGCACCAGCCCGTGCTCTACCGAACCCGGGGTGGCGATGCGGAAAATCCGCCGCGCGCTGGCAGGTTCAAATCCCTTGGCCTGCCGCAGCCCCTGCTCCAGCATCGCCAGCGCCTGCCGCACCGGCCCGGCCAACGCCTTGGCGCGCTCGGTCGGCATCATCTCCCGTCGGCTCATCACGAAGAGAGGGTCATCCAGCGCGATCCGCAACCGACCCAGCGCATGGCTGACGGTGGATTGGGAGAGATGCAGCCGCTCGGCGGCGCGGGTGACGTTGCGCTCCTGCATCAGCATGTCGAATACCGCCAGCAGGTTGAGGTCGAGGCGGGAGAGAGCGCTATCCATCGATATTAGCCATAGTTGAATGCCGACAATTCATTTTTACCATAGTAACAGATTACCTAGAATGCGCAGGCTTAATACATCGGAGATTAAAATGCGTAGCTATCTGTTATTGCTGGCCATCGGCCTGCTGTGGGGTTCCCAGTTCATTTTCATGCACCAGGCCGTTGCCGAGCTGCCCCCCATTCTGGTGGCTGCGGGTCGTGCCCTGTGTGGCAGTCTGACCCTGGGTCTGCTCTGCCTGTTCATGCGCCTCAAGAGTGAAAACACCCCGTGGCGTACCTACATGCTGATAGCCCTGCTGGATGCCACCATCCCCTTCATCATGGTCGCCTGGGGCCAGCAGTATGTGGATAGCGCCATCGCTGCCGTGGTCATGGGTTGTATCCCGTTTGTGACCATTCTGGCTGCACCGCTGTTTATTTCTGGTGAAAGAATCACCAAAACCGGTCTGCTCTCCGTGATCATCGGCTTTGCCGGTGTGCTCACCCTGTTCTGGCCGAAACTCTCCCAAGGCATGAACGCCGGTCTGCTCGGTGCCATGGCCATCCTGCTGGGTGCCAGCTGCTTCGCCATCGGTCTGCTGATGATCAAGCGCTTCGCCAAGGACCATCCGGTCGTGGTCGCCCGCAATATCCTGATCTCCTCGGCAATCCAGTTGCTGCTGGTCGCCCCGTTCATGGTTGATCTCGGCAGCCTGACCCTGCCGAGCAGCCAGGCCCTGAGCGCGATCACCGTGCTGGGTACCCTCTGTACCGGTCTGGTCTACTTCCTCTACATGGCGCTGATCCAGAAGGCCGGCCCGACGTTCGCCTCCTTCAGCAACTATCTGGTGCCGCTGTTCGGCGTAATGCTGGGCGCCCTGTTCCTCGGCGAGCAGATCCACCCCACCACCGGCGTGGCCCTGGCCCTGATCCTCGGCTCGGTCGCAATGAATCAGTGGGCGCAACAGCGTCGCATGCAGCGCGAGGTCTCCCTATGTCAGGCATCCTGACCACCCTGTGCGGTGGTCTGGTCCTGATTGCCGGCTGGCAGTATCGCCAGCGGCTGGCTGGGCTCCTGGGCCTGCTGATGGTACTGCTGCCCTGGTTCTTCGATAGCAAGCTGCAAGCCATGCTGAGCTATGCCCTGAATGCCTGAAGTCCATCTCTGAATGTGTAACGAGAGTCTATCTCTCCTGTTTTGGGACTGTTTTAAAAAAACCTCCGATTTGTCCCCCGCTACCGGCGCTCTGCGCCGGTTTTTTTATACTTGCCAACCGGCGTCAAATCAGATAGCGATAGCTGAGTCGCTCGTTCTTGCGCGGCCCGGTGATTTGCCAGCTCAGCAAAAAACCGCCGTCGATCTCGGTCAGCTCGGCGCGGTAGTGATCCGCCCCGCACCGATGGGGCTCGGCGGTCAGCCAGCGGCCATCCCCTTGCGGCAGCAGCTCGAACAGCTCGACCGGCGCCTCATAACGCAGATGGGAGAGGCGGATCCCCCGCACAGTGCGCTGCCACCAGAAGCGGTTGTGCATGGCGAGCACCCGACCATGGGGCGTGGTGTAGCGGCCCTGCTCGCTGAAGAGCCAGCCACCCTGATGATCGGTCACCGCCACAAACCCCTCGCCGCGCCCATTCCAGTCGGTCGCCGACCCCTCGCCATTGCTGGCGGTGAAGCCAAATGCTCCGACCTGTGGCAATCGTGCCCATAAACGCTGGATTGCCGCTTCCATCTCGGCCATCATAGCCCCCTCAAAAATTGACAACTGATGACAAATCAACCACATGAACTACTTGATAGGGGTCACCCTGCTCTGGTCATTCTCCTTCAGCCTGATCGGGGT
>CAMFLW010000186.1 GCA_945957575.1 uncultured Aeromonas sp. | reverse complement strand
CATAACACGGCGCGGAGCACGATAATCAGCCCTTGGTCAGAAAGCGGCGATCTAGTCACTGGCGAGCTTGACCCCGAGCCCGACAAACAGGGCGCCAATGCCACGGTTAAGCCAGCGGCCAAGGCGATGTGACAACCGAACCTTGTGGCTGGCATAGACGGTGCTAAAGACCAGCAAGTGGCACCAGATCATCCCGTTCATATTGAAAATGCAGCCGAGCAGGATAAAGGCGATCGCCTTGTCGGGGGAATCCGGTGCGATGAACTGGGGCACAAAGGCGAGGAAAAAGAGCGCCACCTTGGGATTGAGCACATTGGTCAGTACCCCTTGTCGGTAAATCTGGCCATAGGAGAGGGCAGGCAGGGTGGCCTCTCTCTCCCTGGACCCCGTTGCTTGCTGGCGCAGCAGAGAGAACCCCAGATAGATGAGGTAGATGGCGCCAGCCAGCTTGATAAGGGCAAACAGTTCGGCCGAGGCACTGAGCAGGGCCGACAGACCGAGGGCCGCTGCCAGCACATGCACCATGACACCGGTACCGATACCAAGGGTCGCGACCGAACCGGCACGCCACCCTTGCGAGCCGCTGCGCAGCATGACCAGCAGGGAGTCCGGCCCCGGCATGATATTGAGCAGCAGCCCCGAGACCATAAACAGTGCAAGATCATGAATACCGAACATCACCCCTCCCATCGCACAGAAAAACCAAACAAAAAGGGCTCCGCAGAGCCCTTTTCCTTCACTCTGTGGCAGCTGACGCATCATCAGCTGTCCCGCCAGCCATCAGGGCCGCAGCGCCTTGTCCGCCCGCGAGATGCCGCAGACGCCGGAGCGCACCACTTCGATGATCTCGTTGGTCTGGGCGGCGGTCTTGATAAAGGCATCCAGCTTCTCGCTGGTGCCCACCAGCTGTACCGTATACTGCTCGGGGGTAACGTCGACGATCTGGCCACGGAAGATATCCGCCAGCCGTTTCAGCTCGTCACGGGCTCCACCGGCGGCACGCGCCTTGATCAGCGCGATCTCCCGCTCGATATGCTCCCCTTCACTCAGGTCGCACACCTTGAGCACATCCACCAGCTTGTGCAACTGTTTCTGGATCTGCTCCAGCACCCGCTCGTCACCCATGGTGACGATAGTCATGCGTGACAGGGTGGGATCCTCGGTCGGCGCAACCGTCAGGGTCTCGATGTTGTAGCCACGCTGGGAGAAGAGACCCACCACGCGGCTCAGGGCGCCGGATTCGTTCTCCAGCAGAACGGAAATAATATGTCGCATCAGCCTCTCCCCATCTTGCTCAGCCATGGAGCGAAACCGTTCTCCACCAGAACAACTGAAATGATGTGTCTCATCAGGTTCTCTCCGTCTTGCTCAGCCACATCTCATCCATGGCGCCAAACTTAATCTGCATCGGATAGACGTGCTCATCCGGGTCGACCGAGATATCCATGAACACCAGCCGATCCTTCATGGCGAAGGCCTTCTCCATGGCGCTCTCCAGCTCGGCCGGATCGCTCACCGCGATGCCGACGTGGCCGTAGGCTTCCGCCAGTTTGACGAAGTCCGGCAGGGACTCCATGTAGGAGTGGCTGTGACGGCCGCCGTAGAACATCTTCTGCCACTGCTTGACCATGCCCAGCGCACGGTTGTTGATGGAGATGATCTTGATGGGCACCCCGTACTGCATGCAGGTCGAGAGCTCCTGAATGTTCATCTGAACCGAGCCATCGCCGGTGACGCAGCAGACCACCGCATCCGGGTTGGCAAACTGGGCCCCCATGGCGGCCGGAATGCCAAAGCCCATGGTGCCGAGGCCACCGGAGTTGATCCACTGGCGCGGTTTGGCAAACGGGTAGTAGAGCGCGGCAAACATCTGGTGCTGGCCGACGTCGGAGGCGACGAACGCCTCACCCTGAGTCACCTTGTAGAGGGTCTCGATCACCTGTTGCGGCTTGATCTGGCTGGCCGACTTTTCGTAGGCCAGACAGTGACGGGAGCGCCATTGGTTGATCTGGCTCCACCAGTCCGCCAGCGCCTCCTTGTCGTTATCGAAGCCACACTCGCGGATCACCTCCAGCATCTGCTCCAGCACGGTTTCCACCGAGCCGACGATGGGCACATGGGCCTGTACCGTCTTGGAGATGGAGGTGGGGTCGATGTCGATATGGACCACTGTAGCATTGGGGCAGAACTTGGCCACGTTGTTGGTGACGCGGTCATCGAAGCGGGCACCCACGGCGAAGATGAGATCCGAGTTGTGCATGGTCTTGTTGGCTTCGAAGGTACCGTGCATCCCCAGCATGCCGATGGATTGCGGATGGGTGCCCGGGAAGGCGCCCAACCCCATCAGGGTAGTGGTGACCGGCAGGTTCAGCAGCTCCGCCAGCTTGATCACCAGATGATCCGCATTGGCGTTGATGGCGCCACCGCCCACGTACATCACCGGGCGCTGGGCATCCACCAGCAGCTTGGCAGCGCGCTTGATCTGGCCCTTGTGGCCGGACTTGGTCGGATTGTAGGAGCGCAGGGAGACCGACTCGGGATACTGGTAGGGAAATTTCTCTTTCGGGTTCTGCACATCTTTGGGCAGATCCACCACCACCGGCCCCGGGCGGCCGCTGGCGGCAATGTAGTAGGCCTTCTTGATGGCCTCGGGAATATCGCTCGCCTTCTTGCACAGGAAGCTGTGCTTCACCACCGGACGGGAGATACCGATCATGTCGGTCTCCTGAAACGCATCCTCCCCGATCATGCTGGTCGGCACCTGGCCGGAGAGGATCACCAGCGGAATGGAATCCATATAGGCGGTGGCAATACCGGTAATGCAGTTGGTCGCTCCCGGGCCCGAGGTCACCAGCACAGTCCCCACCTTGCCGGTGGAACGGGCGTAACCGTCCGCCATGTGAACCGCGGCTTGCTCATGCCGCACCAAGACGTGCTCCATCTTGCCGTTTTCGAAGAGAGCGTCATAGATGTCGAGTACTGAGCCACCAGGGTAGCCGAAGACGTGCTCAACTCCCTGATCTTCCAGCGCTCTAACCACCATCTGGGCGCCTGATAACATCTCCATGATAAAGCCCTCCAGGCTTTGCTCCGTTTAGCGAATCCCGCCGACGATGCCGTGCTTCCCGGCACGGCCCGATCCGTTTCTTGTTGTTATCTGAAGGCAGATCGGTCCAATTCAGCCCCGTCGACAGGTGAAAAAAAGGATTTTTCCATCATTGACCCGAAAATCGGGTGAAAAACCAACTTAACCCGCCAATCAGCGCTTGTCCACGGCTTTGTCGGCAGGTGCCAGTCAGACATTTCAGACAGTGCCCGGCCATAAGAGCGGCGGTGACAGAAACGGGAAGATGTCACGCTAATAGACAGAGAATTGTGCTGGCAGGTGAAAAAACGGCAATAAAAAAGCCCGCCGACAGGGGCGGGCTTTGTGGCAGCAGAGTGATCTAGTGGTCATCTTCCGGCTCGGCCAACCAGATCTGCTGATCCGGATCGGTCTCTTCACTGACCGAGATGCTGACACCCATATCGAGCAGCTCGTGCAGGGTGAGATTGTCAGCCAGGTTCATGACTTCGCCG
>CAMFLW010000185.1 GCA_945957575.1 uncultured Aeromonas sp. | reverse complement strand
AGTCTGATCCCTTTGGCCGCTCGGGAACCCCTCCCCAAGTGCGAGGCGCATACTATCAGATCCAGAGGCTTTGTGAACCCCTTCATTAGACATCTGGCAGTAAAAAATGACTGTTCGTCGATTTTTTGATACATCAAGCTCAAAATTCAAGCTTATCAGCAAGTTGTGCGCTGCTTTTCTGCACAAAACAGCATCCGTGCAAGCTGGCGATCGCGCTGAAGAGAAGGCAAATAGCAGAAGACCGCCAGTGTCGGCGGTCTTCCCGGGCATCACATCTAGCGCTGGAACGGGTAGACCGAACCCAGTTTCAGGATCTGGGTCAGTTCGTCCAGTGCGCTGCGGGACTCCTGCACCAGTGCCGGATCCCGCAGGTCATCGAGGGTCAGGCGGTCGCGATAGTGGCGATCGACCCAGCCATCGAGGCGGGCAAACTGGCTGTCGTTGATGAGGCAGGCCGGATTGACCGCAGCGAGTTCCTGATCGTTCATGGCAACTCGCAGTCGCAGGCAGGCCGGGCCGCCGCCATTGCGCATGCTCTGTTTCACATCCATATAGTGGACCGCCTTGATCGGGGTCTCCTGCGTCAGCAGCTTGCCAAGATAGGCCGACACCGCCGGATTATCGCGGCACTCGGTGGGGGCGATAATGGCCATCTCGCCGCTCGGCAGGGTGAGGATCTGGGTGTTGAACAGGTAGGATTTCACCGCATCCAGCACGGATACCTCGGCAGTCGGCACTTCGATAAAGTGCAAATCCCCCTCGCCAAACTTACCGCGGATCTCGGTCAGCACCGTTTCGGTGTTGAGGAACGCTTGCTGGTGGAAGAAGAGCACGTTCTGGTTACCCACCGCGATCACGTCGTTGTGGAATACCCCCTGATCGATCACCTCTGGGTTTTGCTGAATAAACACCACGCTCTCCTCGCCAAGGCCATGCAGGCGGGCGA
Source organism: uncultured Aeromonas sp. (assembly GCA_945957575.1). Classification (GTDB taxonomy): domain Bacteria; phylum Pseudomonadota; class Gammaproteobacteria; order Enterobacterales; family Aeromonadaceae; genus Aeromonas. Next base: position 2,643 of record CAMFLW010000185.1, on the reverse strand, counting down.
TGGCCTGGCTTGCCTCCAGGGTCTGGCGGGCAGGGTAGCGCTTCGGCGCCGGGCGGGAGTAGTCAAAGGCGCTGCGGCCATAGACAAACAGCTCGACCCCCGCCTCGCCATAGGCGCGACAGAGGCGGGTGTGGTTGGCCGCCCCCTCGTCGCCGAAGTGGTCATTTTCCGGCAGATGGAGGTGGTGGCTGAAGTGGCGATCATTGTTGAACACGGCGCGCAGGATACGGCCCGTGACGTCTGGCTCCAGGGAGCGGTGAAACTTGTTGGTCAGGTTGGCAGGGGTGAAGTGAATGCGGCCATCCTGGGTATCGGCACTCGGAGAGACGGTGGCGGCGTTAGCTGTCCACATGCTGGAGGCCGAATAGCAGGCAGCCAGTACGGCGGGAGCCTGTTTGGCGGCCTGCTCCAGCACCCGGGCATCGTTGCCGGTGAAGCCGAGGCGGCGCAGGGTGGCGAGATCGGGACGCTCTTGTGGCGCCAGTACCCCCTGGGTCATGCCAAGCTCGGTCAGCGCCTTCATCTTGCGCAGCCCCTGTTTGGCGGCCTCTTTCGGATTGGAAGCCTCCTGGGCATTGCTCTGGGAGGCAACGTTGCCGTAGGAGAGGCCGGCATAGTTATGAGTCGGGCCGACCAGACCGTCGAAATTGACCTCGAAGTGCTTCATTGAGTACATCCTTTCGATTTTTATGATGGGTAGCGGTTCCTTCCGCGCACAATGCGTCGGGGTTGGGCCATTATAAAGAGATTTTATGTTTTTGTAACAAGCCGGTAACCAGCAGACGTTTTTATGTCGTTTCAGATATAAAAAGAGGGGCGGTATGGCAGAAAATTGAAAAAGCGGTTGCGTCTGGCCCGTACCCTTCGCATTAATAAATAAAGAAGCATGGTCGTTCGGGCTGGTCTGGCAAATTTGTTCACAAGATTGCTTTTTCTCGTCAAATCTCTTATACAGCCCCACAAAACCGCACACCAACCCCGTCGGGTGCAATGAGGATAATAGTTACAGCATGGGCAAATCACTGGTCATAGTGGAGTCTCCGGCCAAGGCCAAGACCATCAACAAATATCTGGGCAAGGACTACGTGGTGAAATCCAGCGTTGGTCATGTTCGCGATCTGCCCACCAGCGGCAGCGCCAGCACCGAGCCCAAGAAACCTGTCATTCGCGGCATCAAGTTGAGCGAATCCGAGAAGGCTGCCAAGGATCGCAAGGCCCTGTTTGCCCGGATGGGTATCAATCCGACCGCTGGCTGGCAGGCCAACTACCAGATTTTGCCCGGCAAGGAGAAGGTGGTCAGCGAGTTGCAAAGTCTGGCCGAGAAAGCCGACACCATCTATCTCGCAACCGACTTGGATAGAGAAGGAGAGGCGATCGCCTGGCACCTGCGTGAGATCATCGGTGGCGACGACAGCCGCTACAAGCGCGTGGTGTTCAACGAGATCACCAAGAGCGCCATCAAGGAGGCGTTCGCCCAGCCGTCCGAACTCAATATTGACCGCGTTAATGCCCAGCAGGCTCGTCGTTTCCTCGACCGCGTGGTGGGCTACATGGTCTCCCCGCTGCTGTGGAAAAAGCTGGCCCGCGGTCTCTCCGCCGGTCGAGTGCAGTCCGTTGCGGTGCGTCTCATCGTCGATAAAGAGCGCGAAATCAAGGCGTTCGTACCGGTCGAGTTCTGGGATCTCAATGCCGACCTGCTGACCGCCGACAAGAGCGATCTGCGGATGGAAGTGGTCAGCCGCAACGGGGCCGACTTCAAGCCGGTGACCCAGGCCGAGACCTTTGCCGCTGTCGCAGCCCTGGAAGGGGTCGACTACAAGGTGGTGAACCGGGAAGACAAGCCGACCGGCTCCAAGCCGTCCGCCCCCTTCATCACCTCCACCCTGCAGCAGGCAGCCTCTACCCGGCTGAGCTTCGGGGTCAAGAAGACCATGATGATGGCCCAGCGTCTCTATGAAGCGGGTTACATCACCTATATGCGTACCGACTCCACCAACCTCAGCAAAGAGGCGGTTGAGGCGGTGCGTGAATATATCGGCGAGCAGTATGGCTCGGCCTATCTGCCAGCCGAGCCGAATCTGTATGGCGCCAAGGCCAATGCCCAGGAAGCGCACGAGGCGATCCGTCCCTCCAACGTACAGGTGACAGCCGAGATGCTGGAAGGGATGGAGCCGGATGCCATGCGTCTGTACGATCTCATCTGGCGTCAGTTTGTCGCCTGCCAGATGACCCCGGCTCAGTACGACTCCTCTACCCTGACCGTCAAGGCGGGCGAGTTCGAGCTCAAGGCCCGTGGCCGTACCCTGCGCTTCGCCGGTTGGACCAAGGCGTTGCCGCCGATGGGCCGCAAGGGCGAAGACAGCCAGCTGCCGGCGGTGACCGTGGGCGAGGTTCTGAAACTGGTCAAACTGGATCCGCGTCAGCACTTCACCAAGCCGCCCGCACGCTTCACCGAAGCAGCGCTGGTGCGCGAGCTGGAAAAACGCGGCATTGGCCGTCCGTCTACCTACGCCTCCATCATCTCCACCATCGTCGATCGCGGGTATGTGCGGGTCGAGAGCCGCCGTTTCTTCGCCGAGAAGATGGGCGAGATCGTCACCGACCGTCTGGTCGAGAACTTCGTCGAGCTGATGAACTACGAGT
>CAMFLW010000184.1 GCA_945957575.1 uncultured Aeromonas sp. | reverse complement strand
CGACGCCGAGGCTCGCCAGATCAGCGGTAACCCGACCGCGCAGATCAGAGAGCGGCGCCTGCCAGGTGGCATCCCCGGGATTGCAGGGGATCTCCAGCATCACCGAGGTCTGGCCCTGTGGCGCCATAAAGGGGCTGCGGCGGCGCGGTTCCTGCAGACGGGTCGCCAGAATATGGGGATCGGAGAGGTACTGCCAGGTGTTGTCCGACAGGTTCTCTATTTTAAGCGGCATATTGACGAAGCGAAGCGACCGGTATTGGAGATCGCACGGCAAGCCCAGATGCTGGCAGGTGAGCGGCAGCGGCAGGGTGGAGATCACCTGATCAAAGCGCTCGCTCTGCTCAACGTCATCTTGTTTCCAATAAACCCGTTCGATGCGGCCATCAGCCTGCTCAAGGCGGGTGATGGTGGCGCCGGTTTTGAGCTCAACGCCCTCTGCCACCAGCCGCTCCCCTAGGGTGGTGAATATCTGGCCGAAGCCATATTTGGGGTAGCGGTATTTGCGGGCATAGGTACGCACCGAGATACTGCCGTTGCGTCTTGGCAGCAGACGGCGCGCCACGTCTTTGAGATCGATCAGGCTGATGCGCTGACCGGCCCAGTCGGCGGAGAGCTGGTCCGGATTGATGCCCCACAGCTTACCGGTATAGCCCTCGAAGAACTGGCGATAGAGGGTGCGACCGAAGTGGCTCTGGATCCACTCGGCAAAGCTCGCCTTGGCAAAATCGGTGGGCTTCTTGGCAAAGGGCAACAGCAGCAAGTCTTTCACCGCACCGGCCATCAGGGCGAGCGGTGCCGTCTTGAGCAGGTTGGGCAGGTTCAAGGGGTAGTCATAAGTGCGCCCGCCAAAGCGGATCACGCTCTTGCGCTCGGCGTGGAGCAGATCGTCCCCCATCAGTTCGTCGATAAAGGCGAGCAGCTCGGGGTTCTTGGTGATAAAGCGGTGGCCGCCGTAGTCAAAGCGATACTCCCCATCGCGCCCCTTGAAGGTCTGGGTGGCGCACATGCCGCCGACCACCGGCTCCTGCTCGAACAGGGTGACTGCAAAACCGGCGCGGCGCAGGCGCCAGGCAGCCATCAAACCGGCTGGGCCGGCACCCAGCACTGCAATGTGCTTCTTGTTGTTATCACTCATGACGTTTTCCGAAACTGCTTGATAGATAAGGGAACCGCGCCAGGGCGCGGCTCCCGAATGGTGTTGTTACCCCGTAGCCTTGCTACCACAGGGCGTGTTGGCTCAGTCCTTGCCAGTCGCGGCACTCACCTGCGGGCGGTAGCTGCGCTGCCAGAGGGTAACGAAGATCGCCAGATAGAGGGCCCAGGTCAGCAGCTGCAAGCCAGCGGGTGAGGCATTGTAGCCAAACAGGGCGCGCAGGAAGGTACCAAATACCCCCTGATCGTCGAGAATGTGGCTGATGTCGAACACCGGCGTGGTCCAGAAAGTGATGATCTCTGCCGCCTGCAACATGTTGACGGCGGACGACAGCAGACCTGCGGCGATGATGATGATAAGCAGCCCAGTCCAGCGGAAGAAAGGCGCCAGCGCCACCTTGCGGGTGGAGCGCAGCAGCCCCCACACCAGCGCGATGGAGACCAGCAGCCCCGCCAGTGCGCCCATCAGGCCGGATTGCAGATCGACCCCTTGACCGGAGTAGAGCAGGGCGGAGAAGAAGAGCACGGTTTCAAACCCTTCGCGCATCACCGCCAGGAAGGCGAGCAGCACCAGACCAAACAGGTTGCCGCCATCGATGGCCGCATCGATGCGTGCCGTCATGGCCCCCACCTGGGATTTGGCCTGTTTTTGCATCCAGATCGCCATATAGGTGAGCACCAAGGTGGCAAAGATGAGGATCCCTGCCATCAAGAGGTGGTTGTAACGCTCACTCTCGAACTGGCTCACCACCACCTGGAACAGGAAGGCGACGACAAGAGAGGCGATAAGGCCGAGCCCCACCCCCAGATAGATGAACTTGTTGTAGCGACTTGCCCCCAGCTTGGCGAGGTAGGAGAGGCAGATGCCGACCAGCAGGAAGGCTTCCAGCCCCTCGCGCAGGGTAATCAGAAAACTTGCAAACATCAGGATTGAGGCTCCGTAGCGGGCGTGATGGAGAGAGGCTGCAGGGTCAGTTGCAGCCGATTGAGTTGCACTATGGGTGGCTCCGGCAAGCTCGGCTCGGCGGCGCGCACCGCATCATTGACCCACTTGGGGTAGGTGCGGAAATTGAGTTTGATATCGGCCTTGAAGGGCCCTTGGGCTTCTGCGGGCAGCGGCCAGACTTCATCCCGCCAGCCATCGGCCGGAATGCGGGTATCTTCCAGCAGTTTGGCGTAGCGCCAGAACTTGAGCCCCACCGGCTTGCCCTCGGCATCACCGAATACTTTGCGAAACAGTCGCGCATCCTCAGGGACTGCACCATCCACCGGCTGGCCGCTGGCAAGCACCAGCTTGCCACTGGCGTCGGTGACGGTCAGCTCCAGCCAGAGTTCACGAAAATCGGCCACCCCGGTGGGCAGGGCATGGCCCGCGCCGGTATTGGTGACCCGCACCACCAGCTGCTGACTATCGGCAGCCTGTTCGATACGGGCGGAGAGGGTAGCGCTGGAGCGCAAGAGGGCCAGACTCTCCTGCTCAAGGTAGGGATTGCGCAGCCCCACCAGCTGGTGCTGGGCGCCGGTAAAGTTGTGGCGATAGAGCCGCGCCTTCATGGTGCCGTTTTCGGTGGATTGGCCCGCCACTGGCGCACCGCCGTTACCCGGCTCCGGGTTCATATGGCAGTCGATGCAGGTGCGCCGCTTGGCGGGATCCTCCGCGTTTGCAAAGCTGGATTTTTCCCACTCGTCCCAGGTGTTGACGATATTGGCACCGGTGCCCGGGGCAAACTCGTTGTGGCACGACTTGCACAGAGCCGCGTCGCGGTAGAAATCCTTCTGATAGGAGGCTTTGTGGGCCGCCGGACGGGCGTTGATCTGCCGCTCGGCCAGCCAGTGCTGGAGGCTGCCGCCCGCGGCATCCTCGAACACATAGCTCTCGCGGTCTTTCAAATTCACGGTAAAGGCGCTGTTGCCGCCCGCATCTTCCACTTTGGTGATGCGATGGCAGAGCACGCAGCCGGTCCCTTCCTCCACCACAGGTTCACCCGCCTTGTGGGCGGCAATCAGCGAGGCGCCACCCTGCTCGAACATGTGGGAGCCCTTGGGCAGATCCAGCTGGCCTGTCATCACCTGCTGGGGCATGTGGCAGCCCTGACACCACTGACCGAACGCTTCTCCTTCGGTTTCGCGTGCCAGCGCCTGCACCACCTTGTAGTAGGGGTGGGAGTTGCCCATCAGCCGGTGGTTGCTCTCGCTCCAGTCCTTGAACGCCTGTTGGTGGCAGTTCTGGCAGGAGGCGGAGTTGAGCCACTCTTTCGGGTGAGTGGTCGGTGCCTTGGCGGGAGCAGTGCGCGGGGCATCGAGCCGCAGCCAGTTGGCAAGATAGGGGAGGTTGCCATCACTGGTCACGAAAGCGTGCAGATCTTCCATCATCGCCTTCACTTCCGGCTGGGGCTTCGTGGGGTCAACTGCCTCGGCCCCATCGCGGGTGTCATGGCCCATGCCGCCCTGGGTCTGCTGGGTCATGCGCAGGTATTCGCCGA
>CAMFLW010000183.1 GCA_945957575.1 uncultured Aeromonas sp. | reverse complement strand
TGATCTTGTCCTGGGTCAGGGTGCCGGTCTTGTCGGTGCAGAGCACGTCCATGGCTCCAAAGTTCTGTACCGAGTTGAGCCGCTTCACCACCACCTTGCGTTTGGCCATGGCCACCGCGCCACGCGCCAGGTTGGCGGAGACAATCATCGGCAGCATCTCGGGGGTGAGACCCACCGCCACCGCCAGCGCGAAGGTAAGTGCCGACATCCAGTCGCCACTGCTGATGCCGTTGAGCATAAAGACGATGGGCACCATCACCAGCATGAAGCGGATCAGCAGCCTGGTGACGCTGTTTACGCCGCGATCGAAGCTGGTCTCGATACGCTTGTGACTCACTACATTGCGGGCCAGCGAACCGAAGTAGGTGTCGCTGCCGGTGGCCACCACCACGGCGCGGGCGGTACCGCTCACCACGTTGGTGCCCATGAAGCAGATGTTGGGCAGATCGAGCATGCCACCATCGCCAGCACCGGAGCCTTCCGCCGACTTGCCGGCCACAGCGCCCAGAGTGTCGTACTTCTCAACCGGCAGTGCTTCGCCGGTCAGCACCGCCTGGCTGATGAAGAGATCGCGGGATTCGATCAGCTTGATGTCGGCCGGGATCATGTCCCCCGCCTGCAGGTGCACTATGTCACCGACCACCAACTCGGTCATCGCCACCTCCTTGCGCTGGGGGGTCGCTCCCGGCGAGGGACGGCGCTGCACGGTGGCGGTATTGCGTACCAGTGACTTGAGCGCCTCGGCCGCCTTGGCGGAGCGATACTCCTGCCAGAAACGGAGCAGGCCGCTCAGGCTGACCATCACGCCGAGGATAATCACCTTGACCCAATCCTCGTCACCCGGCTCGGCCATCAGTACATCCATGACGTAGCTGACCAGACCCAGCGCGATCAGCACCATTACAAAGGGGTTCTTGAACGCCTGCAGCAGCTGGATCAGCGCATGGGGCGGCTTGTCGTGATTCACCTCGTTGAGACCGAACTCGGCCAGCCGGTTGGCTGCCTCGGTCGCAGTCAGACCATCGATGTTGCTGCGCACGGCGGTGAGGGTGTACTCGAGGGATTTGTCGGCCTCGTCGAGCACCCGGGAGGAGATCTTCTCTCTCTGCGTGCCCGGCGCAACAAAGCCCTTCTGCTTGTGCCGGCTGGCGGTATGTTGTTGTTTCATGACTCTTTATCCTGATTTTTACGCACAGGCGGGCCCCGTCGCGGGCTTGGCCTGGCGTCAGTACTGATATCAAAGGCTGTGAACCCAACACGCTGCCGATGCGCTCAATCGCCGCGCACGGGCGGCCCGTCAGACAAATGTCTGCCGTCGCGCTAACCAGCATGGTTGGGTCAGGTCAGGGGTCAGGACACCGCATCCCGTCCCCGCAGGGGGATCAGGAGTGGGGAGGCGTGGACCCCGAGGGTCGAGGTTTGGGCTCTTCGGTCATCGGTTTTCCTCCGAGTTTGCCAGGGCACATGACAGGATACGGGTATCCGCCAGCAGTGCCAGTAAGTGATAATGAAAATCAGGATAACAATTGCGGACCATAAGATAATGGCGCGAGTCAAATAATGTCAGGCGTGTTTCATTTAGCCATTCAAAGAAAAATGACTGGCCATTAAATATATTTCAGCGGAAAAACAAAAACCACCAGATATATATTTCACACACGTCCGAGATATATTTATTCGCAACCACACCTATCGAAAACAGAGCCGTTTTCAATATGGCGAAATTTATCTTGTTCTTCGACGCCCGCTCGCGCTCCGGCTGCACAACGGCCAGTCAGATGCTGCTCGACGGCAACACGGACTTGCGGCGCAACAGGGGCGACGATGAAGCGTGCGATTGCATGATTCGCGAGGCGGTGCGGCTCGCAGATGAGCGGAACAATCCGGTTTGCAACAACAATCCCTGTTAAAACGGGCCCTTGGCTGTTGCGGGAGTCAGTGGTGACTCATTGAAATGCTGCACTCTAATGCTACGTTCGAGCAATCAGAGTGAGGAGGAAAAGAGAGAATATTCGGCCTCAGCTCTGGTAAACCCGCATCGCGATTTGCAATCGGCTACAACTGTCGCAGTCCATAATATTCATCCATCTGTTGATAACACGCAGGGATTCTAACCAAAAGGCTCTGCGGGAGCAAAGTTTAAATCGATATTTTTTCATCTATTTATTTACCTCCCATATCACCGATATTTTCCATATCGAAAATATTCGCTGATTCATTGTATTGCACGACCTGTTGTCCATAAAAAAACGGGAGGCCAGGCCTCCCGCTTTTCTTGCCATCTTATTGAGCCGGATGGGAAACCCCTTCCAGATGGATTTCGACCCGGCGATCCGGCGCCAGACAGGCGATCAACGCCTGTTTGGAGTGGCTGGCGCAGTTGCTGCCGGTTACCGGATTGGCCTTGCCACGCCCCTCAACCCGCACCTTGTCGGCATACAAGCCTTTGGAAACCAGATAACTGGCCACGCTCTGGGCCCGCTTCTCGGAGAGGGCCAGGTTGTAGTTGTCGGAGCCGATGCGGTCGGTATAGCCCACCACTGTCGCGACGCCATCCTTCGGATTCGCCGCCACAATCTGGCTAAACAGGGCATCGAGCGCCTGATTGGCCGCCGGTTTCAGGGTCGCCTTGTTGAACTCGAACAACACATCGGAACTCAGGCTGAAGGTCTTGGGCTCCACCACAACCGCAGGGGCCGGTTCGGCAGCCGGAGCGGGCGCCGGTGCGGCAACCTCACCCCCTTGCTGGCCAAAGCGATATAGCATGCCGAACGAGATCAGACCGTTATCCAGCTCGATGCCGGAGCGATCGAGGGAGGTATCGCCCAGCGGCGTGGTGTACTGGTACTCCAGACGGGCAGCCCAGTCACGATCGATGGCGTATTCGGCACCCAGCGCACCAACGAACGCGGCGCCATGCTTCTTGCCGGTCTCGCTGACATTGGCGAGGCTGAATTCACTTTCAGTCCAGGCATAAGCACCACCCAGTCGACCATAAAGATCGAGCACATTGGAGGCCGGAAAGCTGATCTTCATGGTGGCCTGAACCATCTGGCCTTTGGCTTCGGTATTGAGGGTATTGCTGCCAGTCCCCGACTTGCTCTCATATTTACCGAGCCAGTCATAACCCAGCTCGAAGCCCAGATTGGGGTTGAGCTGATAACCGGCGAACAGGCCCAGTCCCAGATCATCCGTGTTCTCGCTGGTATTGCCCAGAGATTGGGAAATCGCCTCGGCATACTGGTTGTGATCAACGCCGTAATAGTTCGACCAACCGGCCTTGCCACCGACATACCAGGTATTGTCCTGAGCGGCAGCCTGCACGGCTCCGGCCGCCAGCAAACCACTGACCAATACCGCAAGCATGGATTTATTCATATGTTCGCCTCTGCAATAAGTCGTTATGGGCGCCTGAATGCGCACTCTCCCTGTGTGAAGCCGTCAGGCAGCTTCCCGCATTCCAGAGTATCCCATCCGAACGCAGCCTCAAATGACCAAGCCATTAGGAGTGTGAGCTTGTCGGCATTCTCTGCACTAAAAACAGCCAGTTAGATCTTGCCACTGGCTAAAAAACTGAGGGAGGCCAACGCCTCCCTCCATCCTCATCGCACTATCAACTGGCCAGAAACAGCCGGTAGGCGGG
>CAMFLW010000182.1 GCA_945957575.1 uncultured Aeromonas sp. | reverse complement strand
GTCACCATTACCGCCATTGGTATTGCCGTTGCCGCCGTTGTTCCCGTTGTTGTTGTTGTTGTTGTTGTTGTTGTTGTTGTTGCCACCTTGGTCGGGGTTACTGCTCTGGCTGTTCTCTTCGGCGCGCTGGCCACCGGCACCAATCAGGAACTGGCGACGAATGGTGCCGTAATCTTCCAGATCCAGCTCCACTGCCAGCCCGTAGGGGAGCACGCTGCGTTGGGTCCACTCCTCCTTCCAGTTGCCCTTGTCGTAGAAGTAGAGGCGAAAGGCGGTCACCCCTGTCAGAATCGGCTGGATACGTGGCTCGGTGCCGATCACCGGATCCGGATAGAGGTAGCTGAGGCGCTCCAGCGTCTGCCCCTTGAGCCGCCAGCCGACCCGCTGCAGATGGGAGCGTGGCAACATGCCATCGGGGTTGAGCCAGCCGCTGCGCATAAAGGCCATACCCCAGTCATCGCTCTGCTGGCCGAACCGGGAGGCCGCCAGCAGCACCTTGTTGTTCTCCCCCTCGATGCGGCCGCTGCGCGGCACCATCTGGGTGACATCCCGCTCCAGCAGGGTGAAGGCGAGCTGCAATTCGTTGAGGCGGGCCTCCTTGCGCTTGGCCACTTCGTCACTGGTGAGCACCCCCTGCAGCACCTGATAGGCGCCCATGCTGAGGCTGGCGAAGATAGCGATCGCCACCAGCATTTCGAGCAGGGTGAAACCGGCATGGCGGATGGGGCGAGGCGTACAGGCGAAGAGCTGGGTCATCGGCTGATATAGGTCCGCATCATGGCGACCGGGTTCTCTGCCCTGGCCTCGGTGCGCACTTCCATGTCCAGTGCCTTGAAGTTGCTGTCGCTGGTCGCGACGCCGCGATAGCGCCAGTACCAGGTGCTGCCCGCCATCTGCTCATCCCCTTCCACCCAGCTGTCACCGGGCCACTTGTTCTCGAGCTTCTGTTGCACCAGCTGGTTCTCCACCACCCAGGTGGCGAGTGTCTTCTGCTCCAGATAGTTGAGGGCCGAGAGGTGTTCGCTGGCGGTTTTCATTACCGCGAGACCCGCTATGGCAAAGACTGCCAGTGCGACCATTACTTCGAGTAGTGTCATGCCCCGGGCTTTCATTCGCTCACCTCTTCATCTTCATCACCGGTGAGCAGGGTCAGGCGACCGAACTCGTCCCCCTTGACGATGCGGGTGTAGCGCACGTCGTCATCCTGCTGGGTGAAGGTGAGTACAAACGGGCTCAGCTCGCCGCCCGGGAAGATGAGCAACTGAGGCGTGCGCTCCTTCTCGTCGCGCTTCTGTTCGGTTTTCTCGTCGGAGTCCGGCTGCCAGCCAAAGCCTTCCAGCTCCAGCGCCAGCGTCATGTTCTCGGCCAGTTGCACCGGCCCCAGCTGCTTGTCGCCAGTCAGGGCCAGCCACTTGCGATCCTTGGCTTGGCGCTGCATAAACTGCCAGCCGTTATCCTCGATACGAATGCCCACCAGCCGACCATCCATCACCGCATACTCCTGTGCCAGCTGCAGCGTCGCCATCAGGCGACGCGCCTGCTTGTCCAGCTCCCGATCCCCCCTGGCGCCACCCATGCTGAGGGTGACGGCGGTGGCTACCAGCCCCATCAGCATGGCGACCAGCAACACTTCCAGCAGGGTAAAGCCGGATTGGCGATGAAAGGAGAGAGAGCGCTTCATGCAGTCAGCTCACAAGGAGTGCGGTGGCGACATATCACTTATTGGAAATCCTTCAGGTTCCAGTTGCCGATGTCGTCATCGGTACCGGCTTCGCCATCCAGACCCATGGAGAAGATGTCGATCTTGCCGAACTGGCCCGGGCTCAGCAGCTGGTACGGGTTGCCCCAGGGATCTTGCGGCAGGCGCTTGATGTAGCCGCCATCGCGGTAGCTGCGCGGCGCCGGATCGATAGAAGGCTTGGTCACCAGCGCGTCCAGACCCTGTTCTGTGGTCGGGTAGCGGTTGTTGTCCAGCTTGTACATGTCGAGGGCGTTTTCCAGCGCCACGATATCGGAGACCGCTTTCTGCTGGTCAGCCTTCTCCTTGTTGCCCATCAGGTTGGGCACCACCAGACTGGCCAGAATGCCGAGGATCACGATGACCACCATGACTTCCAGCAGGGTAAAACCGGATTGACGACGTTTGTTCATGAGTTGCTCCGTAACGAATGAGATGGGATAGCCCATCAGAGAGTGATCACTGGGTGGGTTCGACGGGCCGCCAGCGGCGCCACCGAACACCGGAAACTTACATATTCACCATATTGTTGAGCTCGAGGATCGGCTGCAGGATCGACATCACGATAAACAGCACCACCCCGGCCATGGAGACCACCAGCATGGGTTCGAACACCCCGAGGGCGATATTGACCTGGGATTCAAACTCCCGATCCTGGTTGTCCGCCGCCCGCTCCAGCATGCTGTCGAGTTCGCCGCTCTGCTCGCCGGAGGCGATCATGTGCAGCATCATGGGCGGGAAAATCTTGGTCTCGGTCAGCGACTTGCGCAGACTGGTCCCCTCGCGCACCCGTTCGGCGGCTTCGAGAATGCGCATTCTGGCAAAGTCGTTGGAGAGCACTTCGCCGGAGATCTTCATCCCCTCCAGCAGCGGCACCGCACTGGCGTTGAGGATGCTTAACGTGCGAGCGAAGCGGGCGGTGTTGAGACCGCGACTGACCCGGCCAATCACCGGCAGGCCGAGCAGCACCTGATGCCAGCGTCGGCGGCGCTTTTCATCGGTGAGCCACCAGCGCCAGACAAAGCTGCCAAGGAAGATCAGCAGCAGGAACCAGAGGCCATAGGCTTGCATCAGTTCGCTGGTACCGATGAGAAAGCGGGTGGTGCCCGGCAACTGCTGGCCCATGTGTTCAAACTGGGCCACCACCTTGGGTACCACCGCGGTAAGCAGGATCGAAATAACCCCGATAGCGACACAGGTGAGCACGATGGGGTAGATCATCGCCTGCAGCAGCTTGGTGCGCATATGCTGGCGCTGCTCGGTGTAGTCGGCGAGGCGGTTGAGCACTTTTTCCAGATGGCCCGATTTTTCACCGGCCGCCACCATGGAGCGAAACAGCTGATCGAACACATGGGGAAAAGCCCCCAGCGAGTCGGCCAGCGAATACCCTTCCACCACCTTGCTGCGCACGGTCGCCACCAGAGAGCGCAAGTGGGCTTTTTCACACTGCTCGGCCACCGCCTTGAGCGCCTCTTCGATGGTGAGACCGGCGCCGACCAGGGTCGCCAGCTGGCGAGTGATCAGGGCAAGCTCGGCGGTGCTGGCACCGCGCCGAAACAGGGCGAAGCGGGTCGCTTCCCGTTTCGCCTTCTCGGTGGTCTCGTTCACCTCGAGGGGGGTGAGCCCCTGTTCGCGCAGCAGCTGGCGCACCTGACGGGCCGAGTCGCCCTCCATCACGCCGCTCTTGCTGCGCCCCTTGTTGTCGAGGGCCTTGTATTCGAATGCAGCCATCTCAATCTTCCCGGGTCACGCGCAGCACCTCTTCGAGGCTGGTCTGCCCCTTGAGGACCTTGTCGATGCCGTCACGACGGATGCTGGGGGTGTGGCCGCGGATCAGTCGCTCGATGGCGAGCTCGCCGCTGGCGCTGTGAATGGCTTCTCGCACCGCTTCGTCGATCACCACCAGCTCGTGGATGCCGGTCCGGCCACGGTAGCCGGTGTGGTTGCACAGCTCGCA
>CAMFLW010000181.1 GCA_945957575.1 uncultured Aeromonas sp. | reverse complement strand
TCCAGGGTATCCAGCGGCCAGCGCGGCACGGCCTTGACCGCCAGCGGCTCGAACACGCCCGCTTTCAGGCGCTGCATACCGGCGTAGGCAATCATGGCGCCGTTATCGGTGCAATATTCGGTGCGCGGATAGAACACCTCGCCCTTGAGGCTCTCCATCAGCTCGGCCAGCTGGGCACGCAGATGACGGTTGGCACTGACGCCACCGGCCACCACCAGACGCGTGAGGCCGGTCTCTTTCAAGGCACGACGGCACTTGATGGCCAGGGTATCGACCACCGCATCTTCAAACGCACGGGCGATATCGGCACGGGTCTGCTCATCATCGCCATTGGCGGCAATGGTGTTGGCGGCAAAGGTCTTGAGGCCGGAGAAGCTCATGTCGAGCCCGGGGCGGTCAGTCATGGGACGGGGGAAGTGGAAGCGCCCGGTGGTACCCTTCTCGGCCAGACGGGAGAGCAACGGGCCGCCCGGATAGTCCAGCCCCATCAGCTTGGCGGTCTTGTCGAACGCTTCGCCGGCCGCATCATCGATAGATTCACCCAACAGCTGATAGCTGCCGATGCCATCGACCCGCACCAGCATGGAGTGGCCACCGGAGACCAGCAGCGCCACGAAGGGGAACTCGGGGGCTTTCTCTTCCAGCATGGGTGCCAACAGGTGGCCTTCCATATGGTGGACGGCGATAGCCGGCTTGTTCCACGCCATCGCCAGCGAACGGCCGATGGTGGCTCCCACCAGAATGGCGCCAACCAGACCCGGACCCGCGGTATAAGCGATGCCGTCGATGTCATCCTTGCCCAGTCCCGCCTCCCGCAATGCGGCCTGGATCAACGGGATCGTCTTGCGAACATGATCCCGGCTGGCGAGCTCGGGGACAACGCCACCGTAGTCCGCATGCAGCTTGACCTGGCTATATAACTGGTGGGAAAGGATCCCTTTTTGATCGTCGAAGATCGCGATCCCGGTTTCGTCACAGGATGTCTCTATGCCCAATACACGCATTGCTAAAAATTTTCACTGCTAAAATGAGACGGCTATGGTAACCTTCGCGGGTTTTTTAAACCAGAGCGATCTCTGCGGGTTTACTTTCATTCCCTGTCCAGAGTATAATTTCGCACCATTTTAAGTCATGCTGATCGATTGAAGGTCAGCTAACAATTTTATCACTGAGGTGAAAGGCACATGCCAGTAATCAAAGTCCGTGAAAATGAGCCGTTTGACGTTGCTCTGCGTCGCTTCAAGCGTTCTTGCGAAAAAGCCGGTATCCTGTCCGAAGTTCGTAGCCGTGAGTTCTACGAGAAGCCGACTACCATTCGTAAGCGCGCCAAAGCGTCTGCCGTTAAGCGTCACGCCAAGAAGCTGTCTCGCGAAAACGCACGTCGTATCCGCCTGTACTAATCAAGGGATCATGCCGTGTCTCTGAAGGATCAACTCAAGGATCAGCAAAAGCTCGCCATGCTTGCCAAAGACAAGCCGCGGTTGGGCGCTATCCGGTTGTTGATGGCAGAAATCAAGCAGCGTGAAGTCGATACCCGTGTCGAGCTCAATGATGAGGATATCCTCGCTGTCGTGACCAAGATGGTCAAACAGCGCCGCGATTCCATCAGCCAATTTGAAGCTGCCGGTCGCCAGGATCTCGCCGACAAAGAGTCCGCCGAGATCGTTGTGCTGCAGGAGTTCCTGCCTCAACAACTGACCGCAGACGAAATTGCCGCCCTGATCGAGCAAGCCATCGCCGAGAGCGGTGCTGCCGTCATGGCTGACATGGGTAAAGTCATGGCTGTCTTGAAGCCAAAAATTCAGGGTCGTGCCGATGTCGGCGCCGTCAGTGCTCAGGTGAAAACCCGCTTGGCGTAACAGGCAAACTCTTGTTTGGTCGAAGAAGCCGTGCTTCCTTGTGAATGCGCGGCTTTTTTATTTTCTATCGCAGTGAAACAGGACGGTTATGGCAGGCAGGATCCCCCAATCCTTTATCGACGATCTGCTCGCACGCACAGACATAGTCGAGCTGATCGACTCGCGAGTGCGGCTGAAAAAAGCCGGTAAGAACTACCAGGCTTGCTGCCCTTTTCATAACGAAAAAAGCCCCTCTTTTACCGTCAGCCAGGAGAAGCAGTTCTACCACTGTTTCGGCTGTGGCGCCCACGGCAACGCCATCGGCTTTGTCATGGAGTATGACGGCCTCGAATTCCCCGACGCCATCGAAGAGCTCGCCAGCCAGCAGGGCATGCAGGTGCCCCGCGAGCAGAGCAGCGGTGGATCTGGCCATAGCCAACCGGCCGTCAGCAAGGATCTGTTCGAGCTGATGAACCAGATCGCCCGCTTCTACGAGAGCAATCTCAAGAGTGCCCCCCATGCAGTGGAGTACCTCAAGGGACGCGGGCTGACCGGTGAAGTGGTCAAACGCTTCAACATCGGTTATGCCCCAAGCGATTGGGATCAGGTGCGTCGCCGCTTTGGCGCCAGCCGGGATCACGAACAGCTGCTTATCTCGGGTGGCATGCTGATCACTCGTGAGAGTGGTGGGGGCAGCTACGATCGTTTCCGCGATCGCATCATGTTCCCGATCCGTGACAAGCGCGGCCGGGTCATCGGCTTCGGCGGCCGGGTACTGGGTGACGGCACCCCCAAATACCTCAACTCGCCGGAAACCCCGATTTTCCATAAGGGACGGGAGCTGTTCGGCCTCTATGAGGTCAAGCAGGCACACAAGGATCCACGCCGGATCCTGGTGGTTGAGGGCTACATGGATGTGGTGGCGCTCGGACAGTACGACATCGACTATGCGGTGGCGGCACTGGGTACAGCGACCACCAGTGATCACATCCATACCCTGTTTCGTACCACCGCTGAGGTGGTCTGCTGTTACGACGGCGACAACGCTGGCCGTGAAGCCGCGTGGCGGGCGCTGGATAACGCCCTCCCCCATCTGCAGGATGGCCGTGAACTCAAATTCGTGTTCCTGCCCGATGGTGAGGATCCCGACTCGCTGGTTCGCCAGATCGGCAAGGAGGGCTTTGAAGCCCTGCTCGATGAAGCCCAACCCTTCGCCGACTTCATGTTCGAGCGTCTTGGTCGCGACGCGGCTCTCTCGGGTGAGGCAGGCAAACTGGAAGTGGCCAACAAGGCCGCCGAGCTGATTCGCCGCGTACCGGAAGGGTTTACCCGCGAAGGGTTGATCACTCGACTCTCTTATATGATGCGCTGGGGGGAAAGGGAAAAGCGAATAGCCGAACTGTTTGCCCGCAACAGCCAGCCCAAGGCCGAGGTCAACAAGCCCAAGGCCGCCAAACTGACCCCACTGCGGCGGGCGCTGGCGCTGATGGTGCAATATCCGGCCGTAACGGCTGAGCTTCCCCCCATGCCGGAATTGGCCGGACTACGCGTACAAGGCATCAAGTTCCTGCTGCAACTGCACCAGCAGATCCTGGCTCAGCCCGGTATTACTACCGGCATCCTGCTGGAACACTGGCGCGGCACCAAGGAGGGGGAAATCCTCGCCCAGCTGGCGATGCACGACCTGTTCGAGGAAATCAAACTCGATCAGGAGCCGGATATTCTGGGAGAGTTGCAAGATACCTTCGTCGGTTTCATCAACCTGTTTCTGAAACAACGGATCGAAGAATTGCAGGCCAAAGTGGCTCAGGAAGGACTAAGCTCCGAAGAAACCCAAGAGTTGATGATGCTGATCAGAGAGGTGCAAATTGAGAAAAGAAATGAGAGTGGGGCTTG
>CAMFLW010000180.1 GCA_945957575.1 uncultured Aeromonas sp. | reverse complement strand
GGTTGAAGCTGCTCTCGGTCTTGATCACCGCATAGATCAGGCTCTCCGGCACGCCATATTTGCGCGACGCTTCCCGAATGATCCCCGCATACTTGTAGCCCCGTCGATCTTCATGGTTGGCCACCATGGGAATATCGACGAAAAAGATGGTGCGAATACCAAGAGTGCGCTTCTTCATCGCCGTGTTGAGCAGGTAGTCGGCGTAACGTTCGGCACGCCAGGATGCCCGAATGGGCTGACGCTGATTGTCCACCACCTGGCCATAGAGGAAAGGCTCGCCGCCGGGCATGATCTCCCGGTCGGAGTAAAGATCCACTTCGGCCGGATCGTCTGGTGTCAGCAGGGTCTCGACAATGGCGCGACGCAGGTGAGCACGGGGATCTATGCCAGATACCGTCTCGACCATGATATGGCCGCTGGAGAAGTCGATGTGGGCACGGCTCTTGTACTGATCCGTGTATTTGACGTAGTCATACTTGCCCGCAAACAGCGCTTCTCGCCCCCATATTTCGTTCACGTTATGGGAGAGCGCACTGATCATGTGTTCAAAGCCGCGGATGTCCTTGCCGTTGACGAGATCGTCATCCTCATTCCCGCTGGGCTTGGGAGAAGATGAACAGGCAGAGAGAAACAGCAGGGTGCACAGCAGCCAGAAAATTCGGCCCATAGGATCCTCAAACAGGGCGGCAGTGCCGCCCATCATTCATATGCCGCGAGTAAACAAGGGGAGGCTGACCACCTTTGGCTCCACTCCCCGCTCACAGGTACTACAGCTCGATTGCTTACTGGCTGGGAGGGGTATAACCCTCGATCTGCACTTCACCCGCTTCAAACAGGTAGCTGACCATCTCTTTTTCCAGCAGTTGGCGATGCTCAAGATTCATCATGTTGAGCTTTTTTTCGTTGATCAGCATCACCTGCTTTTTCTGCCACTCGGCCCAGGCTTCCTTGCTGATGTTGTCAAAAATCCGCTTGCCGAGTTCACCCGGGTAGAGTTGAAAATCCAGGCCCGGGCCCTCTTTTTTCAGGCGTTGGCAAAATACAGTACGGCTCATGTTGACCTCTATGGTTGTAGCTCCGGATAGGCGAGCAGACGGGCCGTGGCGGCCGCCAGCCCCACCTCGGCAGGATGGCGTAAGTTATACCAGAGTCGGTTATCTGCTTCCATGAGGCGCAGCGCAGGGGCTGCGTCAATCTCGATCAGCAGCGGCTGGATATCGAGGTGGAAGTGACTGAATGTATGGCGAAAACCGGCCAACTCCCGATAACCGTGATGACTCAGGCCAAGGGACGTTAGCAGACCCCCCACCTCCGCCAGCGAGGCGACCTGCGGGAAGCAGTAGAGCCCACCCCAGATCCCCTGCGGCGGCCGCTTCTCCAGCAGCAGTTCGTCGCCATGGCGGATCAGCAGCATGATGCCATCCCTGGCCGGAATGCTCTTCTTCGGCTTGCTGTTGGGGTAGGCAGTCGGGTTGCCTTGCGACAGCCCCTGGCAATCGGCCCGCACCGGGCAACGTTCACAGGCAGGCTTACTGCGGGTGCAGATCGTTGCCCCGATATCCATCATCGCCTGATTGTATTGCGCCACGCCCAGCTTGGGAGTGAGCCGGATGGCGATCTCCCACAGCTCGTTCTCAACCTGCTTCTGGCCGGGCCAACCCGGCAACGCCAGCCAGCGGGTGAGTACCCGCTTCACGTTGCCATCAAGGATGGCGTGAGGCTGACCGAGGGAGAGCGACAGCACGGCACCGGCGGTCGAGCGACCAATGCCCGGCAGCGCCATCGCCTCATCAAAGCGCTCGGGAAAGAGGCCGTGGTGATGATCGCGGATCTGCTGCGCCGCCTTGTGCAGGTTGCGGGCCCGGGCGTAGTAGCCCAGCCCGGTCCAGTGGTGCAGCACTTCGTCCACGGGGGCATCGGCCAGCGCCACCACATCGGGGAAGCGCGCCATAAAACGCTGGTAATAGGGGATCACGGTAGCGACCTGGGTCTGCTGCAGCATGATCTCCGAGACCCAGACCCGGTAAGGAGTCTTCTCCTGCTGCCAGGGCAGGCTCTTGCGGCCATGAAGCTCATACCACTCCAGAACCCGGCTTGCGAAGGTTGATTGATTCACGTTGTTCTCATGTCGTTGATATATAGGGAACTCTGCGGTTCCTTCGGCTTATTTTGGCTGTTCGGTAGTAAAGCCATTGCGCAATACAGAGCCAGCCGTCTGGTGCGGCAGGGTACGGCCTCGTCACGCCCAAGTCAAAGCCGCGCTGACTGGCGCTGCAGGCAGGTGGTGGTCAGGCAGCAAAGCGGTAACAAAGACGATATACTCGGCCCCACGATTGATGACGGGAGAGACGGTTTGCAGACTTATCTGGTTGGGGGCGCAGTACGGGATCGCCTGCTGGGATTGCCGCAGGGCGACAGGGATTATCTGGTGGTCGGCGCCACCGTGGAGCAGATGCTAGCGCTGGGCTTTACCCAGGTCGGTCGCGACTTTCCCGTATTTCTTCACCCCAAAACCCAGCAGGAGTATGCCCTCGCCCGTACCGAACGCAAACAGGGTCAGGGCTACACCGGCTTTATCTGCCACGCCGCCCCCGATGTGACGCTGGAGCAGGATCTGCTGCGCCGGGATCTCACCATCAACGCCATCGCCGAGGATGAACAGGGAGAGCTCCACGATCCCTACGGCGGCATCAAGGATTTGGAGAAACGGCTGCTGCGCCACGTCTCCCCCGCCTTTGCCGAAGACCCGCTGCGCATCCTGCGGGTTGCCCGCTTCGCCGCCCGCTTCCACGCTCAGGGCTTTGTCATCGCGCCGGAGACCCTCGCCCTGATGAGCGAGATGACCGCCGCTGGCGAACTGGCTCACCTCACGCCGGAGCGAGTCTGGAAGGAGTTGGAGAAGGTGCTGCTGGGGCCAACTCCGCAGATCTTTATCGAGGTGCTGCGCCAATGCGGCGCCCTCAAGGCGCTCTTCCCCGAGATCGATGCCTTGTTCGGCGTCCCCGCCCCGGCCAAGTGGCATCCGGAGATCGATACCGGCATCCACACCCTGATGGTGCTGGAGCAGGCGTGCCGGATCTCCCCGGAATTGACCGTCCGCTTTGCTGCCCTCTGCCACGACCTTGGCAAGGGAGTGACCCCCAAGGAGTTCTGGCCCAGCCATCATGGTCACGGCCAGAAGGGGCTGCCGCTTATTCGCGCCCTGTGCGAGCGGTTCCGGGTACCCAACGAGTGCCGGGATCTGGCGCTGCTGGTGAGCGATCTGCACACCCACATCCACATCGCCTTTGAGCTCAAGCCCGCTACCCTGCTCAAGGTGTTCGACAAGGCAGATGCCTGGCGCCGCCCCGAGCGCTTTGCCCAGCTGCTGGATGCCTGCCGCGCCGACTTCCACGGCCGCACCGGCTTCGAGGAGCGGGTCTACGCCGAGCCAGACTACGTGGCCGAAGCGTTGGCAGCCGCCCAAGCGGTGCCGGTCAAAGAGATAGTGGCGGCCGGTTACAAGGGGGAAGAGATCAAGGAGCAGCTCGCCAAAAAGCGGACCGATGCCATCAGCCGCATCAAGGATGAGTGGACCTTTATCGAGGAGTAACCCTCCCCCCGCACAAGAACAGACGGCCGTACTGGCGAGGCTCCCGCAGGAGACCTCATCAGTACGGCCGTTTTGTCATTTAACAGAGTTCCGACTGGCGGTTTACGCCGGGCCGATGCGCTCCAGCAAGCTCATATGGGATGAGCCATCGTGGCGCTTGAGGTTCTG
>CAMFLW010000179.1 GCA_945957575.1 uncultured Aeromonas sp. | reverse complement strand
ATCACCTTGGCGCGGCACTCGTTGGAGAAGGCATCGCCGTTGACGCTCTTGGCGTAAAGGCCCGCCTCTTTGGCAGCCTTGTCGAAGGCGGCGGAGTTGTACCAGCCAGCGGTACCAGTCTTGGACTCGGAGCCCGCTTTTTCAAAGAAAACGCCGAGGGTGGCAGCGCCGGAGCCAAAGGCGGCAGCAATGCGGGAGGCCAGACCATAACCGGTGGAAGCACCGATCACCAGCACCTTCTTGGGACCATTCTCGATGGAGCCCTTGGCTTTGGTATAAGCAATCTGGCGACGAACATTGGCTTCACAGCCAACCGGGTGAGTGGTGGTGCAGATAAAGCCGCGAACCTTGGGTTTGATGATCATATGGGGTCTCGGATCCGTTTAATGGATGAAATCGGGGCATAAGATACCTCATCTTGCCGCGATAAGGTGCTCTGATGTGTTGAACTGCGGCAAAAATCAGTGGCGACACTGTAGCCCGCCGCCGAAAATGAAAAAGAGTTACGGGGAAAATGAAAAGCGACCGACTCAGTCGTTTAGCAAACTTGATGGCACCAAGATCACGGGGTTTGATAAGCCCGTTCAACCAGTATTAAACCTCTCTCATAAGTTGATAAATCCGGAGCCTCTCCAGCCCCCCTTCCCTGTAAAACGCCTTCTTGCCGATGGCAACCCCGCTCCCCCTTACCGTAGCTGGGCGACTTCAACTCTGAAGCACACCACCAGCTCAAAAATCAGGCCGTCTTGAGTAACACCTCAAACACCACCTGAAGTTGCCTGAATTCCAGAGTGTTGCGTGGCTTGAGCAAGAACCGACAGCTAGCGGCGGCTGCGCCAGCGCACCCTGGGGATGATCACCTGGGCAGTCTGCGCCGGGGGATTACCTGCAATCAATTGCTGCATCAGCTCGAAAGCGGCGAGGGCCAGCGCCGGACAATCCTGCGCCACCGAGTCGATGCGCATGGGAATGCAGTCGAGCAGGTCGTGATCATCGAAGGTGCACAACCGCATGCCCGTCTCCATCAGCCCCGCTTCGTTGAGATAGCGCAGTACCCCTTCCAGCAGGGTAAAGGAGGCGGTAAAGAGCCCCCTGGGGGGCTCTCCCAGCTCGGCCACCAGCTCAGCCATCAGCTGATAACCGGAGCTCGGCTGATAGTCGCGATGGCGCACCCGGGCGGCATCGGCTTCAAAACCGGCGCGATGAAGCCCCAGCTCATAGCCCGCCAGCCGGTGACGACTGGGGGAGAGATCCAGCAAACCGCCGAAGTAGTAGATCTGCTCACCGCACTCGCTGGCCATATCCCGCACCAGCTCGGCGGTCGCCTTGCAGGCATCAGAGATCACCATGGGCAGGCGCGACTCGCCAATATGGCGGTCGAGCTGTACCACCGGCAGGCGGTCGTGGATGCGGGCATAGATGTCATCGCTGTGGCCGCTGGAGGCAACAATCAGCCCGTCCACCTGACGGCTGATGAGGTTGTCCACCACCCGCTGCTCAAGGGCGGGATCATCCTCGGAGCAGGCGATCAGCAGCTGGATGCCCGCCTCCCGGCAGTGAGCCTCGAGGGCGCGGGCGATGCGGGCAAAACCGAAGTTGGTGAGATCGGGGATCACCAGCCCCCAGGTGTAGCTGCGGGTCTCGCGCAGGGAGCGGGCGTGAAAGCTCGGCAGGTAGTGACACTCCTCCGCCACCGCCTGAATGCGCTTGCGGGTATCGTCGGCAATCCGGTACTCCGCACTCTTCCCGTTTAGCACCAGACTGGCGGTCGCCTTGGACACCCCCGCCAGTTCGGCGATCTGGGCAATCGTGATCCGTTTCTTCTTCTCCACCTGGCCTCCCGGCTGACTAGAACCGGGCTATTGTACTAGGCACGCCGACAGCGGCCAGTGATTGAGGCAAATTTTGCAGCCATCATCGCCGTTACCTGATGAAAGTTGCGGCTTCTCCCCGGGGAAGTAGCGCGCCGACAGGCTGTGACGCCCCTCATCGATGAAACACTCCAGACTGGAGCGATCACACAGCACGGTGATCCGCCCGCCAGCCCATGGGCTGCTGCGGGTCTCCCACGCTCCGCTCTGCCAGTTCTGGCGCCGCAAGATGAGGCGCCCCGGCTGCCACACCAGCTCGGCCACGGCGCCGAACCAGAGACGCCCCTCACCGCAAAGATCCAGATCGAGCCAGGCCGAGTCGATGGCCAGCCCCGGAAACTCGCCGAGCGTCCCCTCGAAGCGGGTCAGTTCTCCCTTGAGCGCCGCAAGCTCCGCCACCGGCCGCTGGCAGAGCCACTCATCCTGCCAGAACAGCTCCCGCGGGCAGCTCATCTGGTGGATCCAGCCGTGAGCGATCGTAGGCTGGCTCATCTCGTTCTCCTCCGGCAGCCCCAGCCAACCAAACAAGAGGCGGCGCCCCTGACTGTCTCGGGTAGTTTGCGGCGCATAGAACTCGAAGCCCCGATCCAGCTCGTGGAAAGCCCCGTGCTCGAAGCGCTCGCCGTCGAAGTCGCCCGAAAGCCAGCCGCACTGGTAGAGGTTGCGATAATCCTCGCCTGCCGGGGCAATCCCCTGCGGGCAACTGATCAGCACATGGCGATCCCCTAGCGGGAAGAGATCCGGGCACTCCCACATATAGCCAAACTCCCCCAGCCCCCCGCGCCCGCTGCCAGCGATGGGGCCTACCGGCTGCCAGCTTTGCAGGGTGTCGCCGCGATAGAGCAGCACTTCACCCTTGTCGTGCAGGGTGCGGGCCCCCAACACCATCAACCACTGCTGGCCGTCGTGCCACACCTTGGGGTCGCGCACATGGCCGCTGTAGCCTGCGGGCAGATCCAGCACAGGCCCCAGTTTCTCGAAGCCCCCCTCACCATCGGCGCGGGCCAGACACTGATAGGCGGTACGACTGCCATCCGGGTATTTGACATTGCCGGTGTAGATGAGGGTCAAACGCCCCTGCTCGTCGCTCACCGCAGAGCCCGAATAGCAGCCGTGGCTCTCATAGGCTTCGGTGGGCAACAGCGCCACCGGCTCGTGCTGCCAGTGCAGCAGATCGGTGGAGGTGACATGGCCCCAGCCCTTGTTGCGGTGCTCGCAGCCGAGCGGATTCCACTGGTAGAAGAGGTGGTAGCGCCCGTTGTGCTCGATAAAACCGTTGGGGTCGTTGAGCAGCCCCACCGGGGCTGCCAGATGCCAGCGGGGCCGATGGGGATCGGCCGCCGCCTTGAGCTGTCCGGCCAGCAGCGACCGGACAATCTGGTTGAGAAGATCGCTTTCCTTCATCACTCCACCTTGTACTTGAGCAGGTAGGAAGCGGCGAAAGCGGCGCCAAAGGCGATCACCAGCCCGATGATGTAATGAATAAGGCTCATGGGCTGGACGATGGCCATGCCGGGAATACCGGTCAGCCCCACCGCCGTCATCCCCACCTTGGCCGCCACCACGTAGGCGCCGCCGCAGGCCCCGCCAAACAGACCGGCGAGGAAGGGTTTGATGTAGCGCAGGTTCACCCCAAAGATGGCCGCTTCCGTGATGCCCAGCAGGCAGGACATGGCAGCCGGCACGGTAATGGCCTTGATCTTCACGTCGCGAGTCTTGAAGTAGACCGCGAGGCAAGCCCCGCCCTGCGCCACGTTGGCCATGGCCCAGATGGGCAGCAGGAAGTTGACGCCAATTTGCGGATTGGCCAGCAATCCCGCCTCGATGGCGTGGAAGCTGTGGTGGATGCCGGTGATGACGATAAGCGAGTAAGTGCCGCCAAACACCAGCCCCGCCA
>CAMFLW010000178.1 GCA_945957575.1 uncultured Aeromonas sp. | reverse complement strand
CCTATCTGATGAAGGCCTATGGCAACTTCGAAAACGAAGTGGACAAGGTGCTGCAAAGCTACTTCAATGCCTGTGCCATCCGGATGAGCTGCGTCGATCTGGCGCGGGCATTCATCTATTTGGCCAACCGTGGTGTGCCACTGGGCGAGAGCGTACCGCTGCTGCCAGCTCGCACCACCAAGCAGGTCAACGCCCTGCTCGCCACCTGCGGCCTCTATGACGAGGCGGGCGATTTTGCCTATCGGGTCGGCATGCCGGGCAAATCGGGGGTCGGCGGCGGCATCATCGCCCTGATCCCGGGCGAGCTCTGCGTCTGTGTCTGGTCGCCCGAGCTCAACAAAGCCGGCAATTCGCTGGCAGGGACGGCAGCGCTGGAGCTGCTGGCCGAGCGGCTGGGTCGCTCCATTTTTTAACCTTGTTCACTATGAATCGAGACATCACCATGAAACGACATCTTCGCTTCCTGCAGGCCGCGCTGGCGACCTTACTGCTCTGGTGTGCCCTGCCCGCCGTGGCAGGGGAGTTGCCACCGCTCTCGCTGGCCGATGCCAAGGCCAAACAGGCCGCCATCCTGGATACCCGCGCCAGCTACTTCTATCAGGGGTGGCCGATGGAAGGGGAGAAGCAGGGTGGCCATGTGGCTGGCGCCGAGAACCTCTCCGCCGAGTGGAAATACAGTGATGAAGAGTGGCCAAAAGCGCTCGAGATCAAGGGGCTGAAGGCCGATCGTCCGGTTGCCCTCTATGGAGCCCCTCGCGAAGTGGCCGAGGTGGCCCGTCTGCTGCGCAAGCAGGGGATCAAGCAGCTGTTCGAGCTGCAGGGGTGGCAAGCCGCACCGCGCGAGTCGCTGGCACGCTGGCAGCAGCTGGTCTACCCGCGCTGGTTGGCGGATCTGCAAGAGGGCAAACCGGTTGCCGCGGCGCCCAAGGGCGACTGGAAGCTGTTTGAAGTGGATTGGGGTTCACCCAAGGCCTATCTCATCAGCCATATCCCGGGGGCCGGTTATATCGATACCAACAGCCTCGAAGAGGAGCCGCTGTGGAACAAGGTCTCTGACGAAGCGCTGAAGAAGCTGCTGCTGGATAACGGCATCCGCCACGACACCACCGTGATCCTCTATGGTCGCAACACCATGGCTGCCGCCCGTGCCGCGCATCTGATGATGTATGCGGGGGTGGAAGATGTGCGCCTGCTGGACGGTGGTCTGGACGCCTGGTTCGTGCAGCATCTGCGCACCGAAACCGGTCTGCCCAACAAATATGAGCCGGTGAAAGAGTTTGGCGTGGCCATTCCTGCTCACCCCGAGTACTACACCACGCTAAGTCAGGCGAAAGAGCTGCTCAAGCAGCCCGATAGCGCACTGGTCAGCGTGCGGACTTGGGACGAGTTTGTCGGCAACACCTCCGGTTACAGCTACATCAAGCCGAAGGGCGATATCCCGGGGGCCAAGTGGGGTCATGGTGGGGTGGATGCCAACAGCATGAGCGATTTCCACAACCCGGACGGCACCATGAAGCCGGCCCGCGAGATCCTCGCCATGTGGGAGCTGTGGAATATCGAGCCGACCCAGCAGGCCGCTTTCTACTGCGGTACCGGTTGGCGTGCCTCCGAGGCCTTCTTCTACGCCTGGCTGATGGACTGGAAGCGAATTAGCGTCTACGACGGCGGTTGGTATGAGTGGAGTTCTGATCCCAAGAACCCGACCGTGACCGGTGAGCGCCAGCCCGCCAAGTCATGATTGCGCTCTTGCGCTTGAAAGAAGAGGCCGGACAGATGTCCGGCCTTTTTGTATCCGCTCGGGCCTGCGCCAGCCTGCCACTACACTTTGCTGGTGGCTATCAGGTCGATGGAAGGAGTGACTGATGAGACGGATATGGACAGGCCTGCTGGTGGCAGGCGTACTGGCACAGGGGGTAATGGCTGCTGAACGGGCTCGTTATCTGGTGCAACTCAAGCCGGGGGCGGAGGCCGCTGTGCTGGCCCAAAGCAAAGGGATGGGGGGCGAGCTGGCCCTGCAACTGCCCGAGCAGCACGCGCTGGCGCTCTGGTTGCCAGCTGCTGCAGCGACAGCGCTGGCGCGCAACCCAAACGTGCTGTGGGTGGAGCCGGATGCCAAGCGTTATGCTAGTGCCGAGACCCTGCCTTATGGCATTCCCATGGTGCAGGCGCCACAACTGAGCGATGGTATGGCCGGAGAGGTACTGGTGTGCATCATTGACTCTGGCTATAGCGGCAATCACCCGGATCTGCCCCATGGGGCGCAGGTGCAGGGTAGTGACGATGCGGGTACTGGAAGCTGGAGTAGCGATGAAAACAGCCATGGCACCCATGTAGCAGGTACCATAGCTGCTGTGGGTGGCAACGATATGGGTGTGCTAGGGGTATTACCCAATCAGAGTGTGCCACTGCAGATCGTCAAGGTGTTCGGGGCTAACGGCTGGGCTTACTCTTCCAATCTGGTTGGAGCGCTTAATGCTTGCAAGCAGGGGATGAGTAGTCGGGGCTTCACCCGAATGGTCATCAATATGAGTCTGGGGGGGAGCGTGCCCAACAAGACCGAAGAGCAGGCGTTCAATCAGGCTTACAGCCAGAATGTGTTGAGCGTGGCGGCTGCGGGCAATGCGGGCAACACCAGCAAGTCCTATCCCGCCTCTTACAGCAGCGTGGTGAGTGTGGCCGCCATCGATGCCAACAAGCAGTTGGCTTCCTTCTCCCAGCGCAACGATCAGGTTGAGCTGGCGGCCCCGGGTGTTGCTGTGCTGTCGACTGTGCCGAGTGGTTACGCCAGCTACAGCGGTACCTCGATGGCCACGCCACATGTGGCAGGCGTTGCGGCACTGGTTTGGTCGCAGCGGTTGGAGTGTAGCAACGATCAGTTGCGTCAGACCCTGCGCAGCAGTGCCCAGGATCTGGGAGCTGTCGGACGGGACAACAGCTATGGCTACGGTCTGGTGCAGGCCAGAGTCGCGGCAGATCGGTTGGCACTTGGCTGTGGTCTCGGTACCGGTAGCAAACCGGGTGGCCGAAAATAGCTGATTTTTTGAGGGTGATCTCATTTTATTGTGCAAGTTGCCGACAGCCTGCGGGATTGGAGTAGGCTGAATATGACACCCTCGCGGTGAGGGTGAAAAGAGAAGAGTGCGCCTATGAAAAAACTGATGATGATCCTGGTGTGCACCTTGGGGTTGGTGGCATGCAGCTCCCAATACATCATGAGCACCAAGGATGGCAAAATGATCACCACCGAGAGCAAGCCCAAGCTGGACGAGAGTACCGGCATGTATCGCTATTACGATCATGAAGGACGTGAAGTGATGATCAATAAAGAAGATGTGACCCAGATCATGGAGCGTTAAGCGCTGATGTAGATCAAGAGCCGTTAGGTGCGGAGGTGAGCAGCATCCAAGGAGGATTGTGCGCAGACGCAGGAAAAATATGCAGAAGCGGGCAATGTATTCAAGCTCGGCGGGAGCAAAGAGTTGTTTGAGATAGTGGTTGCAGTGAATAATCGTCACGGCTCAGGCGTGGCAGTTTTGTCTGGCGATGAAACCAGACCACAAATGAAGCTTTTTTCAGGTCTATTTCAATTAGTTGTCGTTAAAGATCCTGTTCATGATGGATCCTCAACTGGTCGGCATTGCCCCTGCACCGCTGAGATTTCTAGCAGGGCTCGGCTTGGGCCTATGCTTGGATCAAGCTCTGAGTTAACCCTTGCCGACAAGCCGGTGTAATCACAATCCTGAGCAATAAAAGATGGGGCCTGCGGGCCCCATTCTTGTTTGGTGGAGTTCAGGTTT
>CAMFLW010000177.1 GCA_945957575.1 uncultured Aeromonas sp. | reverse complement strand
CCTGGAACGCCGAGGCCATCGACAAGATCTACGATCAGGTCGCGCCGGTGGAGGAGTCAGCGCTGGCGCTGGTGACCCGCGAAGCGCTCGGGGTCGTCGCCGCCATAGTGCCCTGGAACTTCCCGCTGGTGATGGCCTGCTGGAAACTGGGCCCGGCGCTCGCCACCGGCAACTCGGTGATCCTCAAACCCTCCGAAAAATCCCCGCTGACTGCCCTGCGTATCGCGGGTCTGGCCAAGGAGGCGGGCATTCCAGACGGCGTATTCAACGTGCTGCCGGGCTTTGGCCATACCGTGGGCGAGGCACTGGCCATGCACATGGATGTGGACTGCATCACCTTCACCGGCTCCACCAAGATCGGCAAACATCTGGTGCAGTGCTCCGGCAAGTCCAACCTCAAGCGCGCCTTTATGGAGTGTGGCGGCAAGAGCCCCAACATCATACTGGCGGATGCGCCGGATCTGGACGCCGCCGCCAAGAGCGCCGCTGGCGCCATCTTCTATAACCAGGGTGAGGTATGCACCGCCGCCTCTCGCCTGCTGGTGCAAAACAGCATCAAGCCGCAGTTTATGGAACGACTGCTGGCCCACGCCCGCGAGTGGATCTCCGCCAACCCGCTCGATCCTGCTACCCGCATCGGCGCCATGGTAGACCACATCCAGATGGAGCAGGTGCTGCGCTATATCGAAATTGGCAAGCAAGAGGGGGCCAAACTGCTGCTGGGCGGCAACCGCACCAACACAGTGAGCGGCGGCTTCTATATCGAACCCACTATTTTCGATGAAGTCACTCCGCAGATGCGGATCTTTCGTGAGGAGATCTTCGGTCCGGTGCTGGCGGTAACCGGTTTCGATACCCTGGAAGAGGCCATTGCGCTGGGCAACGACAGCGACTATGGGCTTGCGGCGGCGATCTGGACGGCGGATCTCAACAAGGCGGTCAAGGGCTCACGTGCCCTGCGTGCCGGCACCGTGTTCGTCAACAATTGGGACGGTGGCGACATGACTATGCCGTTTGGCGGTTTCAAACAGTCCGGCAACGGCCGCGACAAGTCGCTGCACGCGCTGGAGAAGTACACCGAGCTGAAAAGCACCTGGATCCAGCTCGAATAAGGGCATAAATAGCCATCATCATCAGCAAGGGGGGAGAAATCCTCCCTTTTGCATTTCGGTCTTCCATCGGGCGGCACAATCAATATAATCATAAAATAAGCAAGCCATTAAATATAAAGACAAAAATGCTATTTTTCCTGGGAAGTGTCCTGTTTCTGGTGATTGGTCTGCCTCTGCTCTTCTTCGCATTGGGGCATGGCGAGGCCTACGTGACCTGGGGCCCCTGGATCTCCGCCATCGCCCTGATGCTGTGGCTGCTGATGGATGTGGACAAGATCCGCCGCGGCAAAGGCTGACCGGCCACCAACCCTCTTTCTTCCGCTCAAACTTCGTTTATTCGCTTCTTTCCCCGCAAAAGGATCGCTACACTGATTTTTTGCGATGTTTTCCCGCATCCAAGGCTTCAGTAAAGGTCATCCGCATGCCGCAACAGATCCAGCGTCAGGGCGTCATCTACGCCCTGTGCGCCTATACCCTTTGGGGCATAGCCCCCATCTATTTCAAGACCCTCTCTGCCGTCCCGGCCGCCGAGATCCTGACCCACCGGATGATCTGGTCGTGCGCCCTGCTGATGGTGCTCACCCTGCTTGGCCACCAGTGGCACAAGGTACAGGCGGTGCTGCGTCAGCCAAAAGTGCTGCTCACCCTGGCCTTTACCTCCATCACGGTTGGCGGAAACTGGCTGCTCTTCATCTGGGCCATCAACAACGGCCATATGCTGGATGCCAGCCTCGGTTACTACATCAACCCGCTGTTCAACGTGCTGCTGGGAATGGTATTTCTGAGCGAGAAACTGCGCCGCCTGCAGTGGTGGGCGGTCGCGCTGGCCTTTGCCGGAGTGGCGATCCAGCTCATCGCCTTTGGCTCGCTGCCCTGGATCGCGCTGGTGCTGGCATCGAGCTTCGCCATCTATGGTCTGGTGCGCAAAAAACTGGCCCTCGATGCTCTCACTGGCCTGCTGATTGAAACCATGATCATGCTGCCACCGGCCGCCATCTATCTGTGGGGCTTTGCCGACAGTCCCACCAGCCATCTAACCCAGAACGACTGGCACCTCAACCTGCTACTGATCGCTGCAGGCGCCGTCACCACGGCCCCCCTGCTCTGCTTCACCGCCGCCGCGACCCGACTCAAGCTCTCCACCCTGGGTTTCTTCCAGTACATAGGACCCAGCATGATGTTCATCCTGGCGGTCACCCTCTATGGCGAGACGCTGGCGATGGACAAACTGCTCACCTTCGCCTGCATCTGGAGTGCGCTGGTGCTGTTCAGTCTGGACGGGCTTCGCAGCGGTAGGGCGGCACCAAAACAGGCCTGACTCCTCAGCCCCGGTCAATTGGCCGGGGATTTGGCATCATCGGCGTCTATACAACCAAATAGGTAGCATTGGACTCCATGAGGGAATAGGATCCGCCCCTCCAATAACCAACTACAAGGATCAACTGGCATGAATCGAAAATGGTCGCTCCCCATCGTGGCAATCGCGGGGGGAGCGTTACTCTGGCTCGGCAACACCTTTGGTATGAAATGGGCTCTGATGGCCCTGATCGGATTCGGCTTCGGCTTCACCCTCTCCTTCAGCCGCTTCGGCATCGTGTTCGGTTGGCGCGAGATGCTGACCAAGCGCAACAGCTACTATGTGCGGGTTCACCTGCTCACCATCGCCATCGAAATTCTGCTGTTCACCACCTTCCTCTCCTTTAGTCACGCCCTGTTTGGCGACGCCATGGTGGGTAACGTGATGGCTATCGGCATTCCTTTCATCGTCGGTGCCTTCCTGTTCGGCATCGGCATGCAGCTGGCGGGCGTCTGCGCCACCGGCACTCTTTATTGCTGCGGCGAGGGGCAACCCCGCTTCTGGCTGGTGCTGATCTGCTACGGCATCGGCACCCTCATCAGCAACCAGTTCCGCCCCGAACTGGAGGCCACCTTCTCCAGCCATGTGGTGCAGGCCAAGGATCTGACCGGCAATATCTGGAGCGGCATGCTGCTCAACCTGGCGCTGGTCGCCGCGCTGTTCCTGCTGTTTCGCAAGAGCGAACTCAAGCGGACCGGCGAGCTCAAGCCCCTCTTCAGCGGCGGCAACCTGTTCTGGCGCGATGGCCGCTTCACCGTGCTGACCGGCGGCATCATCATCGCCATACTCAACTCCACTGTCGTCGCCCTGCACGGCTCGGCCTGGACCATCACTGGCGCCGTCTATGACATGGCGCTGCGCGGCGCCTCCCTGTTCGGCCTGTTCGAGGGCAACCCCAAGCTGGCCCAGCCACTCTTCATCAACCCCATGGTCGGCATGTTCTGGCTCGGCATTCTGGGGGCCATGCTGGCGCGTTGCATCAGCGGTGGCGGCAACTTCGCCCCGATGCGGCTCGGCAACAGTCTGGCATCCATCCTCGGCGGCCTGCTGATGGGGATGGGCGCCATGTACAGCGCCTGCAACCTCGGCGGCTTCTTCGACGGCACCGCCTCCGGCAGCCTGCACGGCTGGGTCTGGATGTTGATGGCCCTCGCCGGCAGCCTGATCGGCATCCGCCTGCGCCCGCTGTTCAAGCTCTGAGCCACAGGCCGGTACTCGCCAACAAGGGAGTCGGGTCACACCAAATAGAGAGAGCCAGTCCGCTTGCGCGGGCTGGCTCTCTTTTTTCTGTCGCGCCGGAATCACCCCGACCTTTTTGCTAGCTGCCCTTCATCAGAACCACTGGCCGTGGCGCTTGATGTAGATGCTCTTGACGGTCT
>CAMFLW010000176.1 GCA_945957575.1 uncultured Aeromonas sp. | reverse complement strand
CTCCAATTCTCCGGGAATGCCCCGAGTGAACAACCTACAGAGAGATCACAGCTAAGGGCACCATAGGGAGGAGATGCGAGCGCACCTGGCTCTCGCATTTCCCCGGCAAAGGCGCGCCTCTTCACACTTGTCACATCTGGTTACCATTCCCCGGCGGTAAGGATCCGCTGACGGTTCCTCCTGCTGTGAAAGTCAGAGACCTGTTGATTTTGCTTCGATTTTTGGCTTTTTATGCTCTCGACGCCCGCCATGTCGCTCAGGATGGGCCACTGGGGTGTGGCGCCCGGATCTGCCAGACGCCGCGGTCTTATTTCGGGCTTACCAGCTCTTTCATCAAATCTTTCAGCCATACCAGCGCCGGTTGCTGGGCGTGGTGACTGGGTATGCCAGACGCAGTGGTCTTACCTCGGCCCCACCAGCTCTTTCATCAAATCTTTCAGCCATACCAGCGCCGGTTGCTGGGCATGGTGACTGGGTATACCAGACGCCACGGTCTTATTTCGGGCTAACCAGCTCTTTCATCAGGTCTTTCAGCCATACCAGTGCGGGTTGCTGGGCATGCACGGGGTGCCAGACGCAGTTGAGGTGATAATCCGGCACGTCTGCGGGCAGCGGCAGGCTTTTCAGCGGCCAGTGGCTGGCGAGCAGCTCGGCCACCATGCTGGGCAGCACCAGCAGGTGATCGCTCTGGCTGACGATGGCGGCGGCGGACATATAGCTCTGGCTGTTGACCGAGATGGTGCGGCTAAAGCCCTGACTCTTCAGATAGCGGTCGAGGCTCGCCTCCGAGGTGCCAAGCGGCGAGTGGAACACATGGGGCATGGCGATCAGCTGCTGCAGGGTGATGCGCTCCTGCCACTGGGAGGGATCATCCTCGGCGCCGGCGGGGGCCGATTTGGCAATGGGCAGATCGGCGCGCACCAGCCCGGCCAGCGGCTCGGTGAGCCAGGTCTCCTTGCCGAGATACCCCGGCACCTGCATGTACTCGTCAAAGCCCAGCACCAGATCGATCTCGCCGCTCGCCAGCTCGGCTTCGGGCAGGGTGTCGCGCAGGATGCGGATCTCGATGGTGACCCCTGGCGCCAGCCGTCTGAGCCGCTGAATAAGCGGCGGGATCAGCACGCACTCCACGTAGTCGGTAGTGCAGAGCACGAAGCGCCGCTTCGACTGGCTCGGCTCGAACTCTTCTTCCTCGGTGAGCTGCTGCTCCAGCAGCCGCAGCGCCTGCTGCACCCCGAGATGCAGCCGCTGGGCGCGCGGGGTCGGCAGCATCCCCTGCGGGGTACGCACCAAAAGCGGGTCGCCGAGAAAGGTGCGCAGCCGGTTAAGGGAGTGGCTCATGGCTGGCTGGCTGATAAAGAGCGCTTCGGCGGCGCGGGTGACGCTGCCCTGCGTCATCAGGGCGTCAAACGCGAGCAGCAGATTGAGGTCGAGCTGGTGCAGTTTCATGGGGGGATTATTCGCCGTGTTTATGGGACAATCCATCCTATTCATTTGATGGATGGGGGCGCAACGTCTTAATCTGCGACCCACTCTTATTTTTCCGGGTTCCCGCGCCGCATCGGGCGTAAACGGGGGCCTCAATCCATGCAAGGAGCCTTGCGATGAGCATCAAGACCATTCATTCCACGCCGGCCGCCGACGGCTTCACCATGCCCGCCGAGTGGGCGCATCAGCAGGCCGTCTGGATGATTTGGCCGTATCGCCCTGACAACTGGCGTGAAGCCGGTCGCTTCGCCCAGCCTGTCTTTGCCAAGGTAGCGGATGCCATCGGCGGCGCCACCCCGGTCTTTATGGGGGTGCCTGCCCAGTTTATGGAGCAGGCCCGCGCCATCATGCCCGCCCACGTCACCCTGGTCGAAATGGACAGCGATGACTGCTGGGCCCGTGATACCGGCCCGACCATAGTCACCAATGCGGCCGGCGAGTGCCGTGGCGTGGATTGGGGCTTCAACGCCTGGGGCGGTCACAAGGGCGGTCTCTACTACCCGTGGAATCAGGATGAGGAAGTGGCAGCCCAGATGCTGACCCAGCACGGCATGGCTCGCTACGACGCGCCGCTCATTCTGGAAGGGGGCTCCATCCACGTCGATGGCGAAGGCACCTGCCTGACCAGCGCCGAGTGCCTGCTCAACGAAAACCGCAACCCGCACCTGAGCAAAGAGCAGATCGAAGCGCACCTGCGCGACTATCTGGGCGTCACCAGCTTTATCTGGCTGGACGAAGGCGTCTACATGGACGAAACCGACGGCCACATCGACAACATGTGCTGCTTCGTGCGTCCGGGTGAAGTGGCCCTGCACTGGACTGACGATCAGAACGATCCCCAGTACGCCCGCTCCGTGGCCGCCCTCAAGGTGCTGGAAGCGGCTGTCGATGCCAAGGGTCGCAAGCTGAAAGTGTGGAAGCTGCCCCAGCCGGGCCCGCTCTACTGCACCGAAGAGGAGTCTGCCGGCGTCGAGAGCGGCAGCGGTGTGCCGCGCGAGGCCGAAGGCCGTCTGGCCGGTTCCTATGTGAACTTCCTTATCACCAACGATCGCATCGTCTACCCGCTGCTGGACGCCGCCACCGACGGTGAAGCCCAGCGCATTCTGGAAGAGATCTTCCCGGATCACACCGTGGTCGGCGTACCGGCCCGCGAGATCCTGCTGGGCGGTGGCAATATCCACTGTATTACTCAGCAGATCCCCTCCGGCAAATAAGAACCGGATGACGATCCTGCTGCGAGACCGTGATCAAGGCTCATGTGCTGCTCACTTATGTGAAACCGTGGGCTCACGTATGTTTATACGCTCCGGTTCCTGCGCTGCTCTTCACCTTGCTGACGGCCTCTCGCGACGGGTCGTAAACCGGTTCTCAGCCAGCTGAGGTTGGTATTCAAAACCCCACGCCGTGGGGTTTTATCTCTTGATGGTGTGATGGTCGCAGGCGCTGATGCGGCGATCATCATGACAAACAGTCACCCTTTTACAGGAGATCCCCATGATCGAAGTGACCGAGGTTTCCATTGCCGAGCTGCGTGCCGCGCTCGAATCAGGCCGTACCACAGCGGTCGAACTGGTCAAGGCCTATCTGGCCCGGATCGAGGCCTACAACGGCCCCGAGACTGCCACCAAACTCAATGCCGTGGTGGTCGCCAATCCCGATGCGCTGAAAGAAGCCGAGGCTTCTGATGCCCGCCGCGCCCGTGGCGAAACCCTGAGGCCGCTCGACGGCATCCCCTACACCGCCAAAGACAGCTATCTGGTCAAGGGGCTGACCGCCGCCTCCGGCAGCCCGGCCTTCAAGGATCTGGTGGCCCAGCGCGATGCCTTTACCGTTGAGCGCCTGCGCGCCGCCGGTGCCATCTGCCTTGGCAAAACCAATATGCCGCCGATGGCCAATGGCGGTATGCAGCGCGGCGTCTATGGCCGTGCCGAGAGCCCCTACAACGCCGACTACCTGACCGCGCCGTTTGCCTCCGGCTCCTCCAACGGTGCCGGTACCGCCACCGCCGCCAGCTTCTCCGCCTTCGGTCTGGCCGAAGAGACCTGGTCGAGCGGCCGTGGCCCGGCCTCCAACAACGGCCTGTGCGCCTACACTCCGTCCCGTGGCGTGATTTCGGTACGCGGCAACTGGCCGCTGACTCCGACCATGGATGTGGTGGTGCCCTATGCCCGCACCATGAACGATCTGCTGGAAGTGCTCGATGTAGTGGTCGCCGACGATGCCGACACCCGTGGCGATCTGTGGCGCATGCAGCCCTGGGTGCAGCTGCCCAAGGCCTCTGAAGTGCGTCCGGCTTCCTATCTGGATCTGGCTGCCAAGGCCGATGCCCTCAAGGGCAAGCGCCTCGGCGTGCCGCGCATGTTTATCAACAAGGA
>CAMFLW010000175.1 GCA_945957575.1 uncultured Aeromonas sp. | reverse complement strand
CCCCGGATCAGCTGGTCGAATGGGCCTATGATCAGTTTCTTGAGCAGGCCGCCGATATGCTGGCCCCCGAACAAATAGTCGACATCACCCTGGAGTTTGAGCAGCGTGGCGCCGTGGAGGCGACCCTGCCCAATGCCGACTGGTCGACCGAGCTGGGTGAGCCGGTCGATATGGAGCGCTGGGTCGAAGTGTGGGTCGGTTTGCTGGATCATCAGGATGAGTTTGAGGTGATCTTCGCCACCTTCCTGCTGCCTCGTCTGCTGACTGAAGAGCAAGTGCATGTGCGCTGGCATCGCCAGCAGCAGGCATAAAAAAGGCGCCATCGGCGCCTTTCTTGTTTCTGTATTCGCTTTTATTTCTGTTCTCTGCTAGTCCTGCGCCGCGATGGCCTTGGCCAGACAGCGGCGGCACCAGCAAGCGCTGGCCTCCTGCAGCGGCAGTGCCGGCAACTGGCTGCACCAGCACTGCGCAATGGTCTGACCGGCAGAGACGGCGCAATAGGCCGGTTCGCCACAACCCGGGCAGCGGTGGGTGCTTTTCGAGCCATTCAGCTCGGCCATCACCGCCAGCTGGGCCTTGCTCTCCATCGCCGACCAGTGGCCGATCTCGGTCAGGGTGCGGCCACAACCAAGGCAAAGCCCATCTTTCGCCTTGCAGAGACCAACACAGGGACTCGGCATCTTATTCGCTATCCTGCGCCTGCTCGCCTGCTTGTACCTGCGCGGCACCGGCGTCGGTCAGGGTAATGGCGTTATCTTCGATGACAATCTTGCCCTGCTTGTAGAGGCCACCGATCGCCTTCTTGAAGGTGCCCTTGCTCATGCTGAACAGCTTGTAGATAAGCTCGGGTTCGCTCTTGTCACCCACCGCCAGACTGCCGCCCTGCTTTTTCATCCGGCTCAGAATGCGTTCACCGGCGTCATCGACCCGCACCAGACCCGGCTTTTGCAGGGTCAGATCCAGCTTGCCATCTTCGCGCACCTGCTTGACCCAGGCGGTTTGCGGCCGACCGGTCATCACCCGGCCAAACACCTCGTTCTTGAACAGCATGCCGGGATACTGACCGTTGACGATAACCTTGATACCAAGGGGCGAGTGCTCCCCCGGCAGCGCGGTCACTTCGTCACCGACCTTGAAGTTGCTGCCGGCGGGGATCAGGAAACGCTCGATGCGACTGGTGCCGACCATGCGCCCTTCGTTATCCAGTTGCAGACGTACCAGATAGACGTGACCCACCTGCATCGGCTTGTTCTGCTCTCGGCTGGGCACGAACAGATCCTTTTTCATGCCCCAGTCGAGGAAGGCACCAATCTTGTTGGCATTGACCACCTTCAGACCGGCAAATTCGTCCACCATGGCAAACGGCTTGTCGGTGGTGATCACCGGCTCGCAATCGGCATCCAGATAGAGGAAGACCTGCACGCTATCCCCCTCTTTCATCCCTTCCGGAAGTTGACGCTTGGGCAGCAGCAGTTCGCCGTACTCGTCAGCCGCAAGCCAGGCGCCACGGTCTTCGAGTTCAACAACGGTGAGGGTGTTAATCTTGCCAATCTGTATCATGGTGCTCTCTTTTTTCATTACCCGGATGGGCCAACTGATCCATGGCCCCTATGGGCGCGCATGTTACCTCAAGAGCGGTGATCTGGCCTAGTCCCCAAGCCACCACGGGCCGCCCTTTCGCCGCGATCTTACCCGCCAATGGTGATTAAATCGCCAAACAGGCGGCCATTTACTGCAAATAACCCCACTTTTAGATAGACTTCGCGGCTGTTCAAATCCAGAGGAACTGTCGATGACCCCATCCACTCGTACCCGCCTGCTCAATCAATGGATCCAGAGCCACAGCCAGCAAGACATGACCTACCCGGCCCTGCACGGTTTTCTCTGTGCCCGTCTGGTGGGGCCGACAAGCCCTGACTGGCAACGCCCGCTGGCTGGTTTGCTGGAACAGGATGCCGAGCTGGATGAGAAGAGTGCAGAGGCTCTCAACCACCTGATCGCCGAGCTGGAAACTCTGGCCGGCAGCGCCCAGCTGGCTCTGCCCAGCCAATGCCGCCTGCCCAGCGACAACCCGGAGCAAGTGTTCGAGCAGAGCCATCCCCTCGGTCAGTGGTGCTACGGTTTCAGCCAGGGCTTTGCGATCTGGCCCAAGCCAAAGGATTTGAACGACCCAACCACCCAGTATCGCTTCAGTCTGGCTGCCGAGCTGAGCCTGTTTCGTGACAAGCCGATGGCCCAGATGCTCTATAGTGCCGCCGCCAGCGAGCTCCCCTTTGTCGAGTTCTGCAAACGCCAACGTCAGAACATGAAAACCGCCCTCAACCAGTTGCTCAACCTCGACCAGTATCAGGCCGCCCCCAGCACGGATGTGGCCCTCAATGGCGAACAGGCTCGGCAGTGGCAACAGTGGTTTGAGCTGGCCGACAGCTGCCGCGATCATCAGGCCCGCCTCGGCTGGTTCGAGAAGATCATCGCCGATGCCACCCCGCTGTTTGACGGCGCCTTCTGGCAGCAAATCGCCGGCCATGGCTGGAGTGTCCCCGAGTTGCGCCCCCTGCTGGCCGCCAGAACCGGTCGCGCCGACAGCCTGCTGCGCCTTGGCAAGCTGGGTGAGGCCAAAGCGGAGTATCTCGAGTTGCTGACGCTCTGCGTGGCCGATGAACTGGGTTGCCGCTATAACCTCTCCACCCTCTATGCACTGCAAGGGGATTGGCAGGCGCTGGCTGCCCTGCTGGTGCGCTTCGATGAAGCCTCCAGCTGGTTGCTCTACAACAAGGCGCTGATGGTCTTTGCCACCGAGGGTGCCGAGGCGGCCAAGTCCCACCTGCTGGAGGCCATCGAGGCCAACCCGCACATTCCGGCCTGCCTGCTGGGTCAACGCAAGCTGCCTAAACAAGAACCGCAAAGCTGGCAAGCGGGTAGCCGCGACGAGGCTGCGCTCTACGCCCTGCACTCCCGCGAGGCCTGGCTCAAGCAGAACGCCCTTATCTGGTTGCGTAAAGGCTGAACAGCGATGGCTTAAAAACCCGTCGGTCAGACCCGGTTTATCCTTGATGGCGTGCCTCACCGCACATTTCATCGCAACCGGGTCAGACAAATCAGCTTGAGTTTCGTATCATCAATGTCAAAGTATCAAAAGAAACTGCATCTGATGCAGCCGTCACAGCAGGGTGTAATATGTCAAAAATCATAGCGTTACTCGCTCACTACCCGCCCTATCAGTTGGTACATGCCGCTGAGATGCTTCGGGATACCTTCGAACAGTTTTATGAACAGCGTTACCAGCTGACCGTGCCGCAGTGGCGCCTGATGATGGTGCTCGGACCCAACTACCCCATCAGCCAGAAAGAGCTGGTCGAGGCGAGCGGCATGGACAAGGTGCGCATCTCCCGCGAGATCCGTCGTCTGGTCGAAAAAGGGATCATCTTTACCGAAAGCAGCGAGCAAGATAAACGTATCAGCCTGGTCTCCCTCACTAGTGCCGGTCTCACTCTCTTCCTGCAACTCAAGAGCGAAGCGGGCAGCTGGCAGCATACCCTGACCGACTATCTGCCAAGCGAATCCCGCGAGGCAATCCGCCAGCATCTGCACAGCGTCAGCGCCGCCATCGAGCAGCTGCAATCGCTGGATCGGGAGAAGTAATCATGGATTTGAAAAAATTCGCTACTATGGACATCAACATGCTGCTGAGCGTCGTCAATATGCAGCTGCGTGATCGTTATGACGATCTGGATGATCTCTGCAAGGCGCAGGAGATCGATCAGGAAGCACTGAAGGCGCGGCTCGCCAGCGGCGATTTTCACTACCAGCCGGCGCAGAAACAGTTCAGATAAGGACAGGTCGCGGGATCGGGATCACAGCGCCAGTGATGGCGCTGGCTCTGCGGTAAAAACCTGATATGGTCTGAAGAGCCCCAACAGCGTAATGTACGGATACATCACCCTGTCACAAGAGGGCATTAACATCGTTTCAGGTGAGCAAACCAAGGATGGCCCCA
>CAMFLW010000174.1 GCA_945957575.1 uncultured Aeromonas sp. | reverse complement strand
TGCCAAAGACCACGGCGATCATCGGCACCAGCGAAAGCAGGGTGACATAGGCCAGGTAGCCGGCGGTCACCGTCAATCTGTCCTGTTGGAAACGGCCCCAGACAAACTGGGCAAAGTGGCGACCATCATGGCGCACAAAAGAGAGGGCGTGGGCCAAACGGTCGCTGATGTGCTGTTGCATCTTGATTCTCGTAAACATCGTCATGCAGACATTGTGTCAGAGGGGCGCGCTGTTTGACCACCTTTGAGCCGAGATCGCCGCCATACCCGCCCATTTGTTGTACAGGCTGCACCTTGTCCTGCCACCGGATGCATCGCCATGACATAGCGGGTGCGGCGACTCCCGCTGCCAGCCAGACCGAACGGGGTGGTAGCTTGGGGCACACCAGGGTTGCGCCCCGGGCGGGGCGCTCTACAAGGGCGAAAAGAGGGGAAGAACGAGAGGAAGAGCGTTTAATCCATCACCGGGATACCAGCCTTCGCTTCAGCCTGACGGGCGATTGCCTCGGTCATTCCCTGAAAGATGAAGAGATGAAACGGCAGCATGGCGAGCCAGTAAGCCAGCCCCCAGGCGCCCTGCGGATGCCAGTGGGCTGTGACCCGGATGCGGGTCAACCCGGACTCCTCCGGCAAGATGTTGAACTCCAGCCGGCCGACGCCCGGGGCCTTCATGTTGAACAGCAGATCGAGCCTGCGCCCCTCATCCACCCCGAGGATCTGCCAGGAGTCGAGCATGTCACCCTTCACGAAGCGATCGGGATTGGTGCGGCCACGGGTGCGAGCCGGACCGCCGATCAGGTGATCCATCCATTCGCGCACCACCCACAGCTGGTTCATGTAGAAGTAGCGCTTCTCGCCCCCCAGCTGCTGCAACACCTGCCACACCACCTCGGGAGAGGCGAGACAGATGGCATCGCCGCTGGCGGTGCGATCGTAGAAACCATATTCGGGATGGCGCCAGCGCAGGCCGAGCGGCGTCTCCTGCCCCTGCTGTTCGGCACCCAGCTTCTGCTCCAGCGCCAGACTCTCGGCCAGCGCCTCGTCGAAGCTGAGCAGGGTTTGTGGCAGCAGGGCACGCAGCGGGCCGTCATCGGCCGGAATATCGTGCTTGAGACCCCCCACCAGCGCCTTGGCCACCGGCTGCGGCACCGAGGTGACAAACTGCAGCCACCAGGCGGAGAGACGCGGACTCAGAAACGGGATGGGAATGATGGGGCAACGCTTGCCGATGTGGGCGGCGAACTTCTGCAACTGCTGTTGATAGCTGAGCAGCTCGGGGCCGACCGCATTGAAGATGCGGCCATCCACCTCGTCGGCTTGCACCAACCCGCCCAGATAGTGCAGCAGGTTGGACAGCGCAATGGGCGGCGTGCGCGAGCGCACCCATTTGGGCGTCACCATCAGCGGCAGGTTGAACACCAGATCCCGCATCACCTCGAACGCCGCCGAACCTGGCCCGATGATGATGCCGGCACGCAGCTCCACCGTCGGTACGCCGGATTCACGAAACAGCTCGCCGCAGTGGCGACGGGAGTTGAGATGGCGGCTGTTGCACTGCTCCGGCTGGATTGCCCCCAGATAGATGATGCGGCGCACCCCGGCGGCGCGGGCGGCGGCGGCGAAGTTCTTCACCCCCTGCTGCTCCAGCCGGTGAAAATCGGCCCCCGCCCCCATGGCATGCACCAGATAGAAGACGGTATCGATACCCGCTAGCGCGGGCAGCAGGGTGATGGGCTTGAGGCTGTCGGCGAGGCGAAACTCGACCCCCTCCGGCAAGCGGCAGGGACGGCGCGCCCCGGCAATCACCCTGTAGCCCAGCGTTTGCAGGTGAGGCACCAGATAGGAGCCTATATAGCCCGCCGCCCCCATCACCAGACAGTTTCTCATCCTCTCTCCCCTTCCCTTGTCGTCCCGGCTACCGGGCTGGCAACCTGAATGCCCATCATCCAGCCTCACCATCACTTTGCAACATGGAAGTAACAATTCTGCCTGTTAGTCCGATTTGGTGTTAATCCCGGTTCATTTATCGGTCGATAACTGACCAGATGTATAGCGCCGAGGGCGAAGATATGCGCATCGATCACTACGACCTCCAGGGGGAGGTGCAATACCGGCAGCAACAGGCGCAGGCCCGCAAGGTGCGCAGACTGGGGCCGGTCGCGCCGCAGGCCAATGGCGTGAGCGGAACGGCCGCCACACCACCATCCGGCGAGCAGCGAACCACCCTGATGCAAGCCAGTGCCCTGACGCTGCAAGCCAGCAGCCGGAGCAATACCCAGACTACCCCGCAGACAGCAACCGCGCCCGCCAAAGCGGAGGGGAGCAAAAATCAGGAGGAGAACGGCGTGCCCAACGACGGGCTCGACAACCACCAGCGGCTTATCAAGTTGATGATAGAAGCGATGCTAGGCCACGAGATTGAGCTGCCCGCTCCCATCAAACCGGCCGAACAGAGCGCGGAGGGGGTGAACTCCCCGACGGGCGACGGCGGTCAACCCGCCGCCGAGCCGGATCAACTGGTGGAGGTAACCGACAGCCTGCTGCAAAGGGAGCAGCTCAACGTGGTCGCCTCGGCCAGCATAGAGACTCAGGATGGCCAGAGCCTGCAACTCGATCTCGGCTTTGTCCTCGACTGGCGCCAGCTCGATATCAGCAAACGCCGCACTACCCTCAATGCCCTCAAGGATCCGCTGGTACTCAGTCTGGATGGAAAAATCGCCGGCCTGACCGATGCCCGAGTCAAGTTCGACATCGATCAGGATGGCAAAGAGGACAGCCTGCCGGGCTTGAGCGAAGGGAGCGGCTTTGTGGCGCTGGATCGCAACGGCAACGGCACCATAGACGATGGCGGCGAGCTGTTCGGGGCCCGCTCCGGCAACGGTTTTGGCGAGCTGGCAACGTTGGATGAAGATGGCAACGGGGTGCTGGACGAGCGGGACAGCCAGTTCTCGGCGCTGCAGTTCTGGCAGCCGGAACACTCCCCCATCGCTCTGGTGGAGCTGGGGATCGGCGCCA
This sequence comes from uncultured Aeromonas sp., assembly GCA_945957575.1. Classification (GTDB taxonomy): domain Bacteria; phylum Pseudomonadota; class Gammaproteobacteria; order Enterobacterales; family Aeromonadaceae; genus Aeromonas. The sequence continues at coordinate 990 of CAMFLW010000174.1, read as the reverse complement.
TCCTGCTGCATCCCCTCGACACCCCCTTCAACCACCTGGGGGAAAGCGGCAATCAGGGGGTACTGCGCCAGTCCGGCCTCTATGTGACCGAACAGGGCAAGGGCGGCTGGGTGCAGCAGATCGATCTGCGGGTCTGAACCGCGCACCCGCATGGCAAACCCGGTCGCTGACGCCGCATGTCGGCGGCCGTTTCTCCCTCTGCGACCAGAACCTGACTCAATTCAGCTCGGTGGGGTCGATGTCGAGGCTCCAACGTACCCGCTTGGTCTCGGGCCATCCCTCCAGTTCCTTCACCGCCCAGTCCAGCAGTTGGGCCAGCGGTGCCCGGCTCGGCCCCTGCACCAGCAACTGCATGCGGAACTTGCCCGCCTTGCGCTCCATAAAGCCGCTGATGGGCCCGAGCACCTGAACATGGGGATAGCGAGCGCTGCGCAGGGTATCGGCGAGGCGGCTGAGGAACAGCTGCACCTCGTCACGGCCGTTGGCCTCGGCGCGGAACAGCCCCTGATAACTGAACGGCGGCAACCCCAGCAGGCGGCGCTCTTTCAGCGCCGTGTCGGCGAAGTGGCCATAGCCGTTCTGGGTCAGATCCTGCAGCAGGGCGTGCTCGGGATGGTGGCTCTGCAGCACCACCAGCCCCGGCTTGCTGGCTCGACCGGCACGGCCCGCCACCTGGGTGTAGAGCTGGGCCAGCTTCTCGGCGGCGCGAAAATCGGCGCTGAACAGGGCGCCATCCACATCCAGCAGCCCCACCAACGTCACATCCGGGAAGTGGTGGCCCTTGGCCAGCATCTGGGTACCGATCAGGATCTTGTACTTGCCCGCCTTGATGTCGCCGAGGTGGGTCTCCAGCTCCCCCTTGCGACGGGTGTTGTCCCGATCGATGCGCACCACCGGATATTGCGGGAAAACGGTGCTAAGCAGCTGCTCCAGCTGTTCGGTGCCCACCCCGGAGCCGATGAGCTCGTTGCTGCCACACTCGGGGCAGTG
>CAMFLW010000173.1 GCA_945957575.1 uncultured Aeromonas sp. | reverse complement strand
GTTAACGGGGCTGGTATTGTACTGAATTCAATCAGCTCAAGACGACAGCCTCTAAGCACACTATGTATTCAACGGGCCGGCATCATGCCGGCCCGCTGTTTTTTGGCGGCAAGATCCCTATAATGGCGCCATCCTGCCAAGCCCCGCGCCAAACCAGCATGTTCGTTCTCAGACCCTACCAGACCGACGCCGTCAACGCCGTTATCCGCCACTTTCGCAAACACCCGGATCCCGCCGTGGTGGTGCTGCCCACCGGGGCCGGCAAGAGTCTGGTGATCGCCGAACTGGCCCGCAAGGCACGCGGTCGGGTGCTGGTGCTGGCCCACGTCAAGGAGCTGGTGGAGCAGAACCACGCCAAATACGAAGCATGGGGGCTCAAGGCCGACATCTTCGCCGCCGGCCTCGCCCGTAAGGAGGCGAGCGCGCAGGTGGTATTCGGCTCGGTGCAGTCGGTAGCGCGCAATCTGGCTGCCTTCGACGGGGCGTTTTCGCTGCTCATCATCGACGAGTGCCACCGGGTCTCGCTGGATGACGACAGCCAGTACCATCAGGTGATCGACCATCTCAAAGCCGCCAATCCGGCCCTCAAGATCCTCGGCCTCACCGCCACCCCCTATCGCCTCGGGCTGGGCTGGATCTACCGGCGCCACTACCACGGCATGGTCAAAAGCCACGGCGAGCGGCTGTTCGGTGACTGCGTGTTCGAGCTGCCGCTGCGCTTTATGGTCAAAAACGGCTACCTGACGCCGCCGCGCATGGTGGATGCCCCCATCGTTCACTACGACTTCAGCAAACTGGTGCCGCGAGAGAACGGCCTCTTCAGCGAGGCGGAGCTCAACGGCGAGCTCAAGCGGCAGGAGCGGGTCACCCCCCATATCCTGAGCCAGGTGCTGGAGTATGCTGCCGACCGGCAAGGGGTGATGATCTTCGCCGCCACCGTCGAACATGCCCGTGAAATTCACGGCCTGCTTGGCGTCAGAGACCAGCAGGCAGCCCTTATCACCGGCGAAACGCCGGGTCCGGAGCGCGATGCCCTCATCAACGCCTTCAAGGCGCGCGAGCTCAAGTTTCTGGTCAACGTGGCGGTGCTCACCACCGGCTTCGACGCCCCCCACGTGGATCTTATCGTGATGCTGCGCCCCACCGAGTCGGTCTCGCTCTATCAGCAGATCGTCGGGCGGGGCCTGCGCCTCTCGCCGGGCAAGGAGGATTGTCTGGTGCTCGACTACGCCGGCAACAACTTCAACCTGTTCGCCCCCGAAGTGGGGGAACCTCGCCCCCACGCCGGTACCGAGCCGGTGCAGGTGCCCTGCCCTGCCTGCGGCTTTGCCAACACCTTCTGGGGCAAGACCGACGAGGATGGCAAGGTGATCGAGCACTACGGCCGCCGCTGTCAGGGACTGTTTGAAGATGACGAGGGCAACCGCGAAGAGTGCGACTACCGCTTTCGCGCCAAGATCTGCCCCGCTTGCGGCAGCGAAAACGACATCGCCGCCCGCCGCTGCCAGAGCTGCGATCAGCTGCTGGTCGACCCTGACGACAAGCTTAAAGAGGCGCTCAATCTCAAGGATTGCATGGTGATCCGCTGCGCCGGTCTGACCCTCACCGCAGGACGCGGCAAACAGGGGGAGCGGCTGGAGGTGATCTATCACGATGAGGATGGTCTCACCCTCAATGAGTACTTCGGATTTCACTCCGAGGGCGCACGGCGCTTGTTTCAACAGCACTTTGTGCGTCATCATTGGCCCGCCCCGGGTCTGGAGCCCGAATTTGCCACCCTGGCGAGCGTGCTGGCGGCAGAAAGCCAGTTTCGCCATCCCGATTTCGTCATCGCCCGCAAATCGGGGCGCTTCTGGCAGATAAAAGAGAAGATTTTTGATTATGAGGGTCGCTATCGCACCGCCAACTCGCTGGCGTGATGGCCAGTGGCGACCGGCATAAATCGTATGAATTGCTTTGCCACGGCCGATCCTGCATCGGCGGGTGAAACAAGGTTGAATTATCAGGGCCAGTGCTATCAGTCTGGCCCCTTCGTCACATTAGAGGATGTTATGCAGCGGCTGTTGTTTGGTTTTTGTGCTCTTTTCTCTCTGGCGGCTCACGCCGCCCCGCTGACGCCCCCTCAGGGTGGCCAGTACGCCATCATAGTGCAGGGCAACAACGGCGTTGAATTTGCCCGTCATGCGGATCAGATGATCGCCCCCGCCTCCACCATGAAGGTGCTCACCGCGCTGGCGGCCCGCCTTGAGCTGGGTGCCGACTTCCGTTTTGCCACCGACATTCAGGCCCAGCCCGGCGCCAAGCAGGGCAACGTCATCAATGGCGATATCTGGATCAACTTCGTCGGCGACCCCACCCTGTCACGGATGGATCTGCTGGCCCTGTTCAAGCAGCTTGGCGTCAACCAGATCAAGGGCAACGTCTACGTCAACACCGGCGCCTACAACGGCTATGAGCGCGGCAACGGCTGGTCGTGGGGGGATCAGACCCTCTGCTTCGCCGCTCCCGTCTCCTCGGTCATCATCGACAAGAACTGCGCCTACGGCACCATCACCGCCACTCAGATCGGCAAACCGGCGGTTGGCAATGTGGCCACCGGCGTGCCCATCGGCATCGGTGCCGACAACGTGGAGGTGATGAGCTATGCCGACATGGCGCGCCAGTTCTGCGCACTGGAAGTGGACATGGCCAAGGGCAACTTCTACGAGCTCAAGGGCTGCATCACCCCGAACAAGGATCCGCAGGGTCTGCGCTTCGCCATCCACGACGTGGAAGCCTGGGGCTGGGACAACATCCGCTGGGCGATGGACCGTGCCGGCATCAAGCATGATGGCCTGCTGCGGGTCACCCACAAGGCGCCGGACAATGCCGAGACACTGGGCACCCACTACTCGGTCTCCCTGCCGGTGATGCTGGCCAAGATGCTGAAGAAATCGGACAACCTCTATGCCGATACCTTCCTCAAGACCGTGGGCCGTCACTACTACAACAAGCCGGGCAGCTATCGCAGCGGCACCATGGCGGTGCGCGCCATCCTGACCAAGAACGGTATCGATCTGGGCAACGCCACTCTGGCCGACGGCTCCGGCCTCTCCGCTCACAATCTCATCAGCGCCCGCCAGATGCTGTCGGTGCTGAACTTCATCCAGAAAAATGATGCCGAGCTTGGCCTCATCAAGCTGCTGCCAAGCTCTCAGGTGGATGGCACCCTGGCGTGGCGCCGCAGCGTCACCGCCCCCATGATGAAAAACAAGGTGCATGCCAAGACCGGCACCATCACCGGCACCTCCAACCTGGTGGGCTTTATCGATACCGCCGGTGGCCAGCGCAAGGCCTTCGTGATGTTCCAGCGCGGCCTGTCGCAAGACCCGGCGACCCACGATCGCTACCGTGCCAGCAAGGCCCCCTGGCCCTGGACCGTGTTCGAGAAGGGGGTGCTGGAGAGCATCTACCAGCAGCAGCCGATCCAGATTGCCGACGAGGGCTGAGGCAATAGAGCAGCTCGAATCACGGTATCGACAATTTCAACTTTAAGTCGTGACGAGGGGGGGATATGCTGTCCCCTGCCTCTTATCAATGGCCTGACCTGACAGGTTCACACAACGGCCTCACCAACGGAGAGAAAAGATGTTTGCAGTGATTTTTGGTCGCCCCGGCTGCCCCTATTGCGTTCGTGCCAAGCAGATTGCCGAGCAGCTGGTTGAACAGCGCGATGATTTCAAATTCCGCTACGTCGATATCCACGCCGAAGGCATCACCAAAGAAGATCTGGCCAAGAGCGCCGGCAAGCCGGTCAACACAGTGCCGCAGATCTTCCTGGACGAGCAGCACATCGGTGGCTGCACCGATTTTGAAGCCTACGCCAAAGAGCATCTGGGCCTCTATCAGCAGTAATGCCTCTGTCGCTGGCAACAGCGCAAAAAAATCCGGCGCCATCAGGCGCCGGATTTTTTTAGGCTATGTCCCAATTACGTGTTGCATGGGGTGTCCCAGCGCCTCATGCAAACAC
>CAMFLW010000172.1 GCA_945957575.1 uncultured Aeromonas sp. | reverse complement strand
GGGGGCAATGTGTCGGCGGCGGTGTGCAGCGCCTCGGCCTCCAGCATCCTCGGCATCTTCCTCTCGCCGGTGCTGGTGGGGATGATGATCCACGTGCAGGGGGAGGGGATCGACACCTGGCACTCCATCCAGTCCATCATGATGCAGCTGATGCTGCCGTTCGTGGTGGGCCACCTGTCGCGCCCGCTCATCGGTCGCTGGGTCGATAGCCATCGCCCGCTCATCGGCAAGCTGGATCAGAGCTCCATTCTGCTGGTGGTCTACGTCGCCTTCAGCGAGGCGGTGGTGCAGGGGATTTGGCATCAAGTAGGCTGGTACGATCTGGCCAGTATCGTGCTACTGAGCTGCATCTTGCTGGCGCTGGTGCTCTGCTGGAACGTCTGGATCAGCCGCCGCCTCGGCTTCGACAAGGCGGACGAGATCACCATCGTCTTCTGCGGCTCCAAGAAGAGTCTGGCCAACGGGGTGCCGATGGCCAACGTCATGTTCCCGGCCGCCAGCGTCGGGGTGATGGTGCTGCCGCTGATGATCTTCCACCAGATCCAGCTGATGGTCTGCGCCGTGCTGGCCCGCCGCTATCACGAGCAGGGGCATTGATACTCGCGCCGTTTTTATTGCCATAACAAGAGGGAGGCCCGTTGGCCTCCCTCTTCTCATCTGCATGCCGATCGGCGGATTAGCGTTTGCGCCAGACGGTCAGCTGCGCCACCGTGTGCTGGTATTTGCGGGCGGTTTCGCGGATGACGAAGGGCACATCCCGCGGCGGGCAGTGCTCCTCGAACTCCGCCGCCAGCAGCCGTTGCAGCGCCTGATAGGTGGTGAGCGCCTCGCCGTTTTCGCGAATGCCGCCGAGCCAGTTGGCGGGCGGGGTATATTCCGCCAGCCAGGTATAGGGGCTGGTGAGCACCAGCAGGCCACCGCTGCGCAGCCGGGGTGCTATGTCCCGCAGGAAGCGGGCGGGCTCCCGCAGCCGGTCGATGAGGTTGGAGGCGAGCACCAGATCGTAGTGGTCATATTTGGGCTTGAGGTTGCAGGCATCCCCCTGACTGAAGTGGATGCGCTCAGCCTGACTCGCCCCCAGCCCGTGGCTCGACAGGCGCGCCTCGCAATACTCCACCAGTTCACCCTCCAGCGGAATGGCGTAGCGGAAACTGTCCTGACTGGCGAGGGCCAGCGCCACATCGATGAAGCGGGCCGAGTAGTCCACCCCGTCCACATGCTGGAAGTGGCGGGCCAGTTCGAAGCTGGCGCGGCCGGTGGCACAGCCGATATCCAGCGCCCGCTGGTGGTTGCTGCACAGCTCGCCAGCAAGATCAGCAAGCGTCTTGGCGTAGTTGGCTACCCCGAAGTGGCTCGGGCCGTACTGGAAGTCGAGATATTGAGCGACCAGCGTGTCGGTTTCATAGGGATTCACGATAACGGGTTCCTGATAACGGGAGACCAGATAGCGGAAACCCGCATGCTGGAAGAAGTGACGCCGAAAGGCGTAACGGGATGATTTGAGCGCTTCGTTACCCGTGCTGATCCAGCTGCCCCCCTTGATCAGGGTGTGCTTGCCATCAAAGGTGGGGGTGGAGAAGTCGTCGTAGAGCGGGTGGATTTTAAAGCCGTCGAAGCCATCGATGGCGGTGCTGGTCCACTGCCAGACATTGCCCACCAGATCGAAGAACTCCCCTTGCGGGCAGGCATCCACCGGGCAGGAGGAGGCAAAACGGGCCAGATTGATATTGCCGGGGGCCTGTGTCCAGTCCGGCTGATCGCCGGGTAGCTGCTCGCGCAACAGCATCCACTCCGCCTCGCTCGGCAGCTGGATGGGAAGTCCGGTCCGAGCCGCCTTCCAGCGGCAGAAGGCAGCAGCCTCCAGCTGGTTGACCTCCACCGGCCAGTCCCATGGCATGGCGACCTGCTCGGTCATCAGCCGCAGCTGCAACTGCCCGGGTTCGGCGGGGTCGCCGACCCAGAAGGTGGGCATCTGCGCCTTGGCGTACTGGCACCAGCCCCATCCCTCCTCATCCCACCACTGTTGCTGGCCGTAGCCACCCGCCTGTACGAAGGCGAGGTACTCGGCATTGCTCACCAGCATGCGGCTGGCCTGAAACGGGGCCAGCTTGATATGGCGCTCGCCATATTCGTTGTCCCAGCCGTAGGTGGCGTCCTGCTTGCCAAGGCGCACCTTGCCGCCTGCCACCGGCAGCAGACTGTTGGCGGGCACCAGATCAATGCGGTGGCGGGTTTCGGTACAGGCGGGCCAATAAGGTTGCGGCCGCACCCAGGCGAGCGGCAACTGGCGGATCAGCACGCTGGAGGTCTCGAGGTGGATGCGCTCGTGCTCTATCCCCATCAGGATCACCCAGGCCGGGCTCTGCCAGTCGATGGGCAGGGTGAGCGGCATCTGGCGGATAAAATCGCACACCAGCGAACGGACTTTGGCCCGATAGCTGCGCAGCTCGCTGACCTTGGGCCAGTCGTAGTGGGTCTCGTCCAGATCGTCCCAGCTCATCTCGTCCACCCCGATGGCGACCATGGCCTCGATGCGGGCATCCAGCCGCTGGTCGATCAGGCGCGCCGCCAGCAGCTTGTTGATAAAGAAGGCGGCGGTGTGGCCGTAGTAGAAGATGAGCGGGTGGCGCAGCGGGATCGCCTTGTTGAACCAGGCCCGCTCATCGGCCAGGCAGTCAAATAGCGAGTCGTAGAGCTCGAAGGTACGGGTGAAGTACTCCAGCAGCTCCTGGCGTTTGCATTCTGGATCATCTCCCTGTAGCCAGGGAGTGCGGGTCGGGTCGGGCAGGCCGGCGTTTTCGGCTGCTAGCGGTTGGGCAAGGGTCACGGGCACGGCTCCTTATGCGGGGAACGGCGCCACTCCATACGACGTGAGTGACAAGGTGGATCGATGATCCATCAGAGGAAGTTAGCCTATCAACGGGACAAGAGGCCAATTCATCGATGAGGACTCGCTATCACACCTAGCGCGCATCCTGACCACGACCGTAGACGGTCATGAAGCAGACCGCAACCTTGCTCAGCGCCAGCCAAATCCAGCGCCGATCGCCACCGCGCTGGTGCCAGGTCTCATCGGCATGGATATGGCTTGCCGACTGCACCTGCTGCTTGATGGTCTGGTGCGTGGGGGTGAGCATGGCGCTCACCCGGCCCTGCGCCTCGCTGATGGCACCGCGACTGAAGGTCAGGCCAAAGTGCTGCTTAAGCTGCAGTTGTATCTGGCTGGTGCTCTGATGGAAGGGGCCACTTTGCAGGGCAATGTCACTGAGTTAATTGGTGCCCATTGGCCTGCTCCAGCGTGAGCGGCAATCCTGGTAGTGGCATGTTGTTCTTGTTCATAAGTGACAGAGGTAGGTTATTCCCCGGAAGCAAGTGGTACGGTCGCCACCATGACCTGAGGTGTTCAATGACAAGTTGACGTTGCTCATTTACTGCTGAGTTCAAACTTGAAGCCGTATCCCCCAGTGCTTTACGGTATTTGGTCCTCGATGCCAACTGTATCGTGATGTCGATTATGCAGGCGTTGGGGTATCAGATGGGTCGAAGAAAATTGCACAGCCTGTACTGGGTGATGAATGGGCTGATGAACGTTGAGCGATAGTCGTGGGGATAGTTGAGATAAACAAGCCGCAGCGGGTGAACGCTGCGGCTTTTTGCTGGCTTGCAGCGAGGGATTACTGGCGCCAGAAGGAGGGGAAGAAGAGCACGGCAACCGTCAGGATCTCCAGCCGTCCCAGCAGCATGCCGAACGACAGCAGCCATTTGGCTGATTCCGGCAGGCTGGCAAAGTTGGTGCTGGGGCCAACCACCGGGCCCATCCCCGGGCCAACGTTGGCAACGGCGGTGATGGAGCTTGACATGGAAGTGAGAGGGTCGAGCCCGATGGCCGCCAGCAGCGCGGCGATCACCAGAATGATGGCGAAGTAGGCCAGCACAAAGGAGATCATTGAGCGGATGATGGCGTCATTGACCGTCCGCCCATTGTATTTCTGCGGGAACACGGCGGAAGGGTGCATCAGTTGACGCATCTGCTTTCTGAACAGGGC
>CAMFLW010000171.1 GCA_945957575.1 uncultured Aeromonas sp. | reverse complement strand
ACCCCGGGTTCGGTCACCCTGCTCGCCATGGTGCGCGACAGGGAAAACGCCGTAGAGTTGGTGGTGGACGAAGCCATCTGGCAAGCAGAGCAGATGCAGTGTCACCCGCTGGTCAATACGGCCACCCTGCTGATCCGCCTCGACGATGTGCGCAGACTGCTGGCCCACCTCGGCCGGAAGGCCAATGTCATGACACTGCCGGTCGTGGCAGATTAAATGGCCGATGCCCGCATCAAGCCGCCACCACAACTCCGCGTTGAGTGCCGTCCGGCCAGACTGGCAGATGCCTCAGCCTATCACCGTTATATCACCGAGTTTGTCAGAGGTGGGATACCGCTCTATCAAGGGGCGCAATATGACTCGGAGAGCTGGCTACAGAGTCTGCAAGCTCATGCAGGGGGAGACCATTTACCCGATGGATACCCGCCTACCACGACCTATTTTGCTCTCGATGCCGTGGCGAAGGGGCTGCCGCGGTGCTACTTGGCTGGGACAACAACACATGTTGAGCAAGCCAGTGCTGATCAACTGTGGCAAAGAGAATCTGGCCTCCCACAAGGTGATTGCAACGGCAGGCGGCTGGAGCGTCGCTACCATCCGGGAGATCGCCGCTGGCTGGAGATGTACCAGCTAGTTCCCCGGCCCCGTCTGACGACAACAGCAGTATTGGCAACTGTAACAAGCGATCAGTTGCAAGGATGACACCACCAAGCGACTGCAGCCAGACTTGCTGATGTAGCAATAAAAAGAGCGCCCCAAGAGCGCTCTGGCCATCCCTCAGTAACTGTCTTCCTGCTCTGCCTTCATCCGTGCCTGACGGGCGTAAGCCTCCTCTTCGGCACTCTCGATCTCTTGCAGCACCGAATCGAGATCGATGGTGGCGCGGCTCTCTTCAAAGTGCCCGGTCAACTCACGCTCTGGAGTGAGTTTGCCATCTTCAAACAGTGCCCATATCTCCTGGGCATAACGGGTCTTGAGCAGCTCGGGGGCATACATACCGTAGTAGTTGCGCATGTTGTTGACATCCCTCTCCAACATAGCCCTGGCCTGGTTGTTGGCGGCCGCATCCACCACCTGGGGCAGGTCGATGATGACGGGGCCCTGGCTATCCACCAGCACGTTGAACTCCGAGAGATCGCCGTGGATAAGGCCAGCGCAGAGCATGCGTACCACATAGCGGATTACCTTGGCGTGATCGACCAGCGCCTGCTCCGGGCTCAGCGCCACATCGTTGAGGCGCGGCGCGACATGGCCATCTTCATCGGTGATGAGCTCCATCAAGAGGACGCCATCGAGACAAACATAAGGCTGTGGCACCCGCACACCCGCCGCAGCCAGCTTGAACAGGGCGTCGACTTCGGTGTTCTGCCACACCTCTTCATGCTGCTTGCGACCGTACTTGGAGCCCTTCTCCATGGCACGTGCATCGCGGCTGCTCCGCACCCGGCGCCCTTCCTGATAGACCACCGCCTGTTTGAAGCTGCGCTTGGACGCCTCTTTATAGACTTTGGCGCAGCGAATATCGTCACCGCAGCGCACCACGTAGACATCGGCCTCTTTGCCGCTCATCAATCGGCTGACAACCTCATCGACCAGGCCGTCATCAACCAGTGGTTGGATTCGATTTGGAACTTTCATGACTGCCCTTTCACTCTCTTTGCCCGTTGCAAAATTGTTTGTTGCACGTCCATCTGCTCATCTGTTGGTCCAGACACTCAGTTATCTACTGCCTGACCGGTGTTTGTCCATCTCCCGGCTCGTAAAATTCCCTTCCGGGCATACCGTGGCAACAAAAAATGGCCCGCAATCAGGCCACTTCAACTCAAGGCTCGGGGGGCAACCCCTTGCGGATCCGCCGAATCCCCGCTTCATAGAGGCCGTCATTCCCCTCCCGATGCTCTCGTGTTTCGAAGATCTTGAGAAACCACATGTACTGCTCGGGATGGCGGGCCACCTGCATCTCCACCACCCGGTTCATGGCATTGACGTCCGCCAGCAAATCGGCGGTAGGATAGGGATCAAAAGGCGGCTCGATCTCCAGCAGATAAGATCCCTCCTCCTCGTCATAGCTGGCGAAGATGGGCACCGCTCTGGCACCGGTCAGCTTCACCAGCTTGGGCAGGGCAGGCAGGGTTGCCTTGGGGCGGCCGAAAAAGGGAACAAATACGCTCGCCTCACGGCCGTGATCCTGATCCGGCAGATAGAAGAAGCTGGCTCCAGCGCGGATCGCCTTGATCGCCGGCTTGATACCGACGCTGCGTTCATACACCTTGCCTGCTTTGGCTCGTTCGCGGTTGATGTACCAGTCGAAAACCTGATCCTTGGGGCTCTTCATCATGGTGCACATATTGATGCCCATCATGGAGAAGTAACGACCAATCATATCGACCGCCCAGGTATGAGGCACCACCAGGATCACCGGTCGGCCAGCGGCCTGCTCCGCTTGCACATGCTCCCAGCCGCTCACCTTGACGCGGCGAGCAAGATGCGTTTTGCTGCGCCAGCTAAGCTCGCCAAAACCCATAAAGGTCTTGAGCCCGACCCGGATCGACTTAAGCAACAACGCCTGTCGGGCGGCGGCATCCAGCCCAGGAAAGCAGATCTTGAGGTTGGTATCGGCGATATAGGCCTGCTTTTTCGAAAAACGCAGCAGGGTCGGCGAAACCAGATCGGCAAAGCGATCTCGCACCCTCGCAGGGGTAAATGCCAGCAAAGAGAGCAGGCCCAGCGCACACCAGCTGCCCCACCATTTGGGATGCAGCAGGCGAGTATGAAATGAGGTATCAAATACCGGATCTAATGCGGACATGGCGGCCATCAAGTCATCAAAAACAAACGGTTATTGTAGTTATCCTGATATTTTTTTCTAGCCTAAGGTGCCAGACCGCCGACCTGCTAAGCACTGATCAGACGAGCCATCACAATAAATGACTCTTTTGACACCACACCAATAAATGCAGAGCAAGGGTCAGTCGTGAGGCAATAATCCCTTGCGGATCCGTCTAATCCCCTCTTCGTAGAGGCCATCCATTCCCTCCTGCTCCTGACGGGTATCGAAGATCTTGAGGAACCACATGTACTGACCCGGGTGGCGCGTCAGTTGCTGTTGCACCATGTCGTTCATCCGACAGGTATCGGCCAGCACATCCCCGGAGGGATAGTTGTCGAACGGTGCCTCGATCTCCAGCCGATAGCAGTGGCTCGCTTCGTCATAGCAGGCGAGCAACGGCACTGCCTTGGCACCACTCACCTGGACCAAACGGGGCAAGGCTGGCAGGGTCGCCTTGGGATAGTCAAAGAAGGGGGCGAAGATGCTCTTCTCGCGGCCATGATCCTGATCCGGCAGATAGAAGAAGCTGCGACCGCTCTTGATGGTTCTGATCACCGCCTTGATCCCGGCGCTGCGCTCATAGACGCGGCAACCGTTCCTTGCCCGCGCCCGGTTAAGGTGCCAGTCAAACACCGGATTGCGCGCCCGCTTCATCATGGTGCACATAGACACCCCGCGCTGGGTAAAGCAATAGCCTGCGGCATCAACCGGCCAGGTGTGGGGCACCACCAGGATCACCGGACGACCGGCGGCACGTTCCGCCTCGATATGTTCCCAACCGCTCACCTGCATCCGGCTCATCAGATAACGCTGGCTGCGCATGGTGAACTCGCCAAATCCCAACAAACTCTTAAGGCCGACCCGGATCGAGGTCAATGCGATGGCGTCGCGCTCGGCCAGGCTCTTGTGCGGAAAGCAGACCTCCAAGTTGATTCTGGCGATATAGAGCTGTTTTTTCGAAATCCGAAACACCAGCGGAGCCAGCCAATCTGCCAACCGGTCACGCAGACGCACCGGAACAAACGCAAGCACCATCAGCACGCCGAGTGCCAACCAACTGAACCAGTAACGGGGGTAAAGGAAACGAGACTCAAAAATGGGGTTGAACAGGGGATCTTGGGGCGGCATGATTCACGGCTTACATCAAAATGGTGGTGCATTGTAGTCACCCTGACAGGTAATACCAGTTAAATCCGCACTCTCACGCGCAAAAGACGGAACCATATGACAGAAGTGGCGAAAAGGTAAAAAAATG
>CAMFLW010000170.1 GCA_945957575.1 uncultured Aeromonas sp. | reverse complement strand
AAATTTGGCGCCATCCACCCGAGCCCGCTCGGCTCGTCGGGCCAGGTCAAGGTGCTGGTCACCGACGATGCCCTGCCCGCCCCCATGCGGACGACCATCGCGTCCAAGAGGATCCCCCTGCACTGCATCGCGGCCTAGTTCCCCCGCTAATTCACGCTATTTCATTGACCTGACAGGATATAATTTTCATGATGAGCCAGTCCCTATCGGGACTGACGTCACCAGAGCGTGAGCGGCAGGAAGCAGACTTTCAGGAGAGCAAGGACATGCCATCGACCATCACCGCCGGGGGGCACCGCTTTCCCCCCATCATTCGCGCCACCGCCATCACCCTGACCCTGTGCTGGAGCCCGTTTGGCTGGAGTGCCACGCTGCCCGCTGACTTGAAGTGGGAGAGCAACAACCAGGATCCGGTCTATGCCGATCCGGCCGCCAAGCGCGGCGGCACCTTTCGCACCTTTATGACCAGCTTCCCCCTGACCCTGCGCAAATATGGCCCCGACTCCAACGGCGGCTTTGCCGGTTACGTGCGGGAAACCAACCTGCCACTGCTGAGCACTCATCCCGTCACCGGCAATCCCATGCCGATGCTGGCAAATGAGTGGGCCTTCGGCGCCGACAACAAGACCCTCTATTTTCGCATCAATCCCAAGGCGCGCTGGTCCGACGGCCAACCGGTCACCGCCGATGACTGGCTATTTACCCTCAAGATGATGCGCAGCAAAGAGATCAACGATCCCTGGTACAACAACTACTACAGCACTCAGATAGCCGACATAACCAAGTTTGATGATCACACCCTGGCCATCACCAGCGGCACCGAAAAGAGCCGCCAGGACCTGCTCGAATCACTGCCCATCAGCCCGGAGCCGAGCCACGCCATCAAGCTGACCACCAACTGGGTCAAGGAGTACAACTGGAAGGTGTTGCCGGTTACCGGCCCCTATCAGCTCGATCAGGTGAAAAAGGGCAAGTCGGTCACCTTCAAGCGAATTGAAAACTGGTGGGGGGATGATGAGCGTTACTTCCAGCATCGCTTCAATCCCGCGCGGATCGAGATCAAGGTGCTCAGGGATATGAACATCGCCTGGCAACACTTCCTGCGCGGCGATCTCGACACCTTCCCGCTGGTGATGCCTAACTGGTGGCACGACAAGACCAAAACCGCCGAGTTCGAGAAGGGCTATATCGGGCGTATCTGGTTCTACAACCAGACCCCACAATCGCCGATGGGGCTCTATCTCAACACCGCCGATCCGCTGCTGAGCAATCTCGATGTGCGGCTCGGGGTCCAGCATGCCCTCAACCTCGACAAGATGCTCACCACCCTGCTGCGGGGGGATTACCAGCGCCTCAACAGTTATGGTGCGGGTCAGGGGGAGTTTACCAACAGCGAGCTCAAGGCCCGTCCATTCGATCCCAAACTGGCACGGGAATACTTTGCCAAAGCCGGTTTCAACAAGGTGGGACCACAGGGGATTTTGCAAAACGACAAGGGGCAGTCACTGACCCTGGCTATCACCTACACCACGGCGGAGCACGCCCAGCGGCTCACCCTGCTGCGGGAAGAGGCCAAGAAGGCGGGGCTCAATCTGGAGCTCAACCTGATGGATGCCTCGGCCGGTTTCAAATCGATGCTGGAGAAAAAGCACCAGAGCGCCTGGATGGCTTGGGCGGGCAGCCGCTATCCCGCCTATTGGGAGTTCTTCCACAAGGTCAACGCCAACAAGCCCCAGACCAACAACATCATGAACATCGATGACGATGCCATCACAGCGCTGGTGGAGCAGTATGACAAGGAGTTCGACTTTGCCAAAAAGGCGGCCCTGTCACGGCTGATACAACAGCGGCTCTATGAGCTGGCCAGCTTCGTCCCCGCCTATCAGGTGCCCTACACCCGGGAAGGCGCCTGGCGCTGGATCAAACTGCCAAACGTACCTGCAACCCCCAAGAGTGAGCAGCTCTACTGGCCTCTCGGTGGCGACAACAGCGGTTACAGCTATGGCGGTCTGCTATGGATTGATGAAGAGGCTAAGGCAGATACCAAAGCGGCTATCAAGGCCGACAAAACGTTCCCGGCCGTGCTCCTGACCGATACCACTTATCGGCAACCGTAGTTCTGCCCCCCCCTGTTCCGGCAAGCGCAGGATGCCATCCCCAAAAAAGACAGACCCCGCACAGTGGCGGGGTCTTGTTTTGCAACCGGGTTGCTTGCAAGCAAAAGAGGCAATTAGCCGCGCTTGGCCTGCTTCTGGGCGATGGCGTCGGCCACATCGGCCGGCTCCAGCACGATGCCTTCCTGATCCGGGGTCGGGAACACGGCCACACACAGTTCATCCTGCTCCATGCCGTCAATCCACCGCTCCAGCCACACCTTGAGGGTGATGGACTGTGGTTTGCAATCTGCCCACTCACCTTCTGCCCACGCCTTGGCGTACTCCGGGTGCGGCCATACCGGGATGCAATCCTCATCATCGGTAGTCAGCATCATGACGCCATGCTCGTCGGTCAGCACGAACAGCTCTTCATGCTCGACCAGCTTGCTGATGAAGTGATCGTAACGGTAGTCAGCGTTCAGTTGCAGCGCGGCATTGCGCTCGGTGTCGCTCAGTTCATAGCTCATTGGCCAAGTCTCTCTCATTCGATAAAGGGCGCCATGTTCACATCTTGTGGTCAGCTTGTCCAGCTTGCAGCCCCCTGACACCCATCAGGAAAACAGCTGTGCTCATAAGGATAGAGCAGGACGTTGCATAAACACGTCTCATCAACCTTTCAGACCTGATTAAAAGGCAGGGGTGATCAGCTCGACATCAGGCTGCTCGCTCAACTTCTGCCGCAACCAGTAGGCCGACTCTACTTCGACGAAACAGAGTTGATCCCGACCGTCAGCCGCAGCCTTCATCAACTGCTCAAATCGCTGCTGTTGTTGTTGTACCCAGAGAGCGGCAAGCTTTTCGCCATGTGCCTCATCTACCACCTCGCGACGAAGTTCAAACAGATTATCGGTGATCGGGCTGTTGATCTTGGCGGCGCTATGCCAGTACATCTGCAAGTTATCCATCATCTCGGTGTCGTAGTTGGCCAGCGCATCCAGCTCCGCAGTCGCCCCTTCCTGACCAGAAATAAAATCGCACCAACCGGCATCGAGATTGGCCAACTCACGGGCCTGAGCCCCTTTGCCATGTTTGCGAAGCTGGGTAATATCGCCCCCCTTGCGGGCAGGCAGCCACACCTCTCCCTCATGGCCCTCCAACAAGGAGGTCAGCAAGGAGACTGGGTAAACAGGGAAAGTGGCGGTGTGTGAATGCAGCAGGGATACCAGCGTGATCTTGACCATGAGCAATACCTTGGACTGGGCGAACAGCCGCCAATGGACCGTCCGATATAAAGAATTCCCCTATCCTACCACGTTTGGCCCGGCTCGCCCCTTGACGAAGCTGTCAGCCAACCATCTGATTACGCCGAAAAAAACAGCATTTGAAACGCTGCATCCAGCCAAAGATCAATAATTTGAGCCAGCGCCCACTAAAGTGGATCCGGGGATGCTAGTTTGCATACATCTTTAGCGTAAGGAGTAAATCCATGATTGGGATCGACCAGGTTTCTAACGAATTCGTGAACGATTTGAAAATACTGGCATGCTTTGATCCGGCCAACATGAGTCTGGGGATTAAATTACGCAGCGATATGTCTGAAGAATTGTGCCAGGCGGCAGCCCGTCTGCATCAACAGGGGCTCATCAGCGCAGAAGATGGCGGCTATCTCACCCCGTTTGGCATGACCATGGTTGAACACCTGCAACATCTGCTGGTCGCACTCAAACCGCTTTGACAGGCTGTGGTGCCCAGAGCGAAAAGTTGAGTAGCTCCCAGCGCTCCCCTTGGTGAAGATGACAGGCAAACAGCAAAGGACCTTCGGGTCCTTTTACTTTGCCATCCACCAGCCACTCCCCCTCCTTTTCAGGTACCAGTCGCGCATTCACCTCATCGGGTTGTAGCGCAGCGCCCATTCGGACCTGGACAAATTGCTGGCAGATCACCTGTGCTTCCATCGCGGATTGAACCGGTAGCGGAGCGTCAGAGGTTGGAGTCAGGGTGGCAACAAGCAGGAACGATAGCAGCATGATTCAGCACATGGGAGTCAGTAGCGGAAGCCAGATAAACAAAAAGCCGTGGCACCAGAGGTACCACGGCTTTCTTAAATTCTGTAAGAATTACAGAGCGGTTACGTTCTCAGCCTGCGGGCCTTTCTGACCTTGGGTCACAGAGAACTGTACGC
>CAMFLW010000169.1 GCA_945957575.1 uncultured Aeromonas sp. | reverse complement strand
CTGCTCATCACCGACAAGTGCATCAACTGTGACATGTGCGATCCCGAGTGCCCGAACCAGGCAATCAGCTTAGGGGAGGAGATCTACGAGATCGACCCCAGTCGCTGCACCGAGTGCGTCGGTCACTACGAGAAGCCGACCTGCATCAGTGTCTGCCCCATCGACTGCATCATCTGGGATCCCGCCCATGTGGAGAGCGAAGACCAGCTGATGGAGAAGTTTGTGCGGATGCACAGGCAATAAATGCAAAAGGCCGGGTTATCCCGGCCTTTTTGATCCCCGCTCATCGAATGGGCACTACTTTTTGTTGACCAACCGGTTCAGCTCACCCAGCTCCCGATGCGCCGCCAGCAAGTCGGTCTGTACCTGCTCCAATTTGCTCTGCTTGTCGGCAATCTTGTCCGGCTTGCCACTGACTCTCGCCTCCTGGAGCTCGAGCAGACGCTCGTCCACCGCGCCACGTAGCTTGTTAACCCGCTCTTTCTGCTCCTTGAGCAGACCCTCATCGGTACAATTGGCCTTGATATTGCGCGCGGCCTGTTTCAGCCCGGCAATCTGCCCGGCATTGTTGTGTGCTTTGGCAAACACCAGCTGCTCGTTGACCGCCTGCAGGCGGGCCTTGCAACCGACAGGCTGACTGGCACAGGCCGAGCCTGCCAACAGCAGCAAGCCGGCTCCCAATACTTTCCACATCTCGATTCATCCGGTCTTGTTTGCGAGCCGATCATAAAAACCTCGATTTGCAGCAGGGTCAAGCAAGCGGGAAAAAGGTGCGACAGAAGTTGTGTCATATCACGCAATTGCTACCTTATTGGTTCTACAATGGCGCTCTTTCCAATCGGGAGTCTGTTATGAATCAACAAATTGTGGTCATTGCCAACGGTGCCCCCTATGGCAGCGAATCCCTGTTCAACGCCTTGCGTCTCGCTATCGCCCTCAACGAACAGGGCGGCGCCAGCCTCAAACTATTCCTGATGTCCGATGCGGTGAGTGCCGCGCTGGCCGGTCAGGCACCGGCCGAGGGGTACAACCTGCGCCAGATGCTGGAGATCCTGCTGGCACAAGGCGTCACCATTCGCCTGTGCAAGACCTGCACCGATGCCCGTGGCATCACCTCCCTGCCGCTGATCGAGGGCATTGAGGTCGGCACCTTGCCGATGCTGGCCCAGTGGACCCTGGCTGCCGACAAGGTTCTGACCTTCTGAACCATAAGGGGCTGGCCAGGGGCGAGGTCAACCCGGTTAGCCTACCACCGACTCCTGCCGGGCACTTCGCCGCCCATGATGTCGGGCACCAGCTTCATAGAGCGCAAAAATCGCCACACAAAGCAGTGCCATCAGCACATAGAGCACCTGCCCGCTCCACTGCTCGAGGATCCAGCCTCCCAGCAGGGCGCCGGCAGCCCCTCCCAACCCGGCCAGTGCGCTGGCGCCGAAGTAGCTCCCCTTGAGGTGGCCGGGCGCCATCTGGTCGATCAGCACGTTGAGCAGGGGAAAGAGGATGGTCTCACCGATGCTGAGCAACAGCACGGCGCCAAACCAGTGGCTACGCACCGTGGGGTTCCCCATAGCGAAGAGCACTTGGGCTGCCAGAAAGAGTGCCATGCCGATATGGAGCCGCACCCGCACCGGCCAGCGCGACAATAGCCGCAGCAGCGGAAACTGCAGCAGCACCACGGTCAGGGCATTGGTCGCCACCAGCAGAGCAACCAGCTCGGCCACCTGCGGCATACCGGCCCGGGTCAGGTATTGCACCAGCGGCGAATGAAACTGGGAGTAGACCAGCACCATCAGGAGATTGGCCATCACCAGCAGCAGGAAGGCGCGATCCGCCAGCAACACCTTGATAGCATCCCGCAGTCCGGGGCCAGCCGCCCCCGGCTTGCCTGTGCTGCCAGCCCGGCGAAATCCCCAGCCAAAGGCCAGCGCCAGCAGCAGATAGCTCGCAACCAGAAACAGGAAGGTCTCCTGCTGGGCGTTGATCCCGAGGGTCACTCCGAGCAGCGGCCCCAGCGCGGCCCCCAGGTTGAGCAGAAAATAGCGCAGGTGCAGTGCCAGCTCCCGCGCTTTGGCCGAGGCCAGACTGTCAGCCATCAACGCCTTGCCGGGGGCATCGATGAGCCCCGACGAGAGGCCGCTGCCCATCACCCCGACCCCGAGCCAGAACACCTGGTGCGAAAAACCGAGTAGGCCGAAACAGATCATCGCCACCAGACAACCGGCCAGCAGTATGCTGCGCCGCCCGAAACGATCAGAGAGCCAGCCGCCGTAAAAACTGACTAGGGTAGAGAGGGCCATCGAGCCACCCAGCAACAGGCCGATAAAGGTGGCCGAAAGGTCATACTCCCGATAGAGCAGAATGGAGAGGAAGGGCCACACCATGTAGTAGCTGGTACGCACCATGAAGGTGCCCAGAATGACGATCCAGACCAGCGGGGTAAATTGCCTGAAGGTGCTCCATGACATCGGCCTGCTCCATAGCCCGTAGGGCCTGCAATGAAAGGGGAAAGCCCTCAGTTGTAACAGAGGAGTTGAATGGAAACAACCATCCTCGCCACGGCATTGCCTCATCGGCAACACGGCCTGCAACGTGGCCAAAAAACGAGGCCAGCCGGATTGCCCCGACTGGCCTCTCTCATCACTTGTCACGCCCGTTGCAAGTCGCGACTCAGCGCCAGGGGTTCTGCTGCCACAGGCGGCCAAACCCGGCCTCCAGCGCCTGTGCGCCCTGCTGCCCCAATTTCTGGGTCAGGCTCTTGGGCCGGCTGTAGCGAATGCCCACCACCTTGTGCTGGCTGGCCTGTGCCAGCAGGTAGTCATCACTGGTACAGAGGCTATCCACCAGCCCCAACCCTTTGGCCTGACTCGCCAGCCAGTGCTCGCCGGTAGTGACCAGATCGATATCGAGCTGCGGCCGGTGCTCGGCAACAAACTGCTTGAAACGCTCGTGGATCGCCGCCAGCTCCTCGCGAAACTTCTCGCGCCCCATATCGTCGTTCTCGCCAAACATGGTGATAGTGCGCTTGTACTGCCCGGCGGTGTGCATCTCGAACTCGATGTCATGCTTTTTCAACAACTTGTTGAAGTTCGGCATCTGGGCGATCACCCCGATGGAGCCGACGATGGCAAAGGGGGCAGCCAGGATCTTGTCCGCCACACAGGCCATCATGTAGCCACCGCTCGCTGCCACCTTGTCGATAGCCACGGTGAGCTTGATGTCACGATCGCGCAGTCGCTGCAGCTGGGAAGCGGCCAAGCCATAGCCATGCACCACGCCGCCACCGGATTCGAGTCGCAGCAGCACTTCGTCGCCGGGCTGGGCGACGCCAATCACCGCGCTCACCTCCTCGCGCAGGGAGGCCACCTCTTTGGCATCCATGCTGCCGTTGAAATCGAGCACAAACAGGCGACTGCGCTCATCCCCCGCCTTGGCGCGTTTTTTCTGCTCCTCTTTCTGCTGCTTTTCCAGCACCTTGCGCTCGGCCTTGCTTACGAGCGCACTCTTGAGCGCAAATTGCCCCTGCTCCAGCTCGCTCGAGAGATCGGTCACCACCAGCTCACCCTTGCGCGCTTTCGGCTGGCGAGTGCTGACGATCATCAGGATGATGACGCCGATGGCCAGCAGGAAGGTCACTGTCTTGGCCAAAAACAGGCCATATTCGGTCAGAAATGTCACGATGGACTCCATAATGGATCGGTTTTCGTCACATTCTAGGGAGTTTGGTGGAGGCGCGCAAAAAATCGCAGCCAGTGCCCGGAAAAACCAACCCGAGCATCACAACCTCTCTATTTTCTTCACATTTTTCTTGCCGCTGGCTGGTCAAACAGGCGCGCGGATCAGTACACTTGGCGCCGATTGCCATGCACTTATGGCCGGAATTTGTTAACAGGAGTTGTCATGCTCGATTATCAGGCCCCCCGCGATCTGCTCAAGGATAAAGTCATTCTGGTCACCGGTGCCGGCGACGGGATCGGCCGCGAAGCCGCCCTCACCTACGCCGCTCACGGTGCCACCGTGATCCTGCTCGGCCGCACCAGCGCCAAACTCGAAGCCGTGTATGACCAGATTGAAGCGGCCGGTTATCCGCTGCCCGCCATCGTGCCGGTGGATCTGAAAGGGGCCACCGCCGCCCACTACCGCGGCATGGCCGAAACCTTCGCCCAGCAGTTTGGCCGCCTCGACGGCGTGCTGTTCAACGCCGGTCTGCTTGGCACCCTCTCCCCGTTTGAACATATTCAGGAGAAGGAGTGGGACGAGGTGATGCAGGTCAACGTCAAATCGGAATT
>CAMFLW010000168.1 GCA_945957575.1 uncultured Aeromonas sp. | reverse complement strand
TGGCAGCGGTGCAGCGCATCAGCGAGCTGCTGTTTAGCGGCGATGTGGCCCGCCTCGGCGAGAGCGATCTGGCCCAGCTGGCGCAGGATGGCATGCCGTGCAGCACCGTCAGCGGCGAGACGGATCTGGTCAGCCTGCTGGTCAGCTGCGGTCTGGCGAACTCCAAACGCATCGCCCGCGAGCTGCTGGCAGCGGGGGCCATCAGCCTCAATGGTGTGCTCAAGCAAGATGATCAGCTGAGTACCAATGATCGGCTGTTTGGTCGCTACCTGCTGCTGCGCCGGGGCAAGAAGCAGTATCACCTGGTGGCGTGGCAATAAGCGGCAGGGCGGGGAGTTCAGCCTCCCCGCCCACGCCTAGGCCAGATCAGGCCAGCAACAATTCCTTTTAACTCCTGAGTTACTACCAGCCGTAGAAAAGAACCAGCCCAGCAAGCGCAGCCTGCAGGGCTGTGGGAGTGGGAGTGGGCTGACCATCACATGAATCCGGGAGCGAAAACAGGCTCCTGGCGACGCCACACCCGCAGGAGTGGCCAATGCTCCTTAACTGATCGACCTTACAGCCACATGGTGCCATTTTCTAATCGACAGGTAAGGCCTATATCACGCGAGAGAACTGTTGCTGGCGCGCCTTGTTGCGCAGATAGACATCGAAGCACATGCAGATATTGCGGATCAGCAGTTGCCCGGTGGAGGAGACCTCCAGACCATCCTCCGTCATGCGCACCAATCCATCGTTGATGAAGGTCTGCAGCAGCTTGAGATCGTCGGCAAAATACTCTCTGAAATTGAGCCCGTGCGCCTGTTCGACAGCGGCAAAGTTCAGGCGGAAATCACAGATAAGCCGCTTGATCACCTCACGGCGGATCAGGTCATCCTGATTGAGCGAGCAGCCTTTCCACTGGGCATGACCCAGCTCTGCAACCTGTGCGTAGTAGGCCTTGAGCTCTTTCTGGTTCTGGGAATAGGCATCACCGATCATGCTGATGGAGGAGACCCCCAGCCCCAGCAGATCGCAATCTCCCTGAGTGGTATAACCCTGGAAGTTGCGGTGCAGCTTGCCCTCGCGCTGCGCGACCGCCAATTCGTCATCGGGTTTGGCAAAATGGTCCATACCGATGAACTGGTAACCCTGACCGGTCAGGAAGGCGATGGTATCCTGCAGCATGGCCAATTTTTCTTGCGGAGCAGGCATATCCACCTCTTTCAACTTGCGCTGGGCGGCAAAGCGACTCGGCAGATGGGCATAGTTGAAGATGGAGAGGCGCGCCGGATCCGTCTTGAGCACCTCTTCCAGCGTATGGTGGAAACTGGCACGATCCTGATGCGGCAGGCCATAGATAAGGTCGAGGTTGGTCGAGCGGAAGCCTAGTTCACGGGCCCGTTCCAACATGGCTTTAATAAAGTCGTTATCCTGCTCGCGGTTGACCGCAACCTGCACATCCTTGTTGAAGTCCTGCACCCCAAGACTGATACGATTGAAGCCGACTTCTCGCAGCACATCCAGCATGGTAATGGCGATCTCGCGCGGATCGACCTCGATGCTGAACTCACCCTCTTCAGCGAAATGGAAGTGCTCACGCAGCATGGCCATCAGGCGGCGCGTTTGTGCTTCATCCAGATAGGTGGGTGTTCCACCACCCCAGTGCAGTTGGGTGACCAGACGATGCTTGAAGAGCGGGGCTTGCGCCTTGATCTCCTGCTCCAGGTAGTCGAGATACTCGTCAGCCTTGTGCTGATGGCGGGTAATGACCTTGTTGCAGCCGCAGTAGTAGCAGAGCTTGTGACAGAAAGGGATGTGCACGTAGAGCGACAGATTGCGCTCGGGATACTGGCCGGCAGCGCGGACAAAATCCGGATAGCCGAAGCTCTCGTTGAACTCCAGCGCAGTGGGATAAGAGGTGTATCGCGGGCCACTGTAGTTATATTTTTCGATCAGGGCCTGATCCCACACAATCTGTTCTGTTTGCACGCTCGCTTCCTCTCTTGTTGTTATTGTTGGCTCACCGACCTAACTGAAAATCCTTCAGCTGGGCCACATCCTTGAGGATCTGAGCCTCCAGCTCGGCCTCGTAGCCGCTACGTTCGAGATCCATCTTCATCACTTCATTGCGCTTGAGGGCGCGTCTGGCCTCATGAGTCGGCATATGTTTCACCTTCTCATACAGCCCGTACAGACCCGGGAACTCGGCAACGAACGAACGCCCCCCCTTGATCTGCAACGCATCCAGCAGATTGGTCAGCCGAATGGCGCCTTCGGAGTAATCGCACTGCCCCTCCTGCACCGCATGCGCAATGACCCGTACACTCTCCAGAATTCGTTCATTGCGAGCGGTGATCGCCTGCCACTGCATCACTTGCTGGCGTCTCAGTCTGGCCAGCAGCATGCCTGCATAGATGGCCAATCCTGACAAAATCAGGCCGCCCAACAGGGCGGCCAGCATCCATCCACTCATCACTTTTTCTTCGGCTCAGGCTTGGGTTCCGGCTTGAAATCGACCTGGTTGAAACGGTCCCACAGCTCCTCTTCGGAGGCCGGTTTCTGCTCGTCAAACTCGGCGTCATCACCATCATTAAACGGCAGCTCATCAGCTTCATCATCATCGTTGTCGATGATGCCCAGCTCATCCATCAGCTCCTGATAACGATCGACGCGCTGATCAACCCAGGCCTGCTCGGCTGCTTCCAGGGTTTCACCGGCATCCAGACGATCCAGCAGATCATTCAAGCGGTCATCGTTTTCGATGGAAGCCAGCTCCTGCTCGGGCGTCATCACCAGCTTCTTCTCTTTCACCGCCTTGGGTGCTGCCGGCTTCTTCTGTTTGTCATCCACCACCAGCGCTACCGGCTTGCGGGAACCGATACGCGGATCTTTTGACTGGCTGTTGCCAGCCTTGTTCTTCGGCTGTTCAACTTGCTGACGAGAACCAGCCTTCAGGCCCTTGCGCTTGGCAGCCCGTTTACGCTCACGGCCTTCCTGAGCACTGACATCAGATTCTTTGCGCTTGCCAGTAGGCTTGCGAGTGGGTTGTTTAGCAGACATGAATGGCTAACTCCGAAAAATAACTGGTTTGACCCGTACCCGGGATGATCTAACCCGGTGGGATACGATGCGAGGAACAGCAAGGCTGGAGCAAGAGCAGGATCCCGCACCAATCAGGCCCAATCAGGCCACTGAACACCGCAGGATCGGTATCCTCTGGGCATGTTGCTGGTATTTTGACACAGAATGGCTAATCGGGTTAATGACCCAAAAGAAAAAAGGCAGCCGAAGCTGCCTTGATATGTTCATGCGTGCGCCATCCTGAATGGCAAAACAATCTGTTTCGTCCTCTCCGTGACAACTTATCGCCGCATCATATCGTTGTGTGGTCATCCTGACCTTATATTGGTCGTTCCTGAATGTGCGTGTGCCTGTTTGACCCGTCTCGACCGCATCCTGCCATCGTGCCGGGGAGTCTGCATCCCGCAACCCCATCCCGCTCCGGAGATGGTCACCATCCTGATCCTTCACTCCTTTGCCAGCTCATGCGAGCCCGTGGCATCCTGCCACGCCAGCCATCCTCAGCTCACAACATCTTGTCGTGAAACCGCCACCCAATCCGTGGGTGAATCCATTAAGCCTACTGTACCAACTCAATAAAGCGGCTCAATCCACTCAAAACATTCTCAATATGTCGAAAAACATCAAAGTTAATATAATTTATTGATAAATAATGGCTATTTAATATTTTATGCAATTTTATGAGCCTTGACCTGCCTTGAGTGTGGGAGATCTCTTACAGAACGGGGGGATTAAACCGAGAATTATCTGAAAGCCATAAAAACTACGGGGAGCCCATGCTCCCCGTTTCAACTCAAATCGACCTTGTCGACTATATCAATGCAGACCCGCCACATATTTGGAGAGGGCTTCGATATCCTGATCTGTCAGTTTCTTGGCAACGTCCCGCATCATGCCATTCGGATCGTTATCACGCGTCCCAGCACGGAATGCGGTGAGCTGAGCCTTGATGTAGGCAGGATGCTGGCCGGACAGGCTTGGATACTTCGCCTGTTCGACACCCGAGCCACGGGGACCATGGCAAGCCGTACAGGCTGCCAGACCGCGACTCATGTCCCCCCCCATATAGAGTGCCTTGCCCGCGTCGACCACGTTGTCAGGGACCGCGATAGGGGTAACTTTCAGGCTGGAGAAGTAAGCCGCTAGGTCATCCATGTCCTGTTCCGACAAAGGTAACGCCATCGGCCCCATCACTGGCGCAACCCGGCCAATTTGACCAGAAGCGGCAGCCTTCAGTTCAACTAACTGCTTTTTGATATATGATGCGTGCTGACCAGCAA
>CAMFLW010000167.1 GCA_945957575.1 uncultured Aeromonas sp. | reverse complement strand
GGAGCGAGCCGATCGTTCCGTTCTCATCCAGCAAGGAGATGCGGTGTTAAGCAAAGAGTGGTTGCTGCTATCAAGCGATATGGAACTGGTCTGCCTGCGGATTGCCGCCGGTCTCACCAAACCTGTCACGGAACAGGATGTGCAGGCTCTGCTGCTCGCTTCCAACTGTCGCCGCTATCAGCCGCTGCCCGAGGGGATTAAACAGGCCATCAGCCTGCTCAATACCCTGCTCACCAACCCTGCCGCCCCCGTCCCCGCCAACCCCATCCCCATCGGCAAGCGTCAGGATGCCCGACTCGCCGTAATAGTGGAGAAGGATCGCATGAGCGCCATCGCCCAGATCACTGCCGACTGGGGGGGCAAGTATGTGACGCTGGAACAGCTGAAAGAGGCGATCGCCATCAGCGAAATCAAACAGGGGGTGAGTGAGCAACTGCTCACCGCTGCCATCCAGTCAGCCAAGGAGGCCGCCCCCGGCAGTCAGCTCAAGCTGGTGATTGCCAACGGCCAGCCTGCCGTCAATGGTCAGGACACTCGCTATGAGCGGCTGGTGGAGACCCCGGCCGAACGGATCCTCAAACCGCAGGAGTTGGGGCATGGCAAGGTCGACCTGCGGGATCTCGGCTCCATCGTCACCGTCAAGGCCGGCGCTGCGCTGATGCGCCGTCATCCGGCCACCGTCGGGGTACCCGGTTTTACCGTGACCGGTCAGGACCTGCCCGCCAAGGATGGCAAAGACAGTCCGATGAGTGCTGGCGAGGGCACCTTTATCTCCCCCGACGATCCCGACCTGCTGATTGCCGGTCGGGCTGGCCTGCCCTGTCAGGAGAAAGCGGGCATGAAGGTGGACGAGGTGCTCAGCGTCAAACAGGTGGATGCCCGCCACGGCCACATTGATTTTGAAGGGGGCTTAATCGTCAGCGGCGACGTCAACCCGGGCATGAAGATCAGGGTCAGCGGTGATATCGTGATTGGTGGCTTTATCGAAGGGGGCTGGATCGAGGCAGGGGGCAGCATCACGGTACGCCACGGCATCATTGGCCGCCGCAACGAGCAGGGGGAGTACCTTTGCCAACTCAATGCACAAGGGGAGATCCACGCCAGCTACGCCCAATATGCCCAGCTGGAAGCGGGGGGCGATATCCAGATCCAGAGCCAGCTCAGCCACTGCTACTCCCGCAGCGGACAAGATATCAAGGTGGGTGATAGCAACATGCGTAAAGGCACTCTGCTGGGGGGGACCAGCATTGCCAATCGCCTGATCATGGCTCCCAGCCTAGGGGCCGAGGCCGCCAACCATACTCGGCTGCAGATCCTTGGCGGCTACTTCACCCACAAGGAGCAGGAACACCAGCTCAAGCTGCGCCAGCAGGCGTGTCAGGCCCAGCTGGAGAAAATCAAGGAGCTGGTCATGAAGTTGCTGCAACTACCCGGCGACAAGCGCAATCCGGATACCCTGCGCAAGCTCAAACCGATCCGGGACCATCAGCTGGCCGAACTGGCCCAGCTCGATGAGCAGCTCACCGCCAACCAGGAGGAGCTGCGAAACTTGATGGCTCAGATGGAGGTCATTGCCACCCAGCACCTCTACTCCGGCATTGAGGTCGAGATGGCCAGCTTCAAACGCAAGGTTACCATCACCCGAGGCCCTACCCGTCTGACCATCCATGATGAAACCCTCGAGATGACCCCTTACGAGGGACACAAATAGCTCAACCGGCACGGACTGCTCGCTGTATCGTCCGTGATCCCGCCGTCGATTTTCGCTACACTCGCCACTTCCTTGGCCCCACCGGGCGGGCCACCCAGACTCAGGTAGTGAGAGATGTACAAGCTGATCGCATTGGATATGGATGGCACCCTGCTCAACCCGCAGGGCCAGATTACTCCCCGCACCCACGCCGCCATCAGCGCCGCGCGCGCCCAAGGGGCAACCGTAGTGCTGGCCTCCGGCCGCCCGCTGGAAGGGATGAGCCGCTATCTGGCAGAGCTCGGCCTCACCAGCGAGCATGATTACGTCATCTGCTACAACGGTGCTCTGGTACAGCAGGTTGCCGATCAGCGCATCATCCGCAGCCAGCTGCTGACCGGCAGTGACGCCAGCGCCATTGCCAAACTGGCTGGCGAGCTGGAGGTGAACGTCCATGGTTTCTCGGTCACCCGTGGCCTGATCAGTCCCCGTGTCAGCACCTACACCGAGCACGAATCCCGCCTGATCGGCATGCCGATCAATCTGATCGACTTCGCCACCCTGCCTGCCGACGAGCAGATCATGAAGGTGATGATGATCGACGAGCCGCCCCAGCTCTCCCGGGCTATTGAGCGACTGCCAGCAGAGCTCTATGAGCGCTATACCGTGGTACAGAGCGCCCCCTTCTTCCTCGAGTTCATGAACAAGCAGAGCAACAAGGGAACCGGCGTTGCCGCGCTGGCCGAGCACCTGGGCCTGACCGCCGAGCAGGTGATCTGCGTCGGGGATGCCGGCAACGATCGCCACATGATCGAGTACGCAGGTCTCGGGGTTGCGATGGGCAATGCCACCAACGAGATCAAGGAGCTCGCCCAGCACACCACCGCCCGCAACGATGAAGATGGTGTGGCCCGGGTGATCGAGCAGTTCATGTTGAACGCTTGATCGCAATCGAGCGTCGCTGCGTCCGATGAGGAAATGAAAACGGGGAGGCTGTCAGCCTCCCCGTTTTTTCTGGTTGGTTATTTGCGTGATGAGATCACTGGTTCGCCAGACACTGGGTATGGGAGCCCGGTTGCAGGTAAGGCATCAGCAGGGGAGCCATCCCCTTGAGCACCTGCACCGGCAGCGCCGAGGTGAAGCGGAACTTGTCGGACTGGCTACCCGGCACATAGGCGGTCAGGGTACCGAAGTGATCATCCCCCAGATAAAAGACGAAGGTCGCGGTGCGGTTGCGCGCCAGCGAGCTGGTCACGTTGCCATAACGGCCGACGGTCTCGATGCGATTATCACCGGTGCCGGTCTTGCCCCCCATCTGCAGCACAGTGCCGTCCGGCAGGGCAAAGGCGCCAGCGAGACGTCTTGCCGTGCCCCCTTCCACCACCTTGGAGAGCGCACTGCGCAGGGCTGCCGCCACCTCTGCCGGCATCACCCGGGTTCCCTCGGTGTGCTGCGGCTCAAACTCGGTCTCGAAAGGAGTCCCCTTGGCGAACGAGAGGTGCTCGATACGTAAGGTTGGCGAGCGGATACCGCCATTCTGGATAATCCCCATCAGCTCGGCCAGTGCAGCCGGGCGATCGCCGGAGCTACCCAACGCGGTCGCCAGCGAAGGCACCAGATGGTCGAACGGGTAACCGAGCTTGGCCCAGCGCTGATGGATATCGAGGAAGGCTTCAACCTCCAGCATGGTGCGGATCCGGCTGTCACGGGCACTGCGATGACGGGTCTTGAACAGCCAGCTGTAGACCTCCTGCCGCTCGTCACGACTGGCCGCCACCGCATCGGCAAAGGTCGCCTTGTCGAACTCCTTGAGATAGGCCAGCAGCCACAGCTCCAGCGGGTGCACCCGGGCGATGTAGCCCTGATCCGGCAGTGAATACTTGCCCGGGCCATAGCTCACATAGAGCTGATTGACCCGCTTGGCGCTCAGCTTCTCCCGCGGCAACCGCTCCGCCAGGAAGGCAGCAAATGCGGCTTCGCTGGCTTCCGGCATCAGGTAGCGGTGAACCGCCGCCAGACGTACCGCACTCGGCTTGAGACCGTCGAGGAAGGTATCGAGCTGCTCCTCGGGAGTCTTGCCGCGATATTTGCGCCAGAAGCGCAGCAGATAGGTCTGGCCCTCTTTGTCAGCAAATTTGGCCAGATACTCCTGACGACGGGGATCCTTGTCATCCTTCAGCAACTGGGCACGGTTGCCCTCCTTGTAGAGGCTGTAGCGCACGATATCGCGCATCAGCCGCACAAAGGGCAAGTTAATCGATTCACGCAGAGAGTCACGCAACGTCGGAATACGATTGTTATCCTCGCGGCGGAAGTTGTTGAAGGTGTGCATGCCACCACCGGTAAAGAACCCTTCGTTGGGGCTGGCGGAGTATTTGCGATCCAGCGCCGCTTCCAGCATCACAGGCAGGCTCTTGTCCTGAGCCGTCATCAGATAGGAGATGGCCCAACGGCTGAGGTTGTCCTGAGAGACGGCAGCCAGCTTGCGCAGATTCTCGACCGGCATCCCGGCATAGTTGTCGTGCAGCTCGGCCACGATCTCCAGATAGGTAGTCAGCACCCGCAACTTGGCGGTTGAGCCCAACTCCAGCTTGGAGCCTTCATTGATATCAAACGGCTGATCGGTGTTGTCGGTCTGTACCCGCACCTTGAACCCTTCCGGCGACTTCTCGAACAGGGTGAAGCTGTAGCGCA
>CAMFLW010000166.1 GCA_945957575.1 uncultured Aeromonas sp. | reverse complement strand
TGCTCCATCCGTCGTCCCAACGCCAAGAAGATCAGCGAGAAGAAGAACTGGGGCGAAGAGAGCAAGGGGTTGGCGGCCAACCTGCTGCCGCTTTCCGGTTTTGCCGCCGGCTGCGAGCTCGATGACTATCGCATCGCCTGCTATCTGGAGCGCGATGGCGAGCTGCACGCCTATGGAGTAGACAGCGCCGCCATCGACTACAGCTACTTCCACGGCAAGCTGCTCGACTGGGCCATCGACAAGTTCAACCATCAGCAGGATGAAGGGCCGGCGGAGCACATTCAGGGGCTGCTGGCGCAGGCGGGGCATCCTCCCCATGCGCTCATCAGTATCGGCGCCACCCGCTATACCCCGTTTGGCGAGACCCACTTCCTCAAACCGGGCGACACCTCCTGTGTGGTGGTCTATCCGGGCAGCCGTTATAGCGAAGCGGATATTCGCGAGGCAATCCGTACCCGCAGTTTTGGTGCCGATGTGTCGGTGCTGCTGCAGGCGGTGCAGGCTCGCTAATCGCTTTGGCCCGCGGGGAGGCCACAGCCATCCTGCGGACTGCAACAAAGAGTCATTGATGAAGATTGATACTGCAACGCGGGCCGATT
This sequence comes from uncultured Aeromonas sp., assembly GCA_945957575.1. GTDB lineage: Bacteria > Pseudomonadota > Gammaproteobacteria > Enterobacterales > Aeromonadaceae > Aeromonas. The sequence continues at coordinate 3,814 of CAMFLW010000166.1, read as the reverse complement.
ATCCGGCCCTGATCGCGCTGTGGGAGGCCTCGGTGCGGGCGACCCACCACTTCCTGCCCGAGGCCGAGATCCTCGCGCTCAAGCCGCTGATTCTGGAGCATTACTTCGATGCGGTGACACTGCACTGTGCCCGGACGGAGGAGGGGCGCATTGCCGGTTTTTGCGGGCTATGCGATGGCAAGATAGAGATGCTGTTTGTGGCGCCGGCGGTGCGCGGCAGTGGCGTGGGTCGCCGGCTGGTGGAACATGCCATCAGCCAGTGCGGCGCGATGCTGGTTGATGTCAACGAGCAGAATGAGCAGGCGGTGGGTTTCTATCTGAAGATGGGATTCACCGTGACGGGGGGCGCGCCGCTGGATGGCCAGGGCAAGCCCTATCCGTTGCTGCATATGGCGCTGGCGCCTATCTGATCGGATCGCGCCTGATGAGCAGCAGTACCCATAAACGAACGGGGGATGGCATCTGCCATCCCCCGTTTTTTGATCTTGTTACTTGCTGGCGACCTTGCTGACCACCTTGATCAGCTGGTAGCGCAGGGAGGAGGCATCGGCTGGCACGTTGGTGAGCTGCTCCTTGCTCACGGTGAGCTGATAGCGGTAGCCCGGCTCGAACTTAAAGCCTTCAATGTTCTGGTAGAAGAGCGTCCAGGGTTGTTGTTCGTCGCTGCGCACCTGCATGCACTTCATTGGCCCGACCCCGACACAATTGACCAGCTGGCTGTTGATATAGAGGGTCTCCCCCTGTGACGGGATTGGGGCGCTCTGGCAGGCGCTCAGCAGCATGGCGGCGCTGATAAACAGTGGTTTCATGATGGACTCCTTCAACGCGAAAGGGGGCATTAGAGCGGCAAACAAAAAGGCGGTCAATGACCGCCTTTGTAACAAACCATATCAACGCAGTGGTTAGCGCTGTTCGAGCGGAGTGAACTCGCGCAGCGGGTGGCCCACATAAAGCTGGCGTGGACGACCGATCTTGCTGTCCGGATCTGAGTGGAACTCGTTCCAATGGGCAATCCAGCCGATGGTGCGGGAGATGGCGAAGATCACGGTGAACATACTCATCGGGATGCCGATCGCCTTCATGATGATGCCGGAGTAGAAGTCCACGTTCGGGTAGAGCTTCTTCTCGACGAAGTAGGGATCGGACAGCGCAATACGCTCCAGTTCCATGGCCACGTCCAGCAGCGGATCCTTGATCTGCAGCTCCTGGAGCACTTCGTGGCAGGTCTGGCGCATCACCTGAGCACGGGGATCATGGTTCTTGTAAACGCGGTGACCGAAGCCCATCAGGCGGAACGGATCATTCTTGTCCTTGGCCTTGGCGATGTACTCGGGGATGCGATCCACCGAACCGATCTCTTCCAGCATGCGCAGGCAGGCCTCATTGGCACCACCGTGGGCCGGTCCCCACAGGGAGGCGATCCCGGCGGCGATACAGGCGAACGGGTTGGCACCGGAGGAGCCAGCCAGACGAACGGTAGAGGTGGAGGCGTTCTGTTCGTGATCCGCATGGAGGGTAAAGATACGATCCATGGCGCGTTCAACGATGGGGTTGACCTTGTACTCTTCGGTCGGCACGCCAAACATCATGTGCAGGAAGTTGCCTGCATAGGAGAGGGCATTGCGCGGTTGCATGAACGGCTGGCCGATGGAGTATTTGTAACACATGGCGGCCAGGGTCGGCATCTTGGAGAGCAGACGGAAGGCACAGATCTCGCGATGCTGCTCGTTGTTGATGTCGAGGGCATCGTGATAGAAGGCAGAGAGGGCGCTGACCACACCGCACATGATGGCCATGGGGTGGGAGTCGCGACGGAAGCCGCGGAAGAAGAACGCGATCTGCTCATGCACCATAGTGTGGCGGGTGACCAGGCGTTCGAATTCAGCGTATTGGGCCTTGGTCGGCGCTTCGCCGTATAGCAGGATATAGCAGACCTCCAGATAGCTGGCCTGGGTGGCCAACTGGGCGATGGGGTAACCCCGGTGCAGCAAGACACCCAGATCCCCGTCGATGTAGGTAATGGCAGATTTGCAAGAACCGGTGGCCATAAAACCGGGGTCAAAGGTGAAATATCCCTGTGATCCCAATTTTCTGACATCGATGACATCCGGGCCGATAGTGCCGGAGAGGATCGGCAGTTCGACCGGATCTTTTCCGGGCAGGTGTAGGGTGGCTATCTTATCAGCCATAGCACGTCTCCTTTGCTCTTTATAATTTGGTTCCAGTCCCACTCTATTACGACTTTTATGACGCTGGCAAAGGTTGTTACCCATACCGAGGTGGCTGGAGCGCCTTATTTGAGACAGAGTTCCTTATCGATGTCAATTTTGCTGAAACCCCATTAATGGCATTAATGAAATGTTAAATTAAATATGCGATCAGGTTTGTGGTTTTGTGTTTTCTTTGTAGCTAATTGATTGTCTTCGGTTAAGGCCGCCGATATACTGCGCCACGTGGGTCATGGCTGCGGGTGTTTGAAACGCTTTGGCAAAGCCTGATGTGAAACCGAAAACCGGATTTTTGGCTTTTTCAGAGTGTTTTGGTAACAAATAACCAACAATCACCATCCCGTGCCCTCAGAAACGAGTTAAAACAATAACTAACGTGCTCAATGGAGCTGAGTGGGCAAGCGTGAAAAACAAACAGAGACCGGTCAACCTCGACCTACAGACGATCAGCTTTCCTGTCACTGCCATTGCATCCATCCTGCACCGTGTATCAGGGGTAATCACCTTTGTTGCACTGGGCATCTTGCTGTGGATGCTTGGTACTTCACTCGCCTCTCCCGAAGGGTTTGAAACCGTGGTTGCCATCATGGACAACTTCCTGGTCAAACTCGTGCTGTGGGGGATCCTGACTGCGCTGGCATACCACATTGTGGGCGGTCTGCGTCATCTGGTCATGGATATGGGCTATTGGGAAGAGCTGGAATCCGGCAATCAGAGCGCCCGTGTGGCCTTCGTGATTACCGCGGTTCTGGCAATATTGGCGGGAGTGCTTGTATGGTAACCAATTCTGCAACCTTCGGGCGCAGCGGCGTTCACGATTACATCCTGATCCGTGCCACCGCCCTCATCATGACCTGTTATGTCCTCTATCTGGTGGGCTTCGTCGCGTTCAACGACATCAGCTACGAGGTGTGGACAGGCTTCTTCGCCAACACCTTCACCAAGGTATTCACCCTGTTGACCCTGCTGTGCGTACTGATCCACGCCTGGATCGGTCTGTGGCAGGTGCTGACTGACTATATCAAGCCGGTAGGGCTACGCGGGGCGCTGCAGTTTGCGCTGGTCGTGGTGCTGTTTGTCTATCTGATGACGGGTTTCGTCGTGCTGTGGGGTGTGTAAGGTGACTATTCCAACTCGTGAATTTGATGCGGTGGTGATTGGTGCCGGTGGCGCCGGCATGCGCGCCGCGCTGCAGATTGCCCAGTCCGGCAAGAGCTGCGCTCTGTTGTCCAAGGTCTTCCCGACCCGTTCTCACACTGTCTCCGCCCAGGGCGGCATCACGGTTGCGCTGGGCAATGCCCACGACGACAACTGGCAGTGGCACATGTATGACACCGTAAAAGGCTCCGATTACATCGGTGATCAGGAGGCCATCGAGTACATGTGCAAGACCGGCCCCGAAGCCATCTATGAGCTGGAGAACATGGGCTTGCCCTTCTCCCGTTTCGACAACGGCACTGTCTACCAGCGTCCGTTTGGTGGTCAGTCCAAGAATTTCGGTGGCGAGCAGGCTGCCCGTACCGCGGCTGCGGCCGACCGTACCGGTCACGCCCTGCTGCACACCCTCTATCAGCAGAACGTCAAGA
>CAMFLW010000165.1 GCA_945957575.1 uncultured Aeromonas sp. | reverse complement strand
CGGGTCAGGCCACGGTGGGCGAAGAAGGTCAGCGGCAGGGCCAGGATCAGCATGGCAACCAGCGGCCACAGGCCACCTACACCGGCGTTGATCGGCAGGAAGAGCACACCGGCACCGATCGCGGTACCGTACAGGCCCAACATCCAGACCACATCGGCCTTGTTGATGCCACGGGCGGCATTGCTGGCTACACGACCATCAGTTGCAATATTCATGTCAGACATACGTTGTTCCTGTCATCTAGGAAAAATGGGATTCTTGTTCATTCGGGCCTTGGCCCGGTTCCATCTCCCTGGAACGCCTGCTCTTCTTCCTTGTCGCTCTCACGCCCCGGCAATCTGGTCATTACTCCATGTAACAACAAAAATGCAACAAGCAGCGGCGAGAGTTTCTGACTCTGAGGGGGGGACACCTGCCTGCCTTAACAACTCGACAACATGCATCTCTCTCGATGGGGTGACTTTAATTAAATGAACTTATTAATCACAGTGTTTTTTTTGAATTAATCAACCAAAGTTTGATTCGGGTCGCCTTTCGGGCGACCAAGATCACACTTAAAACGCCTTGTTGTGAGTTTTTTTTAACATTTAAAATTGGTTTCATTGGAATCAATGATATTTGATATTTTACATTATTAGTACAAGTCGCATTTCGAGTGGATTGTGCGCAGCATCCCCTTGGCGTACCCTTATGACTCACGCCCTGTTGTTGACTCAAGATGACCATAACCCGTACCGATCTCGCCGAACTGGCGGTGTTTGCCGCCGTCGCCCGCCATCGCAGTTTCAGCAAGGCCGCCCTCGAACTCGGCGTCTCCGCCTCCGCCCTCAGCCACAGTCTGAAGGGGATGGAGGAGCGACTGGGGGTACGGCTGCTCAACCGCAGTACCCGGGCCGTGGTGCCGACCGAAGCGGGCCAACGGCTGCTCAAGCAGCTGCTCCCCACCCTCCACACCTTGGAAGAGGCGCTCGCCGAGCTGGCCCGCAACAGCGATGAACCGGTGGGACGGCTCAAACTCTGTGCCCCGCGCAACGCCATCGACAGCCTGCTGGCGCCGGTACTCATCGACTATCTGGCCCGTTATCCGCGAATGCAGGTGGAGGTGGTGGAGCAGGAGCTGATGCCGCGCATGATCGAGGATGGCTTCGATGCCGCCCTCTTTTACGGGGATCTGCTGCCCAAGGAGATGATCGCCATTCCGCTCGGGCCGCCCCAGCGCTATCTGGTGGTGGGCTCCCCCGCCTATCTGGCACAAAACGGCACCCCGGAGCACCCGAGCGAGCTGAGCCGCCACGCCTGCATCGGCTATCGCCTGACGCCGCATCACCACTACCGCTGGGCATTTGCCGCCGATGGCAACCTGCTGGAGATAGAGGTCACCGGCCCGCTCACCACCAGCACCCCTGCCCTCTATCTGGGGGCCGCCGAGGCGGGGCTGGGACTGGCCTACTGCCTTGAGGAGGAGGTGAGCCAGAAAGTGGCAGAGGGGAAACTCATCACGGTGCTGGAGCCCTGGAGCCCCACCTTTGCCGGCTTCTATCTCTTCTATCCGAGCCGGCACCAGTTGGGCAGCGGGCTGCGCATCCTGATCGACATGCTCAAGGCGCACTATCAAAACAGCGTATTGCTGAGCGGTACTCAGCAATTCATCAAGTAGAAACCGGATTATCACAAAAAAAATATCAATCTAGACTAGCTGTTCGATAATCGAGTACATCGAGAGAACAGATATGTCTGCCTACTTCACATTACGACAACGGGCCATGACCCGACGCTTCTGGGCTTATGCCCTCCCTTCGATCCTCGCCATGCTGGTGTCCGGGGCCTACTACCTGGTCGATGGTATCTTCGTCGGCCACTATGTAGGGGCGGCCGGTCTTGCCGGCATCAATCTGGTCTACCCGGTCATCATGGTGCTGCTCGGTCTGGCCGCCATGATCAGCATGGGCGCCGCCACCGGCATCTCCTACCAGCAGGGTGCCCGCAACTTTGCGCTGGCGCGCAAGACGCTGGTCAATGCCCTCTGGCTGCTGCTGGTGCTTGGCATGACCGCCCCCATCCTGCTCTATTACCTCCACACCGATATTCTGCTGGGGCTCGGCATCGAGCCGGGCACCGAGACCTGGAAACAGGCGAGTGACTACCTGCTCTGGATTGGCGGCGGTACCCTGCTGCTGGCGAGCAACCTGGCGGTGCCCTATCTGCTGCGCAACGACGGTCGCCCGAAACTGGCCATGGCGCTGGTGAGCAGCGGCGCCGTGCTCAACATCCTGCTCAACTACGTGATGGTGGCCAGACTGGGGCTGGGATTGATCGGTACCGCCCAGGCGACCCTGATGGCGGAAGGGGCGGTGAGCCTGATCGGCCTTGGCTACTTCTTTACCCCCTGGGCCCGGCTGCGCCTCGACTGGCGCGACATGGTGCCGAGCCTGCCCACGGTGCCGAACCTGCTCTTTACCGGTCTGCCGAGCCTGATTGCCCAGTTCAACCTCGGGCTGCTGCTGATGCTGCACAACAGCCAGCTGATGGTGTATGGCAATGTGAAGGATCTCGCCGGCTTTACCGTGGCCGGTTACACCGAGGCGGTCTTTATCGTCATCCTGCAGGGGCTGGCCTTCGGCATTCAGCCGCTCATCAGCAAGGCGGCCGGGGCCAAACGCCATCGCGACCTCAAGTATCTGATGGAGATGGGGCTCAAGTTCACCTTCATCTACGGCATGCTGGTCTGGATCACCATCCAGCTACTGCCCCAGCAGGTGGCCATGCTCTATACCGGCAATGACGACCCCGAGCTGCTGGCCGCCGCCGTCAGCAGCCTGCTACTCAATCTGGGTGCCATTCCGCTGGAGGGGATCATCATGTTCGGCATCGTGCTGCTGCAATCCATGGCCCGTACCCGTCAGGCGCTGGTCATCTCGATTGCCAAAACCGTGCTGCTGCTGCCGCTCATCTTCCTGCTGCCGCTGCTGTGGGGCCGTAATGGGGTGCTGATGGCCCAGCCTGCTACCGTGCTGCTGCTCACCCTGCCGCTCTGCTGGCTGTTGTGGCGCGAATGGCTGCGCCTCAAGCGCGCCTGCCCCCCCAAAACCAAGCACCGCACCAAGCCGGTCAGGGCCGATGGGGCTATTCAGCTGGCTCGCTAAGCTCCGCACGTAAGAACCCGGCATCCCCTGTAGTTGCAGACTGCCGCCCCCCGAGACATCACTCTCGGGGGGCAATAATCGCACTCGGATCAATAAAGGGACTACAGCATGCTCAAAGAACTCGCCCCAACAATTCGAGATCGAGGCCGTCTCACTCGATAAACACCGCCTCCAAAACCCCCTCCTGCGCAACATCGACAAGTTCAGCTTCTTTGGCTTCATGCGCGACAAGGTGCGCCACTGCGATTGCCAGGGCAATGGCCGCCCCGCCATCGACCCGGTGCTTTTCTTCAAGATGCTCTTCATCGGCTATCTCTTTGGCATTCGCAGCAAGTGCCGTCTGGTTCAGGAAATTCACCTCAATGTGGCCTATCGCGGGTTCCTGCCCATGCGGCTGAGCGACAAGGTTATCGATGCCTCCAGCAGCTGTCAGACCCGTCGTCGCCGCGTTGCCGACTCCTCCATCCATCCGGAAATCTTCGTTGACATCGTCAATCGGGCCATGAACTACCGGATGGTCGGCGGCCGGGGCCTCTATACCGACAACTCCCACCTCAAAGCCAATGCCAACAAGAAGAAGCTGACCGAAGTCGATGGCCTGGCACAGGCCGCATGACCTCTACTTATGAGAGCCCCTAAAAATGGGAGGATTACCCAGTTCACCGATCGCCCGGTTGTTTTTCTGCGCAAGGATCACCCCTTGCTCCAGCAGAAGTGGTCGCTGGAGAACTTTCTGGCCAGCTCCCAGATCAGCATGGTGTGGGAAGCGAACGATACCCGGGCTCTCGACAGTCTGCTGGAGGACGAGGGGCTGAAGCGGGAGGTGCCCATCATGGTCGCCATGCTTCGAGCAGGCGCTGCATATTGTCTCCCAGTCGGGCCATGAGCTGATTGCGGTGGCCCCCTCCTACTGCGGGGGGTATGCCAGTCGGCATCACGGCAATCTGATCGCCATACCGCTACCGCTACCCGAGAAGCTCTACGCCCAGCTGGAGATCGCCTTCATCCTGCAGTGGCACAAGCGGCACAAGCGGCACAAGCGGCACAATTAGGATGCCAAGGTAATGTGGCTGCGCAACGAGATCCGGCGGCTCTATAACGACGAATTGCCACGTTAATGTGGCAGTGATGATGCCTATTGATTAGCCGGAGTCAGCTGTTTCGGCTTGTTATTGATTATTTAACCGACGGTGATGATGGCGATGGATCATTCGGTCGTCTGTTTTCTATCCAAACAATATTGCAACAGACTTTCTGAAATGGAATGTTCTGACTTCCGCTTTTGCTGTAGACGCCAGCATAGGGTCGTTAGATACTGCGATTCATAACAAGAAAGGCTAACTTGTATTCA
>CAMFLW010000164.1 GCA_945957575.1 uncultured Aeromonas sp. | reverse complement strand
CAACAACAACGGGAACAACGGCGGCAACGGCAATACCAATGGCGGTAATGGTGACAGCCAGAACGGGGGGGGCGCCAATGCGGGCTAATCTCGCCGCCCCCGGTCGCCAGCGCGGCATGGCGCTGCTGGTGGTGCTGCTGATCCTCTCGGTGATGGTGATCATCGCCAGCAATATGAGCGGCCGCCTGCAGCTTGAGCTGCGCCGCACCGCCAACATCACCACCGGCAAACAGGCGTGGTGGTATGCCCTCTCGGCAGAAGCGCTGGTGAGCAAGGTGCTAACGCAGGATTTCAAGGACAACCCCGAGGTGGTCAACCTCAGCCAGAACTGGGCCCGCAAGAACACTGTGTTTCCGGTGGACGATGGCCAGCTCAAGGGCGAGGTGACCGACCTGCAATCCTGCTTCAACCTCAACAGCCTGAGCGTGGCCTCCAAGGCGGGGAGTGGCGAGGAGCTGGCGCAGCAACCCTATCCGGTGCAGGTGTTTCGCGCCCTGCTCAAGCAGCTGGCGATGGATGATTACGAGGCGGCCCAGCTCACCGACGCCATCCGCGACTGGACCGACAAGGATACGGTGCTGGTCTCCAGCCTCGGCGCCGAGGATGCCTACTACGAGGGGCTCAAGCCTCCCTACCTCACCGCCAACCAGTGGATGCTGGGCAAGGATGAGCTGCGGGCGGTACGCGGCGTAACGGCCAGGGTCTATGCCAAACTGGCCCCCTATGTCTGCACCCTGCCCAGCGACAAGTTGAAGATCAACATCAATACCCTTGCCCCCCAGCGCCCCGAGCTGCTGGCAGCCCTCTATCTGGGCACTATCGGGCTGGATGACGCCAAGCGAGTGCTGAATGAGCGGCCACAGAAGGGGTGGAAAGAGAGCAAGCTGATGACAGACATGCTCGCTCCGGTCGATTCGGTGAAAGGGCTGAAAGAGGCGCTGGTGGTCAAGAGCGACTTCTTCGAAGCCCGAGTCGTGGCCGAGGTCGGCGACAACCGGGCCTGGCTCGAAACCCTGTTCCAGCGGGGCAAGGACAATAAACTGGTGATGCTGCGCCGCCTCAGTAGCGGCGCCGAATAAACAGCGCACCTGCTGGCCCTCGCCTGCGGGTACGAGAGATGTTGGATGCAGCCTGCGGGCTGCGCACCGGTTGCCAGGGCGCACAACGCCCTTTGCAAACCGGTATCGCAGGAGAGAGATGCGTGAGCGAAAGTCTGGTCATCCGACTGGGGACCAATAAACAACAACCCGTAGCCTGGCTGGTCTGGTCGAGTCAGGAGCAGGAGATCATCGCCTCCGGCACCCTGCCCTCGGCCGATGCCCTGAGCGAGCTGCAGGAGCGGGCCGGTGGCCGCCCCGTAGTCACCCTGGTGCCGGGCAGCGACCTGATCTTCCGGCGCGTCACCCTGCCGGGTCGCTACAACCGCCAGTCGGCGGCGGCCCTCCCCTACCTGCTGGAGGAGCAGATCGCCTCCGACGTGGACGAGCTCCATCTGGTGGTGCTGGCCCACGAAGGTCAACAGGTCGATCTGATGGCGGTGGATCGGCAGAAGATGGCCGAGTGGCTCGGCTGGCTCGATGCCGCTGGCCTCAAGAGCCTGCAACTGCTGCCCGATGTGCTGGCGCTGCCACAGGCCGCTGATGGCTGGTCTGCGCTGCAACTCGGCAATGAGTGGCTGGTACGCCAGGGCCCCTGTCAGGGGATCGTCGCCGACGAGCCGCTGCTGGCTATCTTGCTGGCAACCGAAGCCGAGCCGGTCACCATTCACAGCCACACCCCGGTGCCCGCCATTGCCGCCGCCAACTGGCTGCCGGCCGAGCCCGAGTTGCCCATGCTGCTGCTGGCCAAGGGGGCCTTCACCTGCCGGGCCAACCTGTTGACCGGCCCCTACCGACCCCAGACCGAATATGCCCGCTACTGGTTGCAGTGGCGCAAGGTGGTTATCACCGTGGGTCTGTTGCTGCTGGTGGCCCTCGGCCAGCGCGGGGTGCAGCTCTATCAGCTCACCGAGCAGGACAAGGTGCTGAAAGCGGAGATCCGTGCCGTCTATACCCGCATCTTCCCTAACGAAAGCCGCATCGTGAACGTGCGCAGCCAGATGACCCAGCACCTGCGGCTGATGGGTCAGGCGCCGCAAAACAGCATGCTGCTGATGCTCACCGAACTGGCCCCCACCTTTGCCGAAGTCCCCGGTCTCAAGCCGCAGGTAATGCGCTTTGATGCCAGTCGCCGCGAGCTGCGGCTGCAGGTCACCGCCCCTGGCTTTGCCGAGATCGAGCGGTTCCGCGAGCTGGCAGGCAAGCGCTTCGAGGTACAGCAAGGCGAGGTGCGCAGCACCGAGGGCAAGGTAGAGGGCGCACTGGTGCTCAAGGATAAATCATCATGATGGAAAAATTGCAGAGCTGGTGGCAGGGCATCACCGCACGGGAACAGCGGCTGGTAGCCGTGGGTGGCGTTCTGCTGCTGGTCGGTCTCTTCTACTGGAGCGTCTGGCAACCCCTCGCCAACCGCATCGCAGAGCGGGAGCGGCAGGTGCAGAACCAGCAGCAGACCCTCGCCTGGCTCAAGGAGAAGGGGGCAGAGGTGCTGGCCATGCAGGGCGGTCAGGGTCGCCAGATCGACACCAGCGGTACCCTGGAAGGGGTGATCAACCGTACCGCCTTCAACCACAAGATCAAGATTGCCCGACTGCAACCACAGGGGCAGGATCTGCAGGTGTGGATCGACACGGTCCCGTTCGATGATCTGCTGCTCTGGCTCGCCACGTTGGTGGAGCAACACGGCATTCAGGTGCAAATCATCGAGATCGCCCGCGAGGATCTGGCCCCGGGTCTGGTCAAGGTCAGACGTTTGCAGTTGAGTCGTCCTCAATAATGAAGTATTCCATCGTCAAACCTCACCGGTTGCTGCTCTCTCACCGCCATGTAGCAGATGCGCCGGGCCGGGTTTATCTCTTGCAGTTGAGTCGTTTCCTATGAAAAAACGCATCCTGATTGCCAGCCTGTTTCTGGTCGCCTATCTGGTCTTTCTGCTGGCCACTCTGCCTGCGGCACTGGTGGCGCGCTATCTACCACTGCCTGCCAACGTTGCCAACCTGCTGAAACTGGAAGGGGTGAGCGGCACCCTCTGGAGCGGCCAGATTGCCAGGTTGCAATATGCCAGCGAATCGGTGAACCAACTGCGCTGGGATCTCAACGGCTGGTCACTGCTGCGCTTCGCCCCCGAAGTGGCCATACGCTTTGGCGATCGCAACGGCCTCAATGGTCAGGGCGTTGTCGGCTGGAATGGCGCCGCCTTCGGCCGGGATCTCACCCTCAATGCTCCCGCCCCCTGGTTGCTGAGCCGGGTGCCGATGCGCCTGCCGATCCCGATCACCGTCACCGGCCAGCTGCAGCTCAAAGTGGAGCAGTTTGCCCAGGGCACCCCCTGGTGTGACAACCTCTACGGCAACCTCGACTGGTACAACGCCAGCGCCGATACCCCGGCGGGCAAGCTGGAACTGGCCGACCCCGAGCTGAAACTCACCTGCCTCGACTCCAGACTGGTGGCCGAACTCAAGCAGGGCTCAGATGCGGTACAAACCATGGGTCGCCTCGAGCTGCAAGCCAATGGCCAATACCTGTTCCAGGGCACCCTGAAACCCGGCCCGGCACTGCCGCCGCAGATGCAGCAGGGTCTCCCCTTCCTCGGCCAGCCCGACAGTCAGGGGCGCTTTCCCCTGCGTTATCAGGGGCGGATCTAACCCCCACCCCATACCACCGACCCCGGAACCACTCCGGGGTCGGTTTTTTCCCCTTTGTGCCCTCTCCTCTCACTGCCCTGACTCCCTCTGCCCTGACTCATTCAGCCCTTACATACCGCCACGGCACCTGCAAGGGTGTCTGATCCCCCTATTTATCTGCCCGCTCCGTACGGCAAACGCCAAGCTCCCCCGTCAGTTTGTTTGATGAGGCGGTCAATAAAATCGCACTACATCAAAAAATGACACCCTGTCACCAAAAAACAAAATATCAATGAAATTGCATTTAATATAAAACGTGAGCCATAACCCGTTATCGATCTTTTCCATCAACTTTTTAGCGACAGTCAAAGCAATTAATGCAACACATTGAAAAATAACAACTTAATAAAGTGGCATATCCTGTTCACCCCCAATTCCCTCTCACCTTTGCTGTGTCACCCCATCAAAAATGTGAGCGACGGCAAAATGACAGGTCAAGATGAGACAATTGATATAAGTATCGAAATATCAGATTAAACCCAAGCACCTATACAATGAGGTCAATAGGAGATGATTTATTTGCCTTGATAACACAACAGGCAACCATCTCGACCGATCTGTTCATTTGGTTTTCAAGCGTTGAGGGAAGGGTTATGGAAAAGAAGCGTATCTACCTGTTTTGCTCTGCTGGTATGTCCACTTCACTGCTGGTTTCAAAGATGAAAGCGCAGGCGGAAAAATATGATGTGCCGGTGCTGATCGATGCCTATCCGGAGACCCTGGCTGGCGAGAAGGGACAGGATGCTGATCTGGTGCTTCTGGGCCCGCAAATCGCCTACATGCTGCCGGAGATCCAGCAGCAACTGCCGGGCAAGCCGGTCGAGGTGATCGACACCCTGCTCTACGGCAAGGTCGATGGCCT
>CAMFLW010000163.1 GCA_945957575.1 uncultured Aeromonas sp. | reverse complement strand
ATCAGGACATGCCGACTACAGGCAGTTACATGATACCCAGCTTTTTCAGGTCAGCCTGTACCACCTTGGCCGGCACCGGCACGTAGCCATCTTTGGCAACGATGTTCTGGCCTGCTTTGGAGAGCATCATCTTGACGAACTCTTGCTCCATCGGAGAAAGCGGCTTGTTCGGATGCTTGTTCACGTAAACGTACAGGAAGCGTGACAGCGGATACTTGCCGGTGATGGCGTTATCGGAGGTCGCTTCGATGAAGGTCTTGCCATCTTTGGAGAGCGGTACCGCACGCACGCCGGAGGTGACATAACCGATACCGGAGTAGCCGATGCCGTTCAGGGAGGCAGAGACAGACTGCACCACGGAGGCAGAACCCGGCTGCTCGTTCACGCCGCTCTTGAAGTCGCCGTTACACAGGGCGTGCTCCTTGAAGTAACCGTAGGTACCGGATACGGAGTTGCGACCGAACAGTTGCAGATCCTTGCTGGACCAGTTGCCGTCCAGACCCAGATCAGACCACTTGGTGGCAGCCTTGGCTTCGCCGCACTTGAGGGTGCTGGAGAAGATGGCGTCGATCTGCGGCATGGTCAGCCCCTTGATGGGGTTGTCCTTGTTGACGAATACCGCCAGGGCATCGACTGCAACGCGGATGGCAGTCGGCTTGTAGCCGTAACGCTTCTCGAATGCTTCCTCTTCACCGGCCTTCATGGCACGGCTCATCGGACCGAACTGGGCAACACCTTCGGTCAGGGCAGTCGGGGCGGTAGAAGAACCGGCGGCCTGGATCTGCACGTTGACGTTGGGGTACAAACGCTTAAATTCTTCGGCCCACAGGGTCATCATGTTGGCCAGGGTGTCAGAGCCGACAGAGGACAGGTTGCCCGAAATGCCGCTGGTCGGTGTGTAATCCGGCAGGTCTTTATCCACACCGGCAGCCAGGGCGCTGACAGAAAACAGGGTTGCTGCGGTGAATCCGATTACACCAGCCAGTTTGTTGAGTTTCATCCAATCTCTCCAAAGTTACAGAAGGTCCGTTCTTAAGACGGCGCCAGTATCTGACCTGGCAGTGACAAATTTATGGATTTAATGTGACACTTTAATGACATGGCGACAGATTTGAACAAATGAAAAGAGGGCCCGTTCAAAGGCCCTCTTTTTGCAGCTAACCCATTGCCATAAAAGACTATTTAATCACCACCATGCGGCTCGGAATGAGAAAGCTGAAGCGGCTGCCAAGGCCGACCCGGCTCTCGATATCGAGCTGGCAGTCGTGATGACTGAGGGCATGCTTGACGATGGCAAGGCCCAAGCCTGAGCCGCCGGTGTGGCGCGAGCGTGCCTTGTCGACCCGATAGAACCGCTCGGTCAGCCGCGCCAGATGCTCGGGGGCAATCCCCTCCCCTTCATCGCTCACGGCAAACAGCGCCATCGCCCCCTGCTTGCGCCACTCCACGCTGATTTTTCGCCCCGCCGGGGTGTAGTGGATGGCGTTATAGACCAGGTTGGAGACGGCACTGCGCAGTTGCTCCTGATCCCCGCGCACCAGCAGATTGGGCTGCACCACAAATTCGAGCTGGTGGGCCCGTTCGCCCGAGAGCGCCCGCGCCTCCTGCTCCAGCAGCCCCAGCATGGCAGGCATGTCCACCAGATGGGAGAGATCCACGGTCGGGGCCGCCTCGATACGGGAGAGGGTAAGCAGCTGATTGACCAGATTATCCATCCGGATGGTCTGCTCCATCATCACCCGATGCGCCTTGGCCCACATGGCGGGCGGGGGCGGCTCCTCGGTCATCTCCAGATAGCCCTTGAGCACGGTCAGCGGGGTACGCAGCTCGTGGGAGACGTTGGAAACGAAGTGCTTGCGGGTCTTCTCGAGACTACGCAAGCGGGTGACATCCCGCACCACCAGCATCGCCTGATCCGAGGCGTAGGGCATGATGCGAAACTCGAGAAACTTCTCCTCGTTGACCGGGGAGTGCATCTCGAGGGGCTCGTCATACGCTCCCTTGCCCAGATAGGCGTTAAAGGCCGGATTGCGAATGAGGTTGCCGATATGCTGGCCGGCATCCTCCGGCCAGCGAAAACCGAGCAGTTGCTCCGCCAGCCGGTTGCACCAGAGGATGCTGCCATCGGTGCGAAACACCACGGCGGCATCGGGCAGCGCCTCGGCACCCTCCCGGAAGCGGCGGATCAGCCCCGCCAGCTCGCGGCGACGGGCACGGTGACGCTGCTGCAACTTGTAGATACCGTTGAAGATGTACTCCCAGCTGCCATTGCCGCTGGGGGGCACCAAGCTGCGGTCGTGCCACAGCCAGTCAGAGAGCCGCTTCTGGAAGCGATAGTGCCAGCCCAGATGCAACACGGCCGCCACCAACAGGCAGAGGGCAAGATGATCAATCAACCAGCCAACCAATGCGAAGGGGGCGTAAAAAAACGCCATTCGCCACAACTGTCGCCGCCAGGCGTAAGGTTGCAACATAACTGCCTCTAGAGACGAGTTGAGAAGCGGTATCCGGCTCCACGCACCGTCTGGATCAATCTGTCGTGCCCTGTCTCTTCAATCGCCTTGCGCAGGCGACGAATATGCACATCCACGGTTCTGTCCTCGACGTACACATTGGTACCCCAGACATTGTTGAGCAACTGTTCACGGCTGTAGACCCGCTCGGGGTGAGTCATGAAGAAGTGCAGCAGCTTGAATTCGGTCGGTCCCATGTCGAGCGCCTTCTCTTCGGCACTGACCCGGTGGGAGACAGGATCGAGTTTCAGCCCCTGCACCTCGATCACCTCGTCCACCGAGGTGGGCGACACGCGGCGCATCACCGCATGGAGGCGAGCGGTCAGCTCCTTGGGCGAGAACGGCTTGGTGATATAGTCGTCGGCACCGGCCTCCAGACCACGTACCTTGTCCTCCTCTTCACCGCGGGCGGTGAGCATCACCACCGGGATCTGGCGCGTCACCTCATCCTGCTTGAGCTGCTTGATAAACTGGATGCCACTGCCGCCCGGCATCATCCAGTCGAGCACGATGAGTTCGGGGTAGGGTTCGCGCACCTTCGCCAGTCCATCGGCGTAATCTTCCGCTTCAATCGTCTCATATCCCTTCTGCTCCAACACGAAGCAGAGCATTTCGCGGATCGGTGCTTCGTCCTCGACCACCAGAATTCGCTTAGCCATTCCCTTCTCTCTCCTCTGTGAAGATGGGTGCGCCAATTATTAGAATTTTCTGTGACACTTTTATGACTTTATGACAGGCGGGATGATAAACGTTTTCAGATTCAGTTGGCAGCAGTACGTTGCAACAAGTCCCAGCGGTTGCCGCTGATATCCTCAAACACCACCACAGTGCCATATGGTTCATCGCGGGGCTGTTCACAAAAATGCACACCGTACGCCTGCATGCGCTGGTAATCCCCCCAGAAATCAGTGGTCTCGAGGAACAGAAATACCCGGCCACCGCCCTGCTGACCGATGGCGGCCTGCTGCTGCGCATTGGCCGCTTGTGCCAGCAGCAACGCGGAACCCGGGGCCCCTTTGGGGGCAACCCGCACCCAGCGCTTGCCCGGTTTGCCCGGTTCATCGAGCCGGGTGTCCTCCAAGAGCGCAAAGCCAAGTCCCTCGGTAAAAAAGCGGATGGCCTGATCGTAATCGGCGACCAGCAGGGTCAATGCACCTATGTGTTGTGACATGGCAGAAAATCCTCAGCAGATAAGTCAACGGGCGCAATGCCCCGGCAAGGGCGCATCATAACGGGGGACGGCCCCCGGCTCCAGCACCGAGGCAGATGAGAGGACAAAGGGCAGAAGACGGGTGCATCCCGCCTAATGCAACCGGTTCAGCCCTGCCCGAGCCAGTCGCGCAGCACCGCATCCCGATCCCCGTCCAGCGCTGGCGAGGCGCGCCCGTAGCGCACCGGGGTGGCCGACAGATGCAGCGGGTTGGCCAGGGTGGGCAAGGGCTGCTCACCGCGCTGCACCTGCTGTACCCAGCCACGCACCGCCCCCTGCTCGAGGGAAAACAGGGCATCCAGGGTGAGGATGGGGCCGCCCGGCACCCCGGCCGCCTCCAGCATGGCACTCCACTCGGTGCTGCTGCGTACCAGCAGCCGCTCGGCAATCAGGGCATTGAGCCGGTGGCGCTGGCGCACCCGGGCGCTGTTGCTGGCAAAGTCGGGGTCCGCCGCCCACTCGGGTTCCCCCAGCAGGGAAGCTAGCGCGGCAAACTGGCCGTCGTTGCCCACCGCGAGGATCAGATGACCATCCCGGGTCGGATAGACGTCGTAGGGGACGATATTGGGGTGGCCGTTGCCAAGGCGCCCGGGCGCCTGACCGGTGGCGAGATAATTCATCGCCTGGTTGGCCAGCACCGCCACCGACACGTCGAGCAGGGCCAGATCGATCTGCTGCCCCTCTCCGGTTCGCTCCCGATGGCGCAGGGCCGCCTGGATGCCGATGGTGGCGTAGAGGCCGGTGAGAATGTCGACGAGCGCCACCCCCACCTTGACCGGCCCGCCGCCGGGGGCCTCGTCTGGCTGGCCAGTGATGCTCATCAATCCGCCCAGCCCCTGGATCAGCAGATCGTATCCAGGTCGCTGGGCCCAGGGGCCATCCTGGCCGAAACCAGTGATGGAGCAGTAGATGAGCCCCGGGCGGCGAGCCTTGAGGCTCGGGTAATCGAGGCCGTAGCGCGCCAGTCCCCCCACCTTGAAGT
>CAMFLW010000162.1 GCA_945957575.1 uncultured Aeromonas sp. | reverse complement strand
TGGTGACCCTGGTCGGCATCGCCTCCAGCGGATTGTCCGGCCAGTAGTGGCGGGGATAGCGCCCCTTCATCTCTTTTTTCACCTGCTCGTAGGAGCCAGCCCAGAAAGCGGCCAAGTCGGCGGTGATCTGCAGCGGTCGCTGGGCGGGGGAGAGCAGCTCCACCACCAGTGCTACCCGGCCATCGGCCACGCAGGGGGTTGCCGCCTGACCGAACATCTCCTGAATTCGCACCGGGATCACCGGTGCCTGCCCCGGCTGATAGCGGATCCGTACCCGGCTGCCGGTCGGTGCCGTGAAGTGGCCGGGCAGTGCTTCGTCCAGCCGTTTGGGCAGTGGCCAGGGCAGAGATTGGCGCAGGATGTCGCTCATATCGAGCTTTTTCAACTGCTCCAGCCGGGTCATGCCGCTCACCGCCGGCAGCAGCCACTGTTCGAGGGTGGCCAGCAGGCTGTCGTCATCCATGGCTGGCCACTCCTCATCGGGCAACCAGTCGCGGGCGCAGCGCAGACGGGCCAGCAGCCCTTCGCTGCTCTCGTCCCACGGCAGCACATGCAGCCCCTTGCGGCGGATGCCCTGCAGCAGGCAGCGCCCCTTCTGCTCATCCGAAAGGTCCGTCAGCGGTCGCTGGCTCAGCACCAGCTCGCCAAGCACCTGCTGGCGTTCAGCCCGGACCCGCTCCTCGCGCTCGTCCCAGTCGAACCACTGGCGCTCGCTCACCAGCTCCGGCAGCAGACGTACCAGCTCATCCAGCTCTATCGGTTCGGCGATAAAGATGCGGCTGCCGCGCTCGTTCTGGCCCATCTCCACCGCAATCAGCGCACTCTGGCCCTGACAGGGGTGACCCTCGCTCAGATCGCAGCTTACGCCGCCGCTGAGCTGGTAACGGCTGCCGCTGCGCAGCTTGCCGATGCGATCCGGCCAGGCGAGGGCGCACAGCAGCCCGAGCCACTGACCCTGTGGATTGGCCGGGCGCACGCCAAGCCGTTCAAACCAGCGGGCCGCACTCTGGCGCAGGGCTCCCTGACGGCGGTGGAACAGCACCGAGAGGCGCTCCGATCCTCGCAGATCTTCTTCCAGCAACGCCACCAGATATGCGGCATCGGCGACAATCCCTGTCAGACCTTCAGCTTCCAGCTCGCGGGCGCGCAGCAGCATGCGGGCGAGCCGGGGATGGGTACCGAAGGCCGCCATGGCGCGGCCAGCCGGGGTAAGTTGTTGCTCACCCTCGGGCTTCATGGCGCCAAGGGCCACCAGCAGCCGCTGGGCGCTGGCGACGGCCGCCGCCGGCGGCATGTCGAGCAGCGGCAGATCTTCCACCTTTGCCCCCCACTGGGCAGCATCCAGCAGCAGACCGGTCAGCTCCTGAGTGAGGATGTCGGGCGGACTCTGCTCGGCGAGCCGCTCCTGCACCTCGCTGCTCCAGAGCCGGTAGCAGACACCGGGGCCAAGGCGGCCGGCACGGCCCGCCCGCTGGGTGGCGGAGGCTTTGGCGATGGGGCGGGTCTCCAGTCGGGTGACGCCGCTTTTCAGATCGAACGAGGCGCGCCGCTCCAGCCCGCTGTCGATAACGACAGAGACTCCTTCGATGGTGAGGGAGGTCTCCGCGACATTGGTGGTGAGCACCAGCTTACGGCGCCCCGCAGGTGCCGGCTCGATGGCCGCCTGCTGGGCCGCCATGTCGAGGCGACCGTAGAGGGGGGCGAGGGTCACCTCGTCCGGCAGCCGCCCTTCCAACCACTGCGCCAGCCGCTCGATCTCCCCCTGGCCCGGCAGGAACACCAGCAGGCTGCCGGCGTGGGCGGCCAACGCCTCCAGCACCACGGCGCCGACCTGGGGTTCCAGCCACTGCTGGCGATTGGCGGGACGATAGTGGTAGTCGATGGGAAAACCGCGCCCCTCCGATCGAACCACTGGGGCCTCCGGCAGCAGGGTCTCCAGCGCCATGCCATCCAGGGTGGCGGACATCACCAAGAGCTTGAGGTCATCGCGTAGCCCTTGCTGGCTCTCGATGGCGAAGGCCAGCGCGGTATCGGCATGCAGGCTGCGCTCGTGGAACTCGTCGAAGATGACCAGCGAGACGCCGCCGAGCTCGGGATCCTGCTGCAACATCCGGGTCAGCACCCCTTCGGTGACGATCTCGAGTCGGGTCGCGGAGCTGGTGCGGCTCTCGCCGCGCACCCGCAGGCCGATGCGCTCGCCCACCTTCTCCCCGAGCTGACGCGCCAGAAAGCTGGCGATATTGCGCGCAGCCAGCCGTCTTGGTTCCAGCATGATGATGCGGCCGGGCAGCCGGTTCTGACGCACCAGCTCCAGCGGAAGCAGGGTCGATTTGCCCGCGCCGGGGGGCGCCTGCAGGATCACGCTGTTGTGGCGGTCGAGGGCGGCAAAGAGTTCGGGCAGCACCGAAACGATGGGGAGTGGGGACAAAACGATCAACACCTTCTGTTGCAACCGGTAAAACGGCGCCTATTCTGCCACAGCCAGCACGGCCACCGTGAGCAGATGTAGGGGAGCAGATGGCCCTCGGCCCGGATGGCGAGACAGGAGGAGATGGCTGCCATAGAATGGGCCACCCTCTCTGTCTGGAAAAAGGCATCTTCACCCGAATGGCCAAACTCTTCTTTGCCCTGCCCGTCGGGGAGCTCGCTCCCGAACTCATCAGCTGGCGTGATCAACGCCCCTGGCCCGGTCAGCCGGTGCCGCAAGCCAATCTTCACCTGACTCTCGCCTTCCTCGGTGAAGCGGACGAGGTGACCACCCGCCGCCTGATCGCCGCCGTTGAGCGCCAGCACTGTCCGCCGCTCACCATCAGGCTTGACGAGACCGGCTGGTTCAGCCGCGCCAAGGCTGGCTGGATTGGCCCGAAGGAGTGGCCCAACGAGCTGACCGTGCTGGCGAAGGCACTGCGGCGTCACGGCGAGAAGCTGGGGCTTGGCAATGGCGAGCAGGGTTATCGCCCTCACGTCACCCTCTCGCGCAAGGCGGGCGAGGCGCCAGCCACCCTGCCGGCTCCCGATTTTCTGCTCAAGGCCGATCAATTTTGTCTCTATGAGTCGATCTCGACTCCGGATGGGGTGCGCTACCAGCCGCTTGCCTGCTGGCCGCTGCGGGCCAGAGCCAGGGATGAGGGGGCTCGGGATGAGTGGGACAACGAACAGGCGCGGGGGGCGAACCCATGATATTCGAGCCGCCGCTGCAATCCGGGCAGCTTGTCGCCCGCTACAAGCGCTTTCTGACCGATGTCGAACTGGCCAATGGTGAGGTGATCACCATCCACTGCGCCAACACCGGCGCCATGACCGGCTGTGCCGATCCGGGCACCCGGGTCTGGTATTCGACCTCCGACAACCCCAAGCGCAAGCTGCCCCATAGCTGGGAGATCGCTGAGAGCCCGGCCGGCCACTTTATCTGCGTCAACACGGCGCGCGCCAACCAGATCGCCCGCGAGCTGATCGAGCAGGATGCCATCGCACCGCTGTGCGGCTATGCCAGACTGCGCACCGAGGTGAAATATGGCGAAGAGAACAGTCGCATCGACCTCTTGCTGGAAGATGAGGAGAAGGGCAACTGTTACATCGAGGTAAAATCGGTCACCCTGCTCGATGAGCGGGAGGAGGCTGGTATGGGCTACTTCCCCGATGCGGTAACTGCCCGTGGCGCCAAGCATTTACGTGAATTGATGGCCATGAAAGCGGCCGGTCACAGAGCCGTGCTGCTATTTATGGTGTTGCACTCCGGAATAAGCCGGATGCGCCCTGCAGCGCACATAGATCCGCACTATAGTCTGCTAATTGAACAGGCAATTGCGGCGGGGGTTGAAATTTTATGCTATCGGCCCCATGTTGGGGTGCAAGGCATGGTGGCACAAGGATTTATCCCGTTTGAATCCAGCCACCTGTTACCCGAGGGGAGTTCATAAATATTGGAGTGGGTAACATTATTGGTACGGCTCGTTTGCTTACCCGTTACCCTTCTGCTATAGATGTCGCCCTCAATTTATGGATGGCACGGGTAGCGTGCTGAATTAGGAGACAGGGCATGCCAACAGGCGAAAACAGGAAATCTCTGGGCCCCCTGGCCATTGCGGGTGTCGCGCCTTACCAGGAAAAGCCGGGTGAGGAGTACATGAATGACCAACAGAAGGCGCATTTTCGCAAGATCCTGGGTGCCTGGCGCAACCAACTGATGCAGGAAGTTGACCGCACCGTTGATCACATGAAGGACGAGGCTGCCAACTTCCCGGATCCCGTGGATCGTGCCGCGCAGGAAGAGGAGTTCGCTCTCGAACTGCGTACCCGCGATCGTGAACGCAAGCTGATCAAGAAGATCGAGAAGACCTTGCAGTTGCTGGAAGATGATGACTTCGGTTACTGCGAGCACTGCGGTATCGAAATCGGTATCCGCCGTCTGGAAGCCCGTCCGACTGCCGACCTCTGTGTCGACTGCAAGACTCTGGCCGAGATCAAGGAAAAGCAGATGGCCGGTTGATACCGACCCGCTGCAATATGAAAAAGGGAGCTTGCGGGCTCCCTTTTTTATTGAGCTTTTGGCCGGGCCGTCCCAGAATGCAGCCTCAATGTCCCGTTTGCCCGAATCCGCATGCCCGTGAATACCATCCCCTCGTCCCAGACCCGCCCTTATATCGGCCGCTTTGCCCCCTCCCCCTCAGGCCCGCTCCACTTCGGTTCGCTGATTGCGGCCCTCGGCAGCTTTTTGCAGGCCA
>CAMFLW010000161.1 GCA_945957575.1 uncultured Aeromonas sp. | reverse complement strand
TGCTCTCTCTCTCCCCGCCCTCCCTCTATGACGAGATCCTCAAGGCGAGTCGTAGCGAAACCCTGCTGCTGCGCCTCTCGGACGAACCACTGCAACCGGATAACCGCAGCCCCCGCTTCGAGCAGCAGGTTCGCTCAAGGCTCGGCTACCCACAGGGTCTCGCCATTGAGATCAGTGCCGAGCTGAAAGAGGA
The DNA here is from genome assembly GCA_945957575.1 of uncultured Aeromonas sp. Taxonomy (GTDB): domain Bacteria; phylum Pseudomonadota; class Gammaproteobacteria; order Enterobacterales; family Aeromonadaceae; genus Aeromonas. Next base: position 4,604 of record CAMFLW010000161.1, on the reverse strand, counting down.
TGCCCAACGCAGCAGAGCCTGGGAGCATCACGCCAGAATGATGCGGAATCGCAAGGCCCCTCCTCCGCCACGGGATATGCGGCTCTATGGATCCATCGAACTGCCGCAGGGGGGCTGGCTACAGTTCAGCTCGTTGGTCGACAAGGAGGCGGGCAGTTGGTCGTGGCAAACAACTCTCAATCTGATGCTGGTCGCCAGTCTGGTGATCGGGCTGATGGTACTGCTGTTTCGTCGTGCCACCCGCCCACTCAAACAGTTGGCTGGCAACGCCGAGCGGCTGGGCCGGGGTGAGGATGTAGAGCCACTGCAGGAGGTGGGGCCGACCGAGATCCGCGAGTCGATTCAGGCCTTTAACCGGATGCACACCCGGCTCGACCGCTTCGTGCAGGACAGAACCCGGATGCTGGCGGCCATCTCCCATGATCTGCGTACCCCTATCACCAGTCTGCGGCTTCGCAGCGAGTTTCTGGCCGATGGTGAGGACAAGGAGCGTATCCAGCAGACCCTGCAACAGATGGAGCAGATGCTGGCGGCTACCCTCAGCTTTGTCCGCGAAGAGGGCCAGCAGGAGGCGACTCGTGAGCTGGATCTGGTCAGCCTGCTGGAAAGCTTATGCGATGACTATGCCGATACCGGCCAGCCGGTCAGCTGTCTGGCCGATGGAAAAGAGGTCTACGCCTGCCGGGCCAACACCCTGCGTCGGGTATTGCAGAACCTCATCGGCAACGCCATCAAATATGCCGGCAGCGCCGAAGTGTCGCTGGAGCGGCGCAAGGAGGAGCTGTTGATCCGGGTCTGCGACCACGGGCCGGGGATAGATCCGACACGGTTGGATGATGTCTTCAAGCCCTTCGTGCGGCTCGATGAAGCGCGCAACACCGAATCGGGCAGCGTCGGGCTGGGGCTCTCCATCGCTCGCACTCTGGTCCATCAACACGGCGGCGAGCTCACCCTGCTCAATCGGCCACAAGGGGGACTGGAGGCGAGGATCAGCCTGCCACTGTAAGTGGTCACTCTATCCACCAGCCTTGTCATGGCGCCGTTTGCATCATGCAAACTTCATCATTTGAGCACTTGTTCTTCGATGAGAAAAATGGTGATAATCGATAAGCGCGGGACTGTATATGGCAACGGTATGGAGCAAGGATGGCTTCTTTCAGGACAGGTCTCTTAGTCTGTATCGGATGGGGGCTCCTGCTGCTCGCCCTTGCCCTGCCTGCCTGGGCCAAAGCCCCAGAAGAGCCGATCATCATTACCAACTCCAAAGCTTGGCAGCCCTTCTCCTATATCAATGAGTCGGGCCAGCCGGATGGCCTGCTGATCGATCTGTGGCGTGAATATGCCCGGGTGACCGGCCAGAAGATCGAGTTCAGGCTGGTCGACTGGCAGAGCTCCCTCGACCTGCTTCATGAGGGGAAGGCGGACGTTCACGCAGGGCTGCTCTGGTCACCTGAGCGGGACAAGCTCTACGACTATGGCCAGCCCCTCGCCCAGCTCGACTCCCAACTCTTCTTCTCACACGAACTGCGCGGCATTGATGTACATTACTACCTGCTCCATGAAACGGTCGGTGTGGTGGCCGGTGGTTACGAGGAGTATTACGCCAGACGCTACTTCCCCGGCACCAAACTGCAGACCTTTGATGACAATGATACCTTGCTGGCGGCTGCCTTTCGGGGAGACATAAAGGCTTTTGTCGCCGATCTGCAGGTCGCCAACTTCTACATCTATACCTCTGACGATCCCACCCGCTTTATTCCGGTTCGCCACCTCTATACCGACCAGATCCGCTTTGCGGTGAAAAAAGGCGACCTTGCCTTGTTAAACCGGCTGGAAGAGGGCTTCGCCAAGCTCAAAGAGAGCGATCGGGAGCGGATCATCCGCAAATGGATGCATGTCGAAACCGTCTATCCCATCCATCTCGGTCCCTGGCTACTGCTGGCCGGGGTGTTGATCATGGTGGCCTACATAGTGCAACTGCGCCGCGCCGTTGCCAGCCGCACCACCGAGTTGAGCCGCGCCAATGCCAGACTGGAGAAGCTGGCCAGTACCGATCCCCTGACCGGCCTGCTCAATCGACGGGCATTTATGCCCGCCATGGAGCAACGACTGGCAAGCGGGGATCCCTGTGCTCTGCTGCTGTTCGATGTGGATCACTTCAAGGAGACCAATGATCGCTTTGGTCATGGCATCGGGGACCTGTTGCTGGAAAAGCTGGCCACGACTGTGACCAACCTGCTGCCCGAAGAGGCTCTGCTGGCCCGCATCGGTGGTGAAGAGTTTTGCCTGCTGCTGCCGCTGGCCACATTGGCAGAGACAGAAGAGTGGGCCGAGCGCATTTGCCTGGAGAGCAACCAGCAAACCCTGCACACCAGCAGCGGCGAGGTGACCCTCTCCATCAGCACTGGGGCTGTCTGGGTCGCCGCAAAGAGAGAGGCAGATACCGACCAACTGCTGCGACAGGCTGACGCCCTCATGTATCAGGCCAAAGGACTGGGGCGCAATACCTGGCAAGCCGCTTCTTATCAGGCATAGCCTTCACGGGGTAACTGTTCCCCAGCTGGGGCTTGACGCACACAACCCGACAGGTATGAGGTAATTCGTTTTCTCGATGCAGACCTGGACGACGGCACGCAGCCACTACTGAGGACAACACCCCAGTCGTTTGGCCGTCTCCATCAATGACAGTATTTGCTGGCGAAACCACTCGCCACGATGTGAACACACGCCGTAGCTCCCTTGCTGCCACAGCATCTCTTCATCTTTGAGGAGCCAGTCGCAGCGTCCCCGAAAGCGCTTGGTGCACAACATGGTCCTTTGCTCCAGCTGCTTTAACCAGCTTTGCCGGGAACGTCTGAGCCGGTGCCGCTCCTTGCCAAAGTCGTCATGTTCATCGAGGTGGTGAGCTAGAAACACATTGTGGGCCAGCAGCACCACCCTGGCGACGACTCGCATCAGTAAACCTGTGAGCGGCATGCAGGTTTGTCACCAGTACAGACTGCTACTCCTACTGCGACCGCGGTGATCAATAATGGTAGTCAGATAGGGGCAACCTGAGATCTGAACTTGTTGATTTAGTCGTAACAAGTATCTTGCAAAAAAAAACTGGATATCAGCAATTTTCATTTGTGTGGCGGGGCAAAAATGGAGGTGCGCATTGGAAGAGAGGTGCTGGCGATGGGGTGGCAAGCTGTGTGAGAAGAACTGGCCCGCAAGGGGCGGGCCATAGAGCGAAATTACTGGATACGCAGCAGCCAGCGGAATGCAGGAAAGGTAGCCAGCAGGCGATAAGCCAGCAGCGACGATCCCAGCAGCAGCGGCACCTTGGCAAGCTCCCACAGGATGGATGTGCCGTGTGGGCCGAGCATAAAGAGCCAGACCACCAGCATCATGTGCAGACAGTAGATCCCGAGTACTTTGGGGGCTTGGCGCTCAAGCCAGCTGTCCTTGCCCCATTCGGGGTTGGCCAGCAGCAGGCCGAACAGACCGAGGGCCCAGGGAAGGGAGCCGAGCAGGAAGTCGTGGCGGGTGAGCGGCACCGCAGCAAAGTGTTGAAGTGCCCAGGCTTCACAGCCATAGAGTGCCACGCCCGCCAGCAGCAGTTGCCAGCCGGTGCGGGCATTCGGTTGCCACTGACGCTGGTGCAGCAGGGCCCCCAGCGCCACAAACAGCAGGGAGAAGAAGGGGCCGTTACGGGTGAGCAGTGGCCACTCGGCGCCCAGCAGCGGTTTGGCATAGGATCCACCCAGCAGCGCCAGCAGGTAGAGACCAAGACCCAGCCAGAGGGCGATCGCTGGTCTGCCAAGCCGGTAGCAGAGCGCCAGCAAGGTCACTGCCATGATCAGGGCAGGCAGGAACCAGAGGTGGATCATGCCGCCCACCAGCCAGCCGTTGAGGGGATCGCCGAGCTGGAATTGCCATTGCCCGCGCAGGGAGGCCAGATAGCCTTGCTGCGCGGCATCCAGCGGATTGAACGGTACCAGCAGGTAAACTAGGCTCCACACCAGCCAGAGCAGCAGCAAGGGGCGGCAGTAGCGCCAGGCAACGGTCAGCGGCGCTTCACGACTCAGTCTCGGCTGCAGAAAGTAACCTGCACAGATGAAAAACAGCGGTACGGCAAAGCGGCATAGCTGGTTGATGGTGCCGCTCAGCCAGAGCCAGAATTCACCTCCCCACAGGGCGGGATTGAAGGGGTTGGCGAAGGGGGATACGTGAATGGTCATCACGGCCAGAATGGCCAGTACCCGCCCGCATTCGATACTGGAAATACGCATGTTGGCTCGTCGTTACAGGGGTTGTGACGGCACGCTAAAATTCTTACTGCTAGGTTACAACCAATTGATTCTATTAGTGTGAATCACGCTGTTGAGCAGTTACGTTTTGTAACTGGATGGCGGAAGGTGTTACCTGTAGCGGGAGCTGGATCCCATTTTTTGGGCGCGCTCATACAGATAAAAAAAGCGAGGCGGGCGCCTCGCTTGGTTGGGAATCTCGAGCTTACTGGTGAGTCAGCATGCTGCTCTGGTTGGCTGCCAGGGTGGTTTTGCCCGAGCTCTCCAGCCAGGTTTTGATCCGCTTGGCATCGGCCACCCGGTCGTTGGTGG
>CAMFLW010000160.1 GCA_945957575.1 uncultured Aeromonas sp. | reverse complement strand
GCCAATCAAATCGGGTACGCGTCATAAAGCACTCCATGCCATGCAAAAGAATCATCAAAGGGTCTCTTGTGAACCTATCTTAACCACGAAAAAGCTCGGGTAACAAACACCTCAGCCAGCCTCACGCAGCGCCCGATAGAGGGTGGTGCGGCTGATGCCGAGCCGGCGCGCCGCCTCGCTCACGTTGCCATCGCACTCCGTCAGGGTCTGCTGCACCCGCTGCCGGTTCTGCTGGCGCAGGGTGCTACCTGCCAGCGCCGTGGTGGCGACCGGCGCCACCGCCACGGCCGGCAGATGCAGGTGGACGGGCTCAATCCAGCCCAGCCCCTCAGCCAGCACACAGGCCACTTCCAGTGCCTGCTTGAGCTGACGCACGTTGCCGGGCAGCGGATGGGCCAGCAGTTGTTGCTCCGCATCGCGGGTCAGACGCAGGGTCGGGTCCATCTCCGCCAACAGTCGCTGGATCAGCTCCAGACGCTCAGCAGCAGGCCAACGGCGCAGCGGCATCAGCTGCTGGCGCCAGCCGCAGATCCGGTAATATAGGTCTTCGCGAAATGCGCCACTCTGCACCATGGCCGCCAGATCCCGGTGGCTGGCACTGACCAGCCAGAAATCCACCGCCTCCGGCTTGTGACTGCCAACCGGCGTCACGCTGCGCTCCTGCAATACCCGCAGCAGTCGGGTTTGAGCCTGCAGCGGCAGTTCGCCAATTTCATCGAGCATCAGCATGCCGCCGTGGGCTGCGCGCAGATAACCCTGACTGCCTTGGCTGCGGGCACCGCTGAAGGCCCCGCCCACATAGCCAAACAGCTCGGCTTCCACCAGATCTGCTGGCAACGCGCCGCAGTTGACGCACACCAGTGGCTGATCCCGCCGACTCGACGCTCGGTGCAGGGCCCGCACCAGATGCTCCTTGCCGCTGCCGGTCTCCCCCTCGATAAGCAGCGAAATGCCGCGCTCCAGCATCTTGAGCGGCACCTGCTGCGGAGGTAGCACCGGGCTTGCGTGACCCGGCAGCGCGGTGCAGGAAGGTGTCGCGTCCGCTTCTGACACCAGCCGCAAGCCACGCCCCTCGCGCAGCAGTTGCCTGCCATCGAAAGGATGCTGACCGAGCCAGAGTCGGCCTGCCCGGTTGGCGCCGAGCAGTTCCCCCTCCTCTCCCAGCAACAGGCGAGCGGACCAGAGGCTCTGGGGATCGAGATCCACCAGCCAGCCCGGCTGACGCGCCAATAGTGCGTTTTCGAGGGTCATGGCCAGCAGCCGCACCGTGCCCAGCATGTCACCATCGTGGTGAGCCGCATCAGTGGAGATATCGAGCACCCCGAGCAATTGCCCATCCGGCCCGAGCAGCGGACAGGCGCTGCAACTAAGGAAGCTGTGCTGGGCGAAGAAGTGCTGATTGCCGAGCACCTGCACTTCGCTCTGCTCGGCCAGCGCGGTACCGATGGCGTTGGTGCCCTTGCTCGCCTCACCCCAGCGGGCGCCACTGCGCAAAAAGATACGCTCGGCATGGCGGGCGAACCCCTCATCACCGCTGGCGGCCAGAATGGCCCCCTCACCGTCACACAACAACAGGCGACAGGGGCGACCCGCCAGCAACTGGGCAAACAGCGGCAGCACGAAGCGCTGGAAGCAGGCAATCAGCGCCCTGTGCTGCTCCTGACGGGCCGACAGCTCCCCCTGGGGCAGCAAGTCCAGACCGGCACTCTGCTGGCGGCTCAGCCCCTGATGCAGGCAGCGCTGCCAGGAACGCTGGATCGGACCGGGACTGGGTTGAAGTGACTCACTCATCACGCCTCCTGTTCACAAACAGCACGACTGTCTCGGCCACTGTCCAGAAACGGTACAGTTTTATCGCAATAGCCGTGGACATTGGTTAACCAAGATACGCTGCCACACCCCATTTGATAACGTTTTTGTAACCTTCTGTCTGCTGGTCAGACCCTTTGGCACGCCCCTTGCGATATCAGCTGGCAACCGGTCTGTCAGCCAGTCCGGTCAGGATCACACACATAAAGGATGATGAGATGATTTATACCGCTCCCGGTCAGGCAGGTGCCCTGGTCAGCTTCAAGTCCCGTTACGACAACTTCATCGGTGGTGAGTGGGTGGCTCCTCGCGCCGGCCGCTACTTTGAAAACATCTCGCCGGTGGATGGCAAAGTATTCTGCGAGGTCGCCCGCTCCGACGCCGCCGATATCGAGCTGGCGCTGGATGCCGCCCACAAGGCGTTCACCAGCTGGAGCAAAACCAGCGTCACCGAGCGCAGCAACCTGCTGCTGCGCATCGCCGATCGCATCGAGCAGAACATCGAACGGCTCGCCATCGCCGAAACCTGGGAGAACGGCAAGGCGGTGCGTGAAACCCTGGCGGCAGACCTGCCGCTGGTGGTGGATCACTTCCGCTACTTCGCTGGCTGCATTCGCGCTCAGGAGGGCTCGGCCGCCGAGCTGGATCAGAACACCGTCAGCTACCACTTCAAGGAACCCATCGGCGTGGTCGGCCAGATCATCCCGTGGAACTTCCCGCTGCTGATGGCCGCCTGGAAGCTGGCCCCGGTGCTGGCGGCCGGTTGCTGCAGCGTGCTCAAGCCCGCCGAGCAGACCCCGGTCACCATCATGCTGATGATGGATCTCATCAAGGACATCCTGCCCGCCGGGGTGGTCAACGTGGTCAACGGCTTCGGCGCCGAGGCGGGTCAGGCGCTGGCCACCAGCAACCGGATCCAGAAACTGGCATTTACCGGTTCGACCGAAGTGGGCGCCCATATCCTGCGCTGCGCCGCCGACAAGCTGATCCCCTCCACCGTGGAGCTGGGCGGCAAGTCCCCCAATATCTACTTCGCCGACGTGATGCAGCACGAGAGCAGCTACATCGACAAGGCGGTAGAAGGGATGCTGATGACCTTCTTCAACCAGGGGGAAGTGTGTACCTGTCCCTCCCGCGCGCTGGTGCAGGCCAGCATCTATGACGACTTCATGGACAGGGTGCTGGCCCGCGCCCGCACCATAGTGCAGGGCAACCCCCTCGATACCGCCACTCAGGTGGGAGCACAGGCATCCCGCGAGCAGTTCGACAAGATCCTGGGCTACATGGAGATCGGCCGCGGCGAAGGGGCCAAGATGCTGATCGGCGGCGGCCCGGCCAAGGTGAGCGGACTGGAGGGGGGATTCTACATCCAGCCCACCATCTTCTCCGGTCAGAACAAGATGCGGGTATTCCAGGAGGAGATCTTCGGGCCAGCGCTCGGGGTCACCACCTTCAAGGACGAGGCGGATGCTCTGGCCATTGCCAACGACACCCAGTACGGGTTGGGGGCAGGCCTGTGGACCCGCGACAGCAATCTGGCCTGGCGCATGGGGCGTGGCATTCAGGCTGGCCGGGTCTGGGTCAACTGCTACCACGCCTACCCGGCACACGCCGCCTTTGGCGGTTACAAAAAGTCGGGGATCGGCCGCGAGACCCACAAGATGATGCTGGACCACTACCAGAACACCAAGAACCTGCTGGTAAGTCACGACATCAACCCACTCGGCTTCTTCTAGCGCAAGCAGATGTCATCAGAAAGGGCGCCTGCGGGCGCCCTCCTTGTTTTGCTTCATCAGATGACATGTCCGGCAATTAGTTATCTGCCCGACTGCTGGCGATAACGCTGGGGGGAGCAGCCCAGCTCCCGGTTGAACATGGCGATAAAGGCCGAGGTGGAGCCGTAACCGAGCCGCCAGCTGATCTCCTGAATGGGCATGTCGCCCTTGAGCCAGGCCAAGGCTTTGAGCAGCCGCAGCCGCGCCCGCCACTGACCGAAGCTCATCCCCAGCTCCCGCAGGCAGCGCCGCGCCAGGGTGCGCTCTGTGGTGTGCAGTTGTCCGGCCCACTGGGCCAGAGTTCGGGGATCGGCAGGATCGCTGTGTAACGCCGCCAGCATGGGAGCCAACAGCTTGTCCTGACTCATCGGCAGGTAGCTCTCCTGACAGCGGGTGCGCGCCAGTCGCTCCACCAGCAACTCGGCCTGACGCTGATCCCACTCATCCGCCATATGGCCTACCCGCCGTTCGCAAAAATCGCTCAGCAGGGCGCGGATCAGCGGGGTGAGCAGCAGCAATCTGGGCTCTGGCGGCAGCTTGGCCGCCAGCTCGTGGCTGACGTAGATGGAGGTGTAGTCGAGGGTCTGCTCGTTGTAGGAGGTGTGCTCGAGATCCGCCGGTACCCAGATAAGGTAGTCGGCAGGGGCCACCAGTCGCTGATCCCCCAGCTCTATCTCCATAATCCCCAGGCTGATCATGTTGAGCTGGCCCCAGGGGTGGGAGTGCAGCACGGTCGCGCTGTCGGCCAGCATCTGCTGGTAACTGAAAAAGAGCGGATTGGGAGCGGGCAGAACGACATCTAGCGGCTGAAAGTGGTGAGTGGCCATTAGCGCCCCTTGTCAGCGAGAGAGAGGAGCAGGCGTGATGCAACGCCCTGTTGGCTCGGTCTCCGGCACAGGCCAAAAGCAGCCATCAGTTGCGGGCAGACGCAGCCCGGGTGGGTCGGAATAAGGTGCATCAGAAAGAGTTGTCTTTTCTGCTGGGTCATCTGTCTGTTTTACGCTACTTGATAATATAAAGACAAGGGTAGACTTGGCCCCCTGTTAATAAGGAGCCTCTGATGCGAATCTTTTCCCCTCTTCTCTTTCCGCTGATGGCGGTGCTGATCTGGGCTACCAATACCGTGGTGTCCAAGGCGGCCGCCAGCGTGCTCGACCCCGCGGCTATCTCCTTCTATCGCTGGGTGATCGCCGCCCTGGCGCTGACCCCCTTCTGTCTGC
>CAMFLW010000159.1 GCA_945957575.1 uncultured Aeromonas sp. | reverse complement strand
CGGTGGTCTTTCTCGGCATGAACGAAAATCCCCGGCTCAAGGGCTTTGTCGGCCACCCCAAGATCACCGGCGTGCTGGAGCGCCCCCTGCTCAAACGCAACATCAGCGAAATAAGCCAGATGATGGGAGGGCTCGACAAGGCACTGGTGCTGTTTGATTCCAGCAATGTGGCCCTCACCGCCATCGAGGATGAATTCAAGACCCAGACCGAGCTGCGGGTCGGTCAGACCCGGATCAACAGCCAGCTGATGGGGGATTACAGCCTATGGCAGGAGGCGGTGCTCAACGCCAGGAAGAACGGCTATCAGGCAATCTTCCTCGGCCTCTACCACACGCTGGTCGATGACAATGGCAAGCATGTGAGCGAAAAGACGGTGCTGGAGTGGACCAGCGCCAACACGCCGGTGCCGCTCTTCTGTTTCTGGGAATTTACCGTCGGCAAGGGGATGGCCATCGGCGGGCTGGTGCTGGACGGCCACGATCAGGGGATACAGGCAGCCAGCCTCATCAACACCATTCTGGCGGGCACCCTGCCCCGTACCATCTCCCCGCGAGCAGCCTTACGCGGCGAATATGTCTTCAGCAAGAGCGAACTGGCCCGCTGGCGGCTCACCGTGCCCGACAAATGGCGCAACAAGACCATGTGGCGTGAGTAACAATAAATAACCCGGCACATCGGCCGGGTAACGCCAGCACAGTCAGATGACTGGTGACAAAAAGCCTCGCGCGTCAGCTGGCAGCAAAAGGCAGGGAGAGGCGTTTGGCCAGTGCCTGGAAGTGCTGGCTCACCTCGGCCCCGAACAGGGGGTCGCCAATGGCGCGGTTCTGCCAGTTTTGCTCCAGATGACGCCAGTCATCCTCGGTCAGGGAGTCACGCAGATGGGGGAAGATCACCCCCTCTTCATAGTTCATGTGCGCCTCTTGCAGCTCCACGAAGCGCTCCAGCTTGGTGGTGAACTGATCGAGGGGGATCACAGCATCCATCAGGATCATCTCCACCATCTCCTTGAGATCGGCTCCGGCCTCCAGCAGCTTGACGTGCTCCTCCTGCAGGCGGTTGGCGACCTCTCCTTCCACCACCCGATATTTCAGGTAGTAGTCATAGATGAGGTCTTCCTTGGGATGATGGTACTTGTCAGAGACCTCCCGCAGGTAGTCGATGACATCGCGCACCAGAAAATAGCTGATGGGCTCTTCGGCGCGAATGGCTGCCAGCTTGTGCTTGAGCAGCTCCAAAAGTCGGGCGATGTTGAGATGGTCCTTGTGCAGACTGGATAACATGGGCACTCCTTGGCTCTGAATTAATCTTATGTCCCTGAGTATACGGTCATTTGTCGCCCGAACTTTGCACTCAATCAAGTGGGATGCAGACAGATTTCCACTCTATCGGACTCTTGCCCTGTTGTTCCAGCAAGCGATTGGTCTCGTTAAAGTGGCCGCAACCGATGAAACCGCGGTGGGCAGAGAGTGGGCTCGGGTGCGGCGCGGTCAGCACATAGTGGCGCTGGCGGTCGATGAAACGTCCTTTCTTCTGGGCGTGGGCACCCCACAGCAGGAACACCACACCCTGACAACTGGCATTGATCTGCTCGATGACCCGATCGGTAAAGGTCTCCCATCCCAGATGGGCGTGAGAGTGCGCCTGACCGGCCTGCACCGTCAGCACGGTATTGAGCAGCAGGACACCCTGTTTGGCCCAGGATTCGAGAAAGCCGTGATTGGGTGTGACGAAACCTGGCAGGTCACGCTGCATCTCTTTATAGATGTTGACCAGTGAGGGGGGCGTACGCACGCCGGGCAGAACGGAGAAGCAGAGACCGTGTGCCTGATTGGGACCGTGGTAGGGATCCTGGCCCAGGATCACCACCTTGACCTGATCCAGCTCGGTCAGCTTGAAGGCATTGAACACATCGGTGGCTGGTGGGTAGATCACCTTGCCTGCTTCCCGCTCGGCTCTGACGGTTGCCAGCGTACTCTTGAAATAGTCCTGCTCTTTCTCAGAGCCTATCACATCACTCCAGGTCAGCACCCCGGCCTCCTCACTTGATACGGCGAAGGGCTCAGGATAGGGGGCCAGCCCGCAAGACGCAACCGCGGCTCACGCTTTCCAGAACCTGGCGAGGCGCCCCGAGCACTCCAGCTTGCGCAAGCCAGTATTGAACAACAGCATTAGACGGTGCGCCTCGGGATCGGCCTTGCGTATCAGCAGGTATCCCGGTTGCGACCAGATGGGGTCGGCGGCGGCGTTCAGTGACAGCGATTGGGGATGACAAATGAGCGCCTGCTGGAACAGAGTCAGTGCCACCTGCTCATCCATCACCAGATAGTAGACTCGCCCGTCGAGCAGCTTGCCCATGCTCTCTGCATCGGAATCTGACCACTCGAGGGTGAGCCCGGCTTGGCGAGCGGCAAAACCATCGCCATAGAAGTAGCCACGAGTCACCCCGACCGGTTCGTGTTTCAGCTCACCCAGATTGACCACGGGGTACCGGTCAGCGTCATCAGGCGAGTGGTGAAATGGCCGAGCGAGGCGGAGAGATAGAAAAGCAGCTCGCTGGAGCGAAACCAGGGCATGGTGACCACATAGCGCCCATCCACAGTCAGCCGGTAAGCCTCGGCCCAAGAATAGAAGTGAAAGCTGACATCGAGATCCTCTTCGGCAAAGGCCTGGCGCATCACCTCACAGAGAAAGCCCTGATTGGGCAACGGCTCACTGATATAAGGCGGCCACTCACCCACGGCAATACTCACCGTCTCGGCCGCACCACACCACACCACAGCACTGCCTGTCCAGCAACAACACAGGGTGAACCATGCCCACTTTCACCACCCATTATTCACCCGGCACTCCCCTCGCTTTTTTGGCTGAGTGTGGCTCCCCTTCAATTAACATCAGAAAAAACCGAAAAGATGTAATTAAATTACTAGATTGATGAGATGAAAGGTACATAATAGAGATATCTTACAAAATCAGAAAAATGACCTATTTTTGATTCAACTCAATAATTTAATCCCATCTAAATGGCACTTTGTTGGATTTTCTTGATCTAGATCAATTTTGGTAATATTACCACCGTGGTATATATGACCCCAACAAAGTAAAGGTGTAAGGCAAGGGCCCTTTAAGTCATCGCCATCGACGGTAGCTTAAATACATCAGGGTAATTTCCTTACAGTTGGATTCGCGTTCCCATTGAGGAGTCATACCATGATCAAAGGCATTCAAATCACCCAGGCCGCCAACACCGCTCTGCTGAACTCTTTCTGGCTGCTGGACGAAGAGAAGCAACAGGCTCGCTGCATTTGCACCAAAGGCGATGCTTTCGCTGCCGATCAAGAAGTACAACTGGCTGACTTGGGTCAGTTCGAATACCGCGAACTGCCAGTTCAGGCTGAGCCTGCCGTTGAAGGTGGCCAGCACCTGAACGTCAACGTGCTGCGCCGCGAAACTCTGGAAGATGCCATCGCCAACCCGGAGAAGTACCCGCAGCTGACTATCCGTGTATCTGGCTACGCAGTGCGTTTCAACGCCCTGACTCCGGAACAGCAGCGTGACGTGGTTACCCGTACTTTCACTCAGAGCCTGTAATCAGCGCCCTGCAGTGAACCACTGATACTCGCGGTATCAGCACAAAAAAACGGCCAATCGGCCGTTTTTTTATTGCCCCCGCACCAGCCAATGCAGCCATGCGGGGGAAAACAGCGCTTACGCCCTGTCCGCTTCCAGTTGCCCGACCTTGCCGCCGAGCACTGCATCCATCTTCTTCTCGTCCAGCTGCTTGCAGTATTTGGCGACCACCACGGTAGCAACCCCGTTACCGATCAGGTTGGTCAACGCCCGCGCTTCGGACATAAAGCGGTCGATCCCCAGGATCAGCGCCAAACCGGCCAGTGGCAGATGGCCCACCGCCGAAATGGTCGCTGCCAGCACGATAAAGCCACTACCAGTCACCCCGGCCGCCCCTTTCGAAGAGATCAACAACACCACCAGCAGGGTGATCTGCTGGAACAGATCCAGCGGGGTATTGGTGGCCTGCGCGATGAAAATCGCCGCCATGGTCAGATAGATGGAGGTACCATCCAGATTAAAAGAGTATCCGGTCGGAATGACCAGCCCCACCACCGATTTCTGGCAACCCAGCTTCTCCATCTTGTCCAGCATCCGCGGCAGTACCGACTCGGAAGAGGAGGTCCCCAGCACGATCAGCAGCTCCTCACGAATGTAGGAGATGAAACGCAGGATGCTGAAGCCTGAGGCTTTGGCGATGCTGCCCAGCACGATAAAGATGAAGAAAAGACAGGTGATATAGAAGCAGGCAATAAGCTGGCCCAACTGTACCAGTGAGCCCACCCCATATTTACCGATGGTAAATGCCATTGCCCCGAATGCACCGACTGGTGCCAGTCGCATTATCATATTGATAATGCCAAATATGACTTTGGCGAAACTGTCGATGACGCCGAAAATAACCTGTCCCTTTTCACCAATATGATGCAGGGAGAAACCAAACAGCACCGCAAACAGTAACACCTGCAAGATATTACCGCTGGCAAAGGCACCGATCACACTGCCCGGAATAATATCCAGTAAAAAGGCGATAATTCCCTGGGACTTGGCCTGCTCCGCATAGGCGGAGATGGCGCTGGCATCCAGAGCAGCCGGATCGACGTTCATACCGGCACCCGGTTGCAGCAGGTTCACCACACACAGCCCGATGATCAAGGCGATGGTGCTGACCACCTCGAAGTAGAGCAGAGCAATGGCGCCGGTCTTGCCGACCGCCTTCATGCTCTCCATCCCGGCAAT
>CAMFLW010000158.1 GCA_945957575.1 uncultured Aeromonas sp. | reverse complement strand
ATCTCCTTCTATCGCTGGGTGATCGCCGCCCTGGCGCTGACCCCCTTCTGTCTGCCCACCCTATGGCGGCGACGCAGCGAGGTTCGCCCCTGGCTCGGCAAGCTGCTGGTGCTGGCGGCGCTCGGTATGGTGCTCTATCAGTGTCTGGCCTACTACGCCGCCCACAGCACCTCGGCCACCAATATGGGGGTGATCGGCTCCCTCATTCCGCTGCTCACCCTGCTGCAAGGGGCGCTCTTCTTCGGCCAGCGTCCCGGCAAACAGGCACTGCTCGGCATGAGTATCTCCCTGTTCGGGGTGCTCTGGTTGCTTGGCAAGGGCGAACCACTGGCCCTGCTCCACAACGGCATCAACCCGGGGGATGGCATGATGTTGCTGGGTTCCGCCAGCTACGCCCTTTACGGCCTACTGATCCGCCGCTGGCACCTGCCGTTTGGCCCCTGGCTCAACCTCTATATGCAGATCCTGCTGGCGGTGCTACTGCTGGTGCCGCTCGCCCTCAGTGCCGACTCGATGGCGGTGCCAGCCGAAGGGTGGGGACTGGTGCTATTCGCCGGGCTTGCCTCCTCCCTGCTGGCGGCTTACTGCTGGATGCGCGGCCTCGCCTGCATGGGGGCAGAGCGCACCTCGGTCTTTATGAACCTGATGCCGCTCTGTACGGCGCTGATCGCCGTCGTCGGTCTGGGGGAACCGATCCACGGCTATCACCTGCTGGGTGGCGGACTAATCCTGGGCGGGGTGATGGCCTCCCAGCTAAAAAGGTGGACACCGGTAGCCGAACGGGAATCTGCGTGAAAACGAACATCGCCCAGAAACAACAATGGAGCCGCTGGCTCCCTTGTTGTTTTCACGTGCTTTTTGGCAGCAACCGGAGGCTCACCCCGCCCGGCGCCAGCGGTAGCGCCGCTCCGGCCGCCCCCGCTGACCGTAGTTGAGATCCACATCCACCCGATCTTCCGACTCCAGATACTCCAGATAGCGGCGCGCCGTGGTGCGGCTGAGGGAGAGTCGCAGCGCCACCGTGTCGGTGGAGAAGACGTTCTCCGGCTCACCCGCCAGCAGATCCAGTACCTGACGCAGGGTGATGCTGTCGATCCCCTTGGGAGTGACACGCATCTCCTTGAGCTGGGAGCGCCCTCCCTTGCCCAGCAGCTTGTCGAGATCTTCCTGCTCCAGCCGACCCCGCTCGCAGAGGCGGCTGTGCAGTTGCAGGATCTCGTCCAGACTCTGCTGGATGCGAAACAGCCGCAATGGTTTGATGACGTAGTCATGAACCCCCAGATTGAGGGCCTGCTGGATGGTCTCCACATCCCGCGAGGCAGTCACCATGATGACGTAGGCTTCGCGGTTGTGGCTGCGCAGGCGGCTCACCCACTCAAGGCCGGAGCCATCGGGCAGGGAGACATCCACCAGCAGCAGTTGGGGCACAACACCGGCCATCATGGCATCGGCCTGGGCCAGGGTGCCGGCCCGCCCCAGCAGGGAGAAACCGGGTGTCGCCGCCACTAGTTCTGACAAGATGGCACCGATCCGATCGTCATCTTCAATAACAAGCGTGATTATTGGGTCCATGGCTCACATTAATTGGTTTTTATTCAAGTAGATACCAAACAGGGTGGTCTGCTCGGCGGTTCGCCGCCATTCTATCACACCCTCGTGCCGACCCACGGTCTCCTTGACCAGGAACAGACCTACCCCGTGATCGCCGCTCTGGCGACTCACCCCGTAATCGAACAGGTGATCGGCCAGCTCCTCGTCGACCCCCTCGCCGCTATCCTCCACCTCGATCACCAGTCGCCGCCCCACATCGCACAGGGACAGCAGCACCCGCGGCGGCCGCTGCTGGCGGTTGCGCCAGGCCGCCTGCAGGCCGTTGTCCAGCAGGTTGCCAATGAGGGTGATGAGATCCGCCGAGACGGCAGCCGGATACTCCGCCAGCGCCGAGTCGGGATCGAGCTCCAGGGTCACCCCCAGCTCGCGGGCTCGACTAAACTTGCCGAGAATAAGCCCCGCAACCGGCTTGTTGTCGATCAGCCGCAGCAGCTCCTGCAACATGGTCTGACACGCTTCGTTCTCCTGCTGGATCAGCTCCACCGCCTGATCCACATGGCCCAGTTGCAGCAGACCGGAGAGGCTGCTCAGCTTGTTGGCAAACTCGTGGCTCTGCATCCGCAGCATCTCGGCATACTGGCGCAGGTGGGTCACCTGCACCCCCAGACTGGCAGCTACCTCGGGACGACTGAAGATCAACAACCGCCCCGGCGCCTTGCCCTGCACCGCCTGCCAGCGGCCGACAAAGGACTCCCCCTGAATGGTGAAGCTCACCTCGCCCCCCTCCTGCTCCAGACAGGGGGCAAGGGGCGGCACCAGCTCCGCCAGCGACTGCCCCTGCAGGGCATGGCGCCCGGTGACCGGCAGCCGCAGCTGATAGCTGGCGGTGCTGTTGATCATGTTGATATTGCCGCGGCCATCAAGGGCGATGACCCCTTCGGTGATGTGCTCCAGCACCAGATCCTGCAGGGTGAAGCGGCGCACGATCGCCTCCGGCTCCAGATCGAGCAGGGTCTTGCGCAGCAGGTATTGCACCCAGAGCGCCAGCAGCAGGCCGCCCCCCAGCACCGCCACAATGGCGCTGATGAGCAGGGCCACCCGCTCCATATAGATGCCCTCCACCTGCTGCATCAGGTAGCCCACCACCACGGCCCCCATGACGCGCCCATCCCCGCCCACCACCGGGGAGAAGCAGCGGATCGCCGGCCCCATGGTGCCCCGATCCTTGGAGCAGTAGCTGCGCCGCTCCTGCAGCGCGGGCCAGATATCCTCGCCACGGAACTTCTGCCCCACCAGCTCGGGATTGGGGTGGCTGAGGCGGCGACCATGTTCGTCGGTCACCACCATATAGGTGGCGTCAGTGCGGTTGCAGACCGCCTCCACATAGTCGCGCAGGGTAGGATCACTGCCCTGACGCAGGGCCTCGACCACCCGGGTATCCGCCGCCATCACCCGTGCCAGATCGCTCCCCTTATCCTGCAGGTTGCTCTCCAGCAGATGACGGAGAAAGAGGGCCAGCAGGCTGCCCAGAATGAGGATCAGCAGCAGGGAGAGCCCGAGCGACAGGGTAACCAGCTGGTGGCGAAGTTTCATGCACATACCTTAAAACGTCAGAACGCAGCCCAATAGTGCGGATGCCACCTGGTCTGGTCAATCAAAGGTGCCGGATCGCCAGCAAAATCGGCCAATCCCTCCTAGCATACCCGCCCCTCGACAGTGATCTGCACCTGAGGGACCTCAAACAACCGTCTGTCCTTGAAGACGTTTTTTTATGTCAAGTTTACCCTCAGGCCGTTGGGCCAGTTGTCGTCCTCATTTTCTTGACGTTGCAACAGCAGGCGTGTTTTTTCATGTCGGCAGGGGAAAACCGGCGATCTGTTACATGTACATGCCTTCAGAGAGCATTCGGGGCGGACGATACGCCACCCCCTTCACCAATACTGCCCATACGATCCGTGCCAGCTTGTTGGCCAACGCACAGGTCACCACATTCGAACGCCTTCGTGTCATCAACTGCTGTGTCCACTGCGCCACAGCACTTTGCCATTTGGCGGCGTTTTTGCATCTCCCCGCGCATTGTACCAGTCACCGCCGCAGCGATTTGTCGCCCCGCTTGCTGATCCCCAGCAGGTTGCCCTCACCACCCTTGGCGTGATACCGCGGTACCGGCCAAGGGTGGCAGCAAAATGACAGACCGGGCCGTAACTCTGCGCATTTCCTGCACCGGCAGCCTGCTGGCTTGCCGTAATGGGGCCTATGCCGGGAATGGTCATCAATCGGCGGGTCAGCACATCGCCTTGGCGTGTGCGCCAATCTGGCTATGCACTAACCCGGCTATCAACTCGGCCAGGTAGCGATAGGCCCATACTGTGCAAAGAGGATCTGGCGTCCGGGAGCTCGGCACTGGCATTCATGCTATATCAGGGCGTTGTTTGATGCCCTGCGTCCCTGGTGGCAGCACGATACCAAACCAGAGCAGCAAGGCATGGATTTGATTCGTGGTTTGCACCCGGTCGGCAATGCGGGCTTCGCACAGTCGATGCAGTGCCGAGCTGGCCTGCGGGTGTTTGGACGGCGACATAGCGCAAGGATCTAAGGAAAACGGCTTCACAGATGGCGTGTGCACCCAGGACGTCGTGCTTGTTGCCGGTGACAAAAAGACAAACATACTGTGGTGCAATCAACTGTACCTGATGACCGACACTGGCGAGCTGACGAGCTGACGAGCCAGCCTGTGCGCGTCACAGCAGGCTTTCATCATAATGCGAGAGGTGGGGTGCTGGGCAAGGTAGTGAATGAGGCTGGAACGAGTGAACTGGCGTTTGAAGACGGGTTTGCCGTTTGCATCCTGCCCGACGAGATGAAAGGCGTGTTGCCGATGTCGAGTCCAAAGAGTGTGATAGTTGCCATGATGCTCTCCTGAAGTAGAAAAGACACAGCCCAGCAAGCGTAGCCTGCTGGGCTGTGGGTCAGACTGACCATCACATTAAACCGAAGCACAATGCTTCGATTTAATGTGCGACTGGCGTGAGCCAGCCGGGCATTACTTCTTGATACGGATAACCGGGGTCTCGCCCACAGTCACGGCACCAGTCAGCTTCACCAGCTCTTTGATCTCGTCCATGTTGGAGATGACCACCGGAGTCAGGGTAGATTTGGCTTTCGCTTCCAGAACGGCCAGATCGAACTCGATGATGGTGTCTCCGCGCTTGACCTGCTGGCCTTCCTGAGCGATACGCTTGAAGCCTTCGCCTTTCAGTTCAACGGTGTCGATACCGAAGTGAACGAACAGCTCGATACC
>CAMFLW010000157.1 GCA_945957575.1 uncultured Aeromonas sp. | reverse complement strand
TACGGCATGAACTGATTGCTGACCTGATGCCGCGCAAGCGGAACAGGGTAAAGATGAAAGGCGCCGGGTAGCAATACCCGGCGCCTTTCTTTATGCTCCCTTTCCCACTTCCCCACTACAAGCGCTATGAACCGCACTCCCCTGCTGCTGATGGTACTGGTCACCCTGCTGGCCGCCGCTGGCTGGCTCTTCTCGAAAGAGGCGATCCGCGAACTGCCACCCGCCGCCTTTATCGGCAGCCGCTTTCTGCTGGCCGCCCTGCTTTTGCTCCCCTTGGCCTGGTTGCGCGAGCCACCGCCAACCCGAGCCCAGATGGTGCGCGCCGCCGGTTGCGGTACTCTGCTCGGTGCCAGCCTGTTGCTGTGGGTCACCGCCATCAGCCAGAGCGATGCGCTGGGCAGCGGCGCCTTTATCATGAGCGTCGCCACCCTGATGGCCCCGCTGGCCGCATGGGCCGCCTTTCGGGCCAAACCCGGTCGCCACTACTGGCTCACCCTGCCCATCGCCATCGCCGGTTTGCTGCTGCTCTCCAGCAGCACCCACTGGGGCGTGTCGCTCTCGCTGTTCTGGTTTCTGGCAGCGGCCACCACTCTCGGCATCCAGCTTGCCGTCCATCGTCATTTCGCCCAATCCATTGCGCCCACCTGGCTCACTTGCATCCAGCTGGCGATGACAGGTCTGCTCGGCACCTTGCTCTCCCTGTTGACCGAGCAGTGGCCCGAGGCTGGAGTCAGCCACGGCATCTGGGGCTGGTTTGCGGCGAGCGTCTTGATCGCCACCACATTGCGCTACTGGCTGCTCACTCATGCGTTGAGCAAGATGACCACCGCCCACGCCGCCCTGATGATGCTGCTGGAACCGGTCTGGACCCTGATCCTGAGCACCTTCTTCTACAACGAACCGCTCGGCGGCGCCAAACTGGCCGGAGCCGGACTGGTGCTCGGTGCCCTGGTGCTTTACCAACTGCCCCTGCTGCTGCGCAGCGCCAGGCTCAAAACGCCCGTCTGATCCGCGTCACCGCCCTGCGGGGCGGTGTCACCATATCCCTCCTGTTTGCCTATCTTGTCCTGCCAATGCTGACGTTCTGTTAACGGCATTTAACCCTTGGTATCCATAGGGTTAAAGGACATACCCCATGAAAAAATGCCATATGGCCAATTTGATAAAGATCATATTTCTCCCCCTCTTCACTCCCTATGATGCCCATCATTCGTCAGCCTTACGGGCGGACAATGGATTTCAAGTGGAACACTCACGATTAACAAGAGAGCACACCATGCAGCAAACCAGCCCCCTCAAGACGGTCACGGTCAGCATATTGGCAACCGCCATGCTGATCTTTGTGGCCCAGTACCTGATAGGTAAGCAGGAGATCAAGATCGGCATCGCCATCATTCCGATCCTGCCGATGCTCTTTGCCGTCATCATCGGCATGTGCATTTCCGCCAAGCCGATCAAGGATCGCATTCCCGGCTGGAAACAGCTCTTCACCGAAAAAGAAGAGGGCTTCTGCGGCAAGATGGTGGGCTTCAGCCTGCTGATCCTGGGTACCCAGTACGCGGGGATGATCATCCCCAACCTGAAGATGATCCTGAGCGTCGGCGTGCCGCTGTTCCTGCAGGAGATTGGCAACCTGCTGCCGATCCTGATCGCCATTCCGCTGGCGGTGAAGTTCGGCTTTGGCCGTCGCGCCATCGGGGCCTGCTCTTCCATCAGCCGTGAGCCGTCCGTTGCGGTAATTCAGGGCAAGTTTGGCACCGGCTCCCAGGAGTACATCGGCGTGCTGGCCATCTACCTGTGCGGCTCCGTCATCGGCACCCTCTGGTTCAGCGTGCTGGGTAGTATCGCCCCGCTCACCGGCCTGCACCCGCTGGCGCTGGCCGCCGGTTCCGGCGTAGGCTCAGGCTCCATGCTGAGTGCCGCTTCCGGTGCTCTGATCAACGGTCTCGACGAAGCGCTGGCTCAGCAGGTGCTGAGTATCGCGGCAGCCTCGAACCTGCTCTCGTCTGCCCTCGGCGCCCTCTCCCTCACCTATCTGGGTCTGCCGCTCGCTGAAAAAATCTATGCCCTGACCTCTAAAGGAGAGAAAGCATGAAAAGCATCGTAATGGATATGCGGTTCGTCTTTCTGGCGATCCTGCTGGCCATGTTTACCCAGACCCTGACCACCGGAACCCCACTCTGGCTGATGGGTGACAGCTTCGTCGCCATGTCGCTGGTGGTGTTCGCGTTGCTGATTGCCAAGCGCTATCTGCCCTCCTCCCTGCCGGCGTTTGCCTATGCCACCATCATCGGCATTCTCATCTGCCTGCCGGAGACCCCGGTACGCGGCCTCTTTATCGATGCCGTCGCCAAGATCTCCTTCCTCTCCTGCTGCGTACCGCTGCTGGCCTTTGCCGGTCTCTCGGTGGGCGGTCAGCTGGAAGAGCTGAAGAAGATGTCCTGGAAAGTGATCCTGATCTTCATGATTGTCTCCACCTGCTGCTTCTTTGGCGCCTCCCTGGTCGCCCAGATCGGCTTCACCATGCAAGGGCTCATCTGATGAACAACATCCACATTGAACCGGCCCTGCTGGCCCTGCGCGACTTCAGTCAGGAAGTGCGCCACCATCTGCACACCATTCCGGAAGCCTCCGGCGTCGAGTTCAAGACCTCGGCCTACTGCCGCGAGCTGATGGCAGGCTTTGGCTACCGTCTCACCGACTATCCGGGCTTCACCGGTTTCCACGGCGATCTGGTGGTTGACCCGGTGCTGCCGACCATCGCCTTCCGTGCCGACATGGATGGCCTCGAGATGCACGACATGAGCGACGTTGCGTTCAAGTCGAGCCACGAGGGGATGGCTCACAACTGCGGTCACGACTCCCATATGGCGATCGCCCTGACCGCGGCCAAATTCCTCTCAGAACAGCGCTCCCGCCTGCAGTACAACGTCCGTTTTATCTTTCAGATGGCGGAAGAGGATATGCGGGTGCCGGGCGCCGAAAAGATGGTGGAACTGGGCTGCATGAAGGGGGTGGACGAGGTCTATGCCCTCCATAACGACGGCGCCATGGAGACCGGCACCATCAAGTTCAACCACGGTGTCATGTCCTCCTGGGGCTCCGCCTGGACGCTGGATGTGCACGGTATCTCCGCCCACGGATCCACCCCCCACAAGGGGCTGGATGCCATCCGTGAAGCGGTGCGGATCATCGAGGATATGGACTACATCGTCGCCAAGCGCACCAGCCCGTTTAGCCCGGCGGTGTTTGGCTGCGGCATGATCAACGGCGGCACCATCCCCAACGCCATCGCCGACCATGTGCAGGCGCGCGGCACCATCCGTGCCATGGATGCCGAGACCGACCAGATCCTGAAGAACAGCTTCAAGGAGATCGTGGCCCAGAGCGAACTGCGCGGCTTCAAGACCAAGATGGTCTATGCCGGGTATCCCGCGGTGGAGAACCACGCCGATGCCTGCGCCCGTCTGCTGCAAGCGGCCGCCGACGTATTGCCCTCTGAGGGGATCAACGCTCAGGGTCAGCCGATGACCGGCAGCGAGGATTTCAGCTACATGGTCAACGCATGCCGTGGCCGCAAGGGGGCCATGTTCTTCCTCGGTAGCGGCTGTCAGGCCAAGGGGATCTGCAACTATCTGCATGCAAATCCCTACTACCTCGATGACGACTGCCTGTTAGTGGGAGCCCAGATCTTTATCAATCTGGCGACCCGCAGCGCTTAATCCCGCATACCGATAAAACCAGAAGAGAGGCCACGGCCTCTCTTTTTTTGTCTCTGTATTTTTGCTCTGTGTACGACAAACAACCTGCGGCTAGAGCCACGGCAACTCCGCCATATTGGCGGCGGGCGGCTGGTTGATAAGGTGCAGTTGCACCCTCTCCCGGCTGATATGGGGGGCATAGAGGTGGATAAAGTCATACATGTAGCCACGCAGGTGAGCATGTTTGCGCATGCAGATATGGGTGGTGCTCGAGACGATCAGGTGGTCGATATTGAGGCTCACAAGATCCTCCCTGTCCCCCTCGTCAAAGGCCACGCTGGCGATCACCCCGACCCCCATCCCGAGCCTGACGTAGTGCTTGATCACATCGGTATCGGTGGCAGTCAGCACGGTTTTTGGCGAGAGGCCGTGGTGGCTGAATGCCTTGTCCATCTTGGATCGGCCGGTAAAGCCGAACACATAGGTGATGAGGGGATAGCGAGCTAGATCTGCCATCGACAGCGGCTGGCAGTCGATCAGCGGATGACCGTGGGGCACCACCACACTGCGCCCCCAACGATAACAAGGCACCGCGGCCAGCTCGTCGAACAGATACATGGATTCGGTGGCAATCGCCATATCCACATCGCCACTTTGCACCATCTGGGCCAGTTGGGCAGGCGCCCCCTGATGGAGCTGGATCACCACATCGGGATAGCGGCGGCTGAACTCGGTGATCACCGCAGGCAGTTTGTAGCGCGCCTGGGTGTGGGTGGTGGCGATACGCAGCACCCCGCAGGAGGCCAACTGCTCACCCAGCGAGAGCTGGTTGATCTGCTCCACCTGCGCCACCACCCCCTTGGCCAGCTCCATCACCTGCTCGCCTGCGCTGGTCAAGCCAACCAGATTCTTCCCTTTGCGGGTAAAGAGGGCGAACCCCAGCTCATCTTCCAGCATCTTCATCTGCTTGCTGAGGGTGGGCTGGGCGGTGTAGAGCTTCTCCGCCGTCGCCGAAATATTGAAGTTATTCTTCACAATCTCGGTAAAGTTCTTGAGCCGGGCGATATTCATCTGGGCAAGGGATCTCGCTGCTGCGGCCAGCAATGCTGGCGTTGATAAAAGCGCGCGGGAAGGAGCCCGCCATGGAGAGCAGACCATAACACGGCGCGGAGCACGATAATCAGCCCTTGGTCAGAAAGCGGCGATCTAG
>CAMFLW010000156.1 GCA_945957575.1 uncultured Aeromonas sp. | reverse complement strand
GCCCTTACTGGTTGTGGCTGGCGCGACGGGGACGACGGGCCTGAGCCGGCTTGGCGGCGCCATCAGCCGGACGCTGACCACCCTGGGGCTTGGGCTTGCCGCCGTTGCCAGTGCGATTGCCACCACCGTTAGCACCGGCGCCATTGCCGGAGCGACCGGCACCCTGACGCTGGCCTTGACCTTGCTGACGCGGCGCACGGCGCTGCTCGCTCGGATCACGGGGCTCTTTGCGCAGCGGCGCGCCGATACCACGGGCGATGTTGTCGAGGGTCTCGCGGGAGGCTTCAAAACCGGCCACCTGCTCGCACGGAATGTTCTGCTTGGTCAGACGCTCGATGGCCTTGATAAGCTTCCCTTCATCGGCCGCGACCAGGGAGATGGCGTGACCAGCGGCGCCGGCACGGCCGGTACGACCGATACGGTGCACGTAATCTTCCGCCACGTTCGGCAGCTCGAAGTTCACTACCTGCGGCAGCTTGTCGATATCGAGGCCACGGGCCGCGATGTCGGTCGCCACCATCACGCGCACGCTGCCATCCTTGAAACCGGCCAGCGCGCGGGTACGGGCACCCTGGCTCTTGTTGCCGTGAATGGCGGCGGCGCTGATGCCGTCTTTTTCAAGCTTCTCGGCAACGCGGTTGGCGATGTGCTTGGTGCGGGTAAAGACCAGCACCTGCTGCCAGTTGTTGCTGGAGATCAGGTGGCTCAGCAGGGCAATCTTGTTGGCCTTGTCGCACGGGTGCACCAGCTGCTCGATACGCTCGGCGGTGCTGTTGCGCGGGGCGACTTCAATGACTGCCGGGTTGTCCAGCAGGCCAGTGGCCAGCTCGCGAATTTCATCGGCGAAGGTAGCGGAGAAGAGCAAATTCTGGCGCTTCTTCGGCAGCAGGGTCAGGATGCGTCGGATGTCGCGGATAAAGCCCATGTCGAGCATGCGATCCGCTTCGTCCAGCACCAGGATCTCCACCTCGTCAAACTTGACAGCATTCTGGTTGTAGAGATCGATCAGACGGCCCGGACAGGCCACCAGCACGTCCAGACCACGGCGAGTCGCCATCATCTGCGGGTTGATGCTCACGCCACCAAATACCACGTGGCTGCGCAGGGGCAGATGCTTGCCGTAGTTGCGCACGCTCTCGCCCACCTGGGCGGCCAACTCGCGAGTCGGGGTCAGTACCAGCGCACGGACGCGGTTCGGAGAGACCTTGCGCTTGCTCTCCATCAGACGTTGCAGCATCGGCAGGGTAAAGCCTGCGGTCTTGCCGGTCCCTGTTTGGGCCGCCGCCATCAGATCGCGGCCAGCCAGAACGGCGGGGATCGCTTGCTGCTGAATGGGAGACGGGGTGTCGTAGCCTTGTTCGGCAACGGCACGCAACAAGGGTTCGGCCAGACCGAGGGAAGTAAAACTCATAGTTACCTGCTAGGGATAGGGGCGCCGACAATCCGGGATGGGGCTCCTCTGCTGAGCCGATGCCATCTCGCCAGACTCGGGCCTGTTGAGAACACAACGATTTCCCCGGGGAGCAGAGCAAAGGGGAAAGAATAGGGGCGCAGTCTAACGGAGTTATTGAGGAGAAACGAGAAAAATGTGATGTTCCTCCCAGCATGAAGAGAAAAGCGTGCCTCCCCTGCCTGAATATCCCCCTTTCCTCCGCGCTTTTGCTACCGCCCTATTAACTTTAAACACAATAGGATCCCCACAAGCCAGATGAGCAAGGGGATAGCGATGAACGGGATAATGAGGTTTGCCTATGACCATCCAATCACGCCGCTGCGGCAACTGGCTCGCAGGTTTTTTGCTGCTCCTGTCGGGAACGCCGGCGGTTGCCACTCCCCCTCCCCTCACCGTGGCCTGGAGCCACTGGCCACCATTTAGCCAGCTCAATAACAGGGGAAAGCTGACCGGGCTCGATATCAGCCTGACCCGCCAAATCCTCACACAGGCGGGTTTCACCCCCAAATTTCGTGAAATTCCCTGGGCCCGGGCACTCCATCTGGTGGAGCATGGCCAACTTGATGTGGCGATGGGCGCGCTGGCGCTGCCGGAGCGCGAGCAATATGCCCGCTTCTCCGCCCCCTATCGCCACAGCGCCTACGTGCTGCTCAGCAACGATCCCATTCCCGGCCAGCAAGATCGCTGGGCCGGTTACCCGACCCTCTCTGCGCTATGCAACGCCAAGGGGCTCAAGGTTGGCAAGCTGCGCGGCACCCGCCCGATGCAGCAGTTGGAAAACTGCCCGGCACTCAAGGAGGTAACCGAGTACAACGCCGACGACCGGCTGATCGATCTGCTGCTTGCCCGCCGCCTCGACGGCGTCATCATGGAGTGGCAATACGCCCGCTATCGCCTCGAGCAGCTCGGCGCTACCGGCTTTATCAGCTGCCAGTTGCTGCTCCACCACCAGCCGGTCAGCCTGATGTTTGCCAAAGAGAGCATCAGCGATGAGCAGCTCGTCAGCATCGACAAGGCGATCGCTACCCTGCCCAAAACCGATCGCAACTTTCCGCCCCCCACATGTCGCCTGAGCGCCGCCCCCGATGGCGATGAGCCCGCGCTGCATTAACCTGAGCAGAGAAAACAAAAAGGCGACCCGGAGGTCGCCTTTTTCATGCTGGCCAATCAACAGTCGATCAGCCAGTTGGTCGTTATGCCGATCAACGCAATTGCGGCGTGTGGGTCAGCACACCCTGATTCTGGGCGCGGTGACGCAGCAGGTGATCCATCAGCACCAGCGCCAGCATCGCCTCGGCGATCGGCACGGCGCGGATGCCAACGCACGGATCGTGGCGCCCCTTGGTGATCATCTCGGTAGCCTCACCCTCGGTGGTGATGGTCTTGCCCGGCACCGTGATGCTGGAGGTCGGCTTGAGCGCCATGCTCACCACGATATCCTGACCCGACGAGATGCCGCCCAGAATGCCGCCCGCATGGTTGCTGACAAAGCCGGCCGGGGTCATCTCGTCACGGTGTTCGGAGCCTTTTTGCTCCACTACCGCAAAGCCGTCACCGATCTCCACCCCTTTCACCGCATTGATGCCCATCATGGCGTGGGCGATGTCGGCATCGAGGCGGTCAAACACCGGCTCACCGAGGCCCACCGGCACATTGCGCGCGATGACCTGTACCTTGGCACCAATGCTGTTGCCCTCTTTCTTCAGGTCGCGCATGTATTGATCGAGTTCTTCCAGCTTGCCCGCATCGGGAAAGAAGAAGGGATTCTGCTCGATCTGCGCCGCGTCGAACGCCTCGGCCTTAATGGGGCCAAGCTGGGAGAGAAAACCGGTGATCTCGATGCCATGTACCTGTTTGAGATACTTCTTGGCAATGGCTCCCGCCGCCACCCGCATCGCGGTTTCGCGGGCGGAGGAGCGACCACCGCCGCGATAGTCGCGCTGACCGTACTTCTGGTGGTAGGTGTAGTCAGCATGGCCCGGGCGGAACAGATCCTTGATGTCGGAGTAATCCTTGGAGCGCTGATCGGTATTCTCGATCAAGAGCCCGATGGAAGTACCCGTGGTCCTCCCCTCAAACACCCCGGAGAGGATCTTCACCTCGTCCGGTTCACGGCGTGGCGTAGTGTAGCGGGAGGTACCGGGCTTGCGCCGATCGAGATCTCCTTGCAGATCCGCCTCGCTGATCTCCAGCCCCGGCGGGCAGCCATCGACCACGGCGCCCAGCGCCAGACCGTGGCTCTCGCCGAAGGTGGTTACCCGAAAGAGTTGGCCAAAACTGTTCCCTGCCATAGGCGCTCCTGCTTAGTTCTTGTAGATGGCAAAATGATCCTGATACTGCACCAGCTCGTCGCGCGTCATTACGAACACACCGTGGCCGCCGTTCTCGAACTCTACCCAGGTAAAGGGGATTTCGGGGAACTGGGATTCCAGATGGATCATGCTGTTACCCACCTCGACCACCAGAACGCCGTCATCCTTGAGGAAGTCGGCGGCATTGGCCAGCAGGCGCTTGGTGAGCTTGAGACCATCGCTGCCGGAGGCGAGCGCCAACTCCGGCTCGTGACGGAACTCGTCCGGCAGATCCGACATGTCTTCGGAATCCACGTAGGGCGGGTTGGAGACGATGAGGTCGTACTTGTCGCCCGCCGGCAGATCGCGGAACAGATCGGAGCGGATCGGGATAACCTGCTGCTCCAGCCCGTGATCGTTGATGTTGCGCTCGGCCACATTCAGGGCATCGACGCTGATGTCGATGGCGTCAACCTCGGCTTCCGGGAACTCGTGAGCCATGATGATGGCGATGCAACCGGAGCCGGTGCAGAGATCCATGATCCGGGTCGGCTCCTGCTTGAGGAACGGCGCGAAGCGGTTGGCCACCATCTCGGCGATGGGAGAACGGGGAATGAGTACCCGCTCGTCTACGTAGAACTCCCAACCGGCATACCAGGCCTTGTTGGTGAGATAGGGCGCGGGAACACGCTCCTGCACGCGGCGCACAATCAGTTCGGCAATCCGGTGACGCTCGCTGCTGGTGAGACGGGAGTG
This sequence comes from uncultured Aeromonas sp., assembly GCA_945957575.1. Classification (GTDB taxonomy): domain Bacteria; phylum Pseudomonadota; class Gammaproteobacteria; order Enterobacterales; family Aeromonadaceae; genus Aeromonas. The sequence continues at coordinate 439 of CAMFLW010000156.1, read as the reverse complement.
GCGCATCGCCGGATCCACGTCCGGCGGCAGATGCAACGCGGGCAGTACCAGCTGCACAGCTTCATCCCAGGCGTTGTCGGTACCATGTCCGTAGAAGATACCGGCGTCGTTGAAACGACTCATGGCCCAGCGCAACATGTCCTGGATGGTGTGCATCTCGGCAACCACCTCATCGATAAATATCTTGTCCAAATCCACCTCCAAGTCGAGTAATATCCGGCCCGAGAATTTTATACAGCGAGCAAGACGAGTACCTGATGAAAAAAACGCCCTCACCGACAGACGAGGAAACCCTGCTGTTCCGCGATGCGATAAAAGGTACCCGGAAAATCAAGCAAGATACCATAAGGGCCGAGTTACGCCCGGTCAAGCAGAAACGCGAATTGCGCGAAAGCCGCGAAAAGCTTGGGGTTGACCACTATTTCAGCGATGAGTATCA
>CAMFLW010000155.1 GCA_945957575.1 uncultured Aeromonas sp. | reverse complement strand
TGGGAGCCCTTCCTCGGGCGGTAAGTGATGAAACGTAGGGTGCAATAAGCGCAGAGCGTGGTAGTGGCAAGACCTTCGGTGCCACATCGGCTCTTGAAGCAGGCTGAGTATCATGGGTAATCAGGAAGGGGTTTGCCCCTCGTGTGCCTCCCTTTGATACTTTTTTCTTTAATTGAATTTATTCATCCAGCCTTGCACTGATGCCAGCCTCGGCTTAACTCAGAAGGTGAACCAGATCACGTATTGATGGTTCTAACAAGGAGTGGTTATGAAGATGAAACCTAGATTGTTGCTCGCTACCCTGCTGCTCTCTGCTCTGCCCGGCCTTAGCTTGGCGGAGGGGGCTCCTGCCATGTCCATGGTGGTATGCCATGTCGACAAGGCTCCCCAAATGCTGGTACCCGAATATATCTGTCGCTGGCATGAAGGCCGCGTTCATTACTAGTCAAAACAACGAGAGGAGCATCACTCCTCTCGCCTTGTTATGAGGCCGCCCCCTCCTATACTGAACTTAGCGGTTTTCTCATGGATAGGAGAACGTCATGATCTTGTTGGTTGGTGGAGAGAAGGGTGGGAGTGGCAAGAGCTGCTTGGCGCAAAATCTGGCGGTCTACCTCAGATCCCAATTTCAGGGAGAGGTCTTGCTGGTTGACTGCGATCCTCAGCGAACTACCTCGGACTGGATTCAGGAGCGCAACGACAACCCTAGCCTACCGCAAATCAACTGCGTACAACTCTACGGCAATATTCGCAATGATTTGCTCAGCCTGAAAAATCGCTATGACTATGTCATCGTCGACTGTGGCGGGCAAGACAACCGGGCGCTGCGCTCTACCATGGCTGTTGCCACCCACGCTCTGATCCCCTTGCGCCCCAAACGCCGGGATCTCAAGACCCTGCCCCACATGGAAGATCTGATCACCACCTGCAAGATGGTCAATCCGACCCTCAATGCAGCCGTTGTGCTGACCCAGTGCCCCTCACTGCCAAACCAGGTAAAACGGATTCTGGAGGCAAAAGAGGTTTGCTCTTCGTTCGGGGTCGATGTACTAAATTCCATTACCTATGGCCGCAACGTCTACGATGACAGTGAGGAAAAGGGACTATCGGTGATGGAGATCGAGCCGGATGGCAAATCCGCCGAAGAGATCCGGGCCATCGCCAAAGAGTTCCTGAAAGTGGGGGTGTGAGATGGGCTTGGCGGACCTGAAGAAGAAGCACCAGTTACACCACCAGAAGAGCTTCACCGTCGACGAATTTATCGAAGATGCGGAGTTTTACGCCAAGGGTAAACCCAAGGTTGTCAGCCTTGAATTGAGCTTGCATCGGGATGAGGCCCTGACTGCACTGGCCTTTATCGAGAGCGGTGAACACCTCAAACCCAGTTACAAGAAGGCGACCTTCTCCATGAGTACTGCCGCCATCGACGAGCTGGGCGCGTTGACCCAGCAGGACAGAATGAACAAATCCCTGTTGCTGCGCTTATTTACTCACTACTTCTCATCGCTCAGCCCGGAAGAACGACAGACCATCTATGAAAGGCTCACCTGGCGCTCGTGATATCTTCATTCAACCGGTCTTTTTATGCCTCGCCAATTCATCCCGCATAACCATCATCAGACGGCATAATTTGTTTCCAGAGCAACCAAACGGACGCGTAAGAGATCTGCCATTCTATGTGTAAGACAGCAGCCAAAAAGTTCCTCGAGATAATCGGAAGATAGGATCTTGAAACAGCATATCCAAATTTTTAACGTCATGTTTGTAAATGAAAAAATATAAATTCATTGCTTTCGAAACAACTAATGGAAAAAACGTTTTCCAATCTGACATTGTAGCCGGTTAGAAAATCCTTATAGTTACTCATGCACGGACGCAATGAAGTCGGTCAGGAAGACTGGCTGCCAGGGTTGGGCAAATGGACTCACCACAGGATGTGGTAAAGGACACCTCCCAGGACGGAGAAAGTGCGGCGGGACTGGATGACTCGTCAGGCCAAGATGGCTAAAGGACACCCCAAAGGATTGGGAAGGGGAAACCTAAAGGAAGAGGTAAAACGGTCAGGGATTGCAGGGAGCAACTTCGTTCAAGGATCTGAGCGATACGACTACCGGGGGCGACGCAAGTCGCCCCCTTTTTTACTGCGCAACTTGTTGCATGGCGTAGTTCACTTAACCCCGACAGGGGCAAGTGCTTGCCCCCCTAACCACGAATTGCCGTTCGAGTCGTGCTGGCAACGCCTCAGGCAGTTTTGGCCTCATCTTTTTTGGATGAGCTCTTCTTGCCGGTCAGGCGATCCATTGCATCTTGCAACATGGCGTCCCGCTGCTCGTTGAGCGGCTTGCTCTGCTCCGCCCGCTCTTCCGGGGTCAGCTTCTTGTTGTCGGCAATCGCCTTGAGCTTGTCTTCTATCTCGTTGAATTTTTTGCGATCAAACCCGAGCGCCTTATCCACCAACTGCTGCACCACGCCCCCCTTGTCGGAGCTCATATCGAGCGCCGGCGGCAGCTTGTTGTTCTTGGCCAGATGTTCATAGGTGAGCACCTGCTGGGCCTGGCTGGTCATGCGCTGGGTGGAGAGGCTGACCATCTCATCCCAGCCACCACCCTGACCGCCGCTACTGGCACTGTTGAGGGTAGCGAGGGCGCGGTTATTTGAGGCGCTCTGGGCAAGCTGCTGGCTGTAGGGTTTGATATCCATGGGGGCTCCAATTCGGTGCGCATCTGCGGCAATGGGCACAGGCTGATCCGGTCACATGGGGCGTCAGGCCCCACCATTATCAATTAAACCAGCAAGTTACAGGCCAACTTGTCAGATGGTGCGGGATCCTGCGTTATGGCGGATTTCACCACATCCCCCACGCAAGCTGGCGTCAGAATCATGACTCATCTGCTGCCTACTCACGCTGTTTTGGCACATTTCGCCGCCCGCGCGCCACGACGCCAGAGAGAAGTCAGGCACAGCAGTTCGAGCACAAAACAAACAAACTCTCAGGAATACAGTTTTAGCGCACATCACAACCAGCCAGCCGCGTCATGGATGCTCTGTTCGTAAAACCAATAACAGGCAGATATGCGTTACCGCCGTGCTTGAACCTGCCCGGCAGATGAAGCCGACGTCATTGATGACGCCAGCCGCAAGAGGAAGCCATAACGGGCAAGACGCCGGGCGGTGCACTGATGGCCGTGCGCAATACGTGCTCGCCTGCGATGCGAGCACGGGCTCCAGGCCGCTTCAATACCGGCAAGCTGCTGGGTTATTGTATTCTCCGTGAGGCGATCGCGGATCCGGTCATCCGCATCAATATAAACGGCGCATGGCACAGAGCATTGCCGCATGGGTGATTACTGTGATGACCACCGTCACACAGCGTTGCTCGGTAGTTGCTCCAACTGCCGAACGGTGTCAATTTGGTCATCTTGCCCACTACACTTCCTCCTGGCTCATCGCCTGAATCGAGGTCTGAATGGTCGCTCTCTTCCTGGCCACAATTACCCTAGTCTCCGTGCTGGCCCAATGGCTTGCCAGGTCGCGGCGGCGCCCCGCCATCCTGTTTCTGCTTGCACACCAGCCTGCGGTTTCCGAAGCTCCCCCTCCCGATGGCCATCATCTTGCTTGAAAGGACGCTGACCTGCCATTTAGCCGAACTCAAGGGGGTCGGCATGGTAGTTCGCAACTTCTGTTTCATCGGCATGCTGGTCAGTTTTACCGTCACCGGCCCCGTCACCCCGCAGGCGGGTGAGCTGCTGATCGCCCTGCAACCGGCCAGAGAGCAAGGCACCGAATGAGCGAAGCCAACCACAATCCGCTGATCGCCCCTCTGCTGGTGCTGCTGCAACAGACGGCGGGCAGCTACAAGGTGCATGAGCTGATGGCTGCTCTGCGCCAGCAGGGGCGATCCCTCGGCTGGCCGACGATGAGCAACTGCAGCTGTTTCGGGTCAACTTTCTGATCATGAACGCCCTCTACCAGTTGCAGGTCGAGCTCTGGCAAGAGGGATGGTGGCTGGTGATCAGCACTCTGGATATCCGGCTCGAACCACTGGCCGAGACCCTGCAGGCCAGCCACGCCTTTGCCCTTGGCGAAAATCTGCGCAACTACTATCTCGACTGGCAGGTGTTCTGGCAGACCGGCCGTGCCGAAGTTGAGGCCCTGCTCAACCGCTTCTGGCACGCTTATGACGGTGAGGGGCACAAAGCCAAAGCGCTGGCCCTGTTCGAGCTGAATGAAGGGGCAAGTCAGGAGGCGATCCGCCGCCGCTGGCGGGAGCTGGCATTGCAACACCATCCGGATCGGGGTGGCAATGCCGAGACCTTTATCCGCATCCGCTGGGCTTGGGAGTGCCTGCGGGGATGATCCGGTTGCCGTCCGCACGAAGAGGGGCATAGACTGGAGCTGGATATTATTCCCAACAGGAGCGCATCATGACAGTCAGTGAACTTCGCAAGCTCTATCAGCAACAGATCCTGCAAGAAGCCGAAATACTCCACGACGTGGCTATTCCTGGCTGGCTCATCGAGTTCAGAGGCAAAGATGGCGTCCTCTACGAACTGACCGACACCCTCGGCTGCCCGGTCAGTTTCGGTACGGTCGAGCAGGCCCGCGATCATGTGCATCTGGTGGCTGACTGCCCGATGCAGGTAGAGCACCTCTACCGTTTCTTCGAACGTTAGCCCTGACCGTCACATCTCACTCAGAGTCCCGGTGAGGCTTGTACCAGGCACATAGTCAGCATTTGCCTGTCGCAGGCCTCTCCAGAAATAACTGTTTCGATTTACTCACATCGTATGGTGCCAGTTGAACAATTTCTGGCATAGACAGCCATAAAATCTGGCTATGGGCTGGCTATCTCTATGGTCACATGGACCAGCTCTTCATGGATCGCCAGTCGCTCGCGAATTTCGCTGGCTGAGGCGGGTGTCACCATCAGCAAAGAGAGCACGCAGGCATACTGCTGCTGCCCCACTCGCCAGACGTG
>CAMFLW010000154.1 GCA_945957575.1 uncultured Aeromonas sp. | reverse complement strand
AGGTCGTCGGTTCAAATCCGGCCCCCGCAACCAACTTTTCGTCAGCCTGCGATTGCGTAAACAATCGAAAGCAGACAAACGCCATCAAGCTACTGCTCGGCTTGAGGGTGACAACTCGGACGCGGGGTGGAGCAGCTCGGTAGCTCGTCGGGCTCATAACCCGAAGGTCGTCGGTTCAAATCCGGCCCCCGCAACCAACTTTCTGAACGTTTCCTTCCTGCATTGCCAATCATTGAACAATCCTTCTTGATGCTCGTCACCATCTGGTGATTGCTGCTATTTCTGACGCTTTTTCAAGACCAAAACTGGTCGTATCAACCATTTGTTGGGTATCATCAGGTATCTCTTCATGGATGAGGCTCTCGCCTGTGATCACACCCTTCACCTATCTTCCTCCTGCTATTGAAAGCCGGGATGCCACGCTGGCCGAAGCTCTTGCCCAGGGGCTGCCATTGCAACTGCTGCTGATCGCCGAAGAGCAGAAGGAGTCCTTGCTCTCGCTGCCCGCCCTTGCGGGTCTCCAGACCCAGCTTGCGCTGGGGAAAAAAGCGCCCTTTACCCTGATGCATGGCAATACCCTGTTGCAGGTGGTGTTTGTGGCCGGCGGTGTGACGCGAGATCATCGTCTCTACAAACAGGTCAAAAGCTGGGTTGCACCACTATCAGGACTCAAGGTTGAACGGCTCGGAGTCCATCTGGAAGGCTTTTCGCCCAGTGATAGGGGGCTGCTGGCGGAATTGGTGCTGTCAACCTTGCTTGCTGCGAACCTGCCACTTCCTACCAGCAAAAGTCGCGATGCAAGCGGTTGGGCATATCAACAGATCCGGGTATCACCGGCTGTCGTGCTTGATCTTGCTCGACTCTATAGCGAGGCTGGGGGCAACGGGTTGGCCCGTCACTTATCCGTGTTGCCAGCTTCCGAGCTGACTGCTGCCAGCTACCGCGAGTTTGTCAGCCAGTTAGCTCAGGATGAGGGGTGGCTGTGCCATCACTATGATCAGACCCAGTTGGCCGAGCTGGGGGCGGGGGCCTTCATGGCGGTCGCCCGTGGCTCGGAAGACAACCAGGGGGCCATGGTCAAGCTCAGCTACTACCCGCCCAAGCCAGTGCGTCGCATCGCGCTGGTGGGCAAGGGGATCTGTCACGACTCTGGTGGTTATAACCTCAAGGTCTCCGGCAGCATGTATGGCATGCATCTCGATATGGGGGGGAGTGCGGTGGCGCTGGGCACCCTTTATGCCATCAGTCGGGCTCAGTTGCCCTATGAGGTTCACTGCTGGTTGGCGATTGCCGAGAATCATATCGGTCCCCAGGCTTATCGTCCGGGTGAAGTGGTGACGGCGATGAATGGTCTCTCCATCGAAGTGGTCGATACCGACGCGGAGGGGAGAATGGTGCTGGCCGATACCTTGACGATGGCGGCACAGGATACCCCGGATCTGCTGATCGATTTTGCGACCCTGACCGGCGCTTGCAAGCGGGCACTGGGCAGCCGCTATAGCGGCGTCTTTACCAATCGCAGCGAATGGCTGGCATCGCTGGTCAAGCTGGGCCAGCACAGTGGCGAGCGAGTCTGGCCCTTCCCGCTTGATGAGGATTACGATGACAACATTGAGAGCGAGTGGGCCGATCTGTTGCAGTGTGCACCCAGCAGTTCGCCCGATCATATCGATGCCGCCCGCTTTCTTGCCCATTTTGTACCCGAGCAGACCCCCTGGCTACACTTCGACCTGAGCGGTTTTCGCAACAAGGGGGGCAATGGGGTGGTCTCCAGCGAAGTGACTGGCTTTGGCGTGCGTCTCACGCTGGATCTGCTGGCTGGCCCACTGGGTAGAGTGGGTCACTCAGCTTCCGAATAATCTGACTGATATAAGGATTTCTGTGAAACAACCAAGCTATGACTGGGTGCTGTTCGATCTGGATGAAACCCTGCTCGATTTCCCGGTCACCGAGGCATTGGCGCAAACTCTGCGGATCTATGGAGTCGAGGCTGATGACGCCAGCATGGCGCAGTACCATGCTATCAACCATGGGCTCTGGCAGCAGTACAACGATGGCGAGATCGATGCGACAGCGCTGCAGCAGACCCGTTTTTCCCTGTTTGCCCAACAGATTGACGCCGATCCCATGGCGATGAACAACACCTTTCTGGCGCAGATTATTACCTTGAGCATGCCCCTTGAAGGGGTCGTCGAGACTCTGCAGCAACTGCGCAGCAAGGTGCGGATGGGGATCATCACCAATGGTTTCAGCGTGCCCCAGCGTGGGCGGCTCGGCAAACTGGGCTGGAGCGAGTGGTTTGAGCCGCTGGTGATCTCCGATGAGATCCGGGTGACCAAGCCAGCGCCGGCTATTTTCCAGCACACCCTATCCCTGATGGGGCAACCAGATCCGGCCCGGGTGCTGATGGTAGGTGACAATCCGAAAACCGATATCGCCGGGGCGGCGGCGCAGGGGCTGGCGACCTGTTGGTACAACCCAGCGCGGCAAGCGGGAGACAGTGATGCCACCCACGAGATCCACCACTTTACGAACCTGGTCGACATTGTGCTGGGGCGCTGACAGGCGGAGGCAATACATCACATCAGCCGATGGCTGAATAGTCACGGCAAGTCGCAACAACGGTTGCTTGAGGCCGCAAGGGGGGGAATTCCCCCGCAGCAAGATGGCACTGAGCTGCTCAATATTCAGTTATCGCAACGGTTGCTGCTCATCGTGAAAACTGAACGGCTGCCACTTAGTCCAATCCACAACCAGAGTCGTCTGCGCTATCGTCTGGTAACATAAACACCGTGACATCAAGAGTCTGTACACACCTTAACCCCTGATTAGACTGATTAAGGTTGATTATTGGACCGGAACGATGGACTAACTAACCAGTAGGGAGGCGTGAGTGGATACAAGTGCGTCCATCACAGTTCATGGGCATGGAATCCTTTGCGATAGCGGGTGTCGCAGCGCGGACAGCGTTGCAGGGTCGGATCCTGTTCCAGCAACTCGATGGATAGCGGATCTTCACAATCGGAACAGAGGCCATAGAGGCCGAGATCCATCTGACAGAGTGCGGCATCGATCCGTTTGAGATGCGCCACGCTCTGTTCCACCTTTGGCAGATCCAGTCTAGTGGTCAGCTCCACCAGCTGATCCTGAGCGCAGTGATCAAGCAGTTCAGCCCACTCATCACGGCGGGACGCCTTGAGCTGACCGATCAATGTTTCCCTTACATGTGCCCAGTCGGACAGCAGGCGATCACGCCATTGTTCCAATTGGACTTGCGTCATTTCACACACATTATCCCCCACAGGACAGACGACAGATTCGCTGCAGTATAGGGAAGAGACAGAATTATCAAGATGATATGTGTCAAGTTAAGGACGGTTAGCTCACACTTTTGGCCGCGTACAACAAAGCCTCGCGAATAGGTGCGGTCTCTTTCAGCACCCGGATATCACGAAACAACAGATCAGCCTCGGGGTATTCTCGCTTGAGATAGCTGAACCATTGCTTGATGCGGCTCTGATAATAGTCAGCTTTTTCGCTTGCCAGATCCTGCTCGGTGTAGCTCATCATCAACTGCAGCACATCGGCCCAGCTCATGTGGGGGCAGCCGGTTTTCATCACGTTGGCCAGATTGGGCAAAGAGATGGCGCCGCGCCCCACCATCAGGGTGTCGCAGCCGGAAACTTGGGCGCAGGCGAGGGCATCCTGATGATCCCAGATCTCGCCGTTGGCGGTGACGGGGATGGGCAGGGCGCGGCGGATGGCATCCACATATTCCCAGTGGGCGGGGGCCTTGTACCCTTCGCGCTTGGTGCGGGCATGGACGGCCAGCTCGTTGGCCCCCCCTTGGAAGACCGCCTGGGCGTTTTCCAGATAGAGCTCCTTGTCATCGTAACCAAGGCGAATTTTGGCACTCACCGGCAGATGGGCGGGCACCGCGTCACGCACCGCTTTGACGATACGGTAGATGGTCTCGGGTTCTTTGAGCAGTACCGCGCCGCCCTTGCTCTTGTTGACCGTGGGGGCGGGGCAGCCGAAGTTGAGATCGACCCCGGGGGAGCCCAGCTCGATGGCGCGCCGGGCGTTTTCAGCCAGCCATTCGGGGTGCTGGCCCAGCAGCTGAACCCGCACCGGGGTGCCGGCGCGGGTCTTGCCATCTTGCAACAGTTCGGGGCAGAGGCGGTAGAACACCTTGGCGGGCAGCAGCTGATCGACGACTCGGATAAACTCGCTCACGCAGAGATCGTAATCATTGACGGAGGTGAGGACCTCCCGCATCAGGTGATCCAGTACCCCCTGCATGGGGGCCAAAATAACGCGCATAACGGTTTTCCGACGAGAGTGGGGAGAAAAAAGAGCGAAGATTGTAGTGGGGTTGCGGCCCGCTGTCAGCACCCGCTCAAACTCTGTTAGGCTAGAGGGAGATAAATCACGCAAGGAGAAGGAATGAAGCGTTGGTGTCTGATGGCGCTCGGGTGGCTGGCATTTGCCACCGGTATAGTGGGCATCGTGCTGCCCCTGCTGCCGACTACCCCCTTCATGCTGCTGGCTGCCGCCCTGTTTGCCCGCTCATCGCCCCGTTTTCATCGCTGGCTGCTGACCCATCCCTGGTTTGGCCCACCCATCGTCGATTGGCAGCAGTATCGCGGCATTCGTCGTCAGGCCAGACGGCGCGCCATTATCTTCATTTTGCTCACCTTTTCGGTATCGCTGGCGGTGGTGCCACTGCTGTGGGTCAAGGGAGTGCTGGTGGTAATAATGGTGATCCTGCTCACCTGGTTAATGCGCCTGCCGGTGCTGGAGCCAGTTGCAATGGTGAAGTGAAGTCCCTAAGCTATTGCAGCAATAATGCTATGGAGTCGGCCTGTCATTTTTGCGTGACAGGCTTTTTTATTTCCCGCAGAAGGGAATTGAGAAAAAATGGCCACCCTTGGGTCAAAAAAATAAGCGGTCAACACATGAATCCGGAAACCCTGAAATTTATCGAAGCGAGCATCAAGACCATTCCCGAC
>CAMFLW010000153.1 GCA_945957575.1 uncultured Aeromonas sp. | reverse complement strand
ACGCGCTTGATGGCGTACATCGGCATGATGAACAGGATGGTGGCGATGATCGGGCCGCCCAAGGATTCAATCATGCCCAGGATGGAGGGGTTGGCAATGGCAGTGCCCCACAGGGTCAGGATGAAGAAGGCGATGATGAACATCTCGACTTTCTTGGCGTTCGGCTCTTTGCCGGACTTGCGCATGTTCTGCACGATCATCCCCTTCAGACCTTCACGGGCACCCAGATAGTGGCCGAAGAAGGAGGAGACGATGGCCACGAACGCAACCAACGGACCGAAGTAGGAGATGATGGGGCTGGCATGCTGGTTAGCCAGATAGGAGAGCACGGCGATGTTCTGAGCCTTGGCTTCTGCCAGCTGGGCCGGTGTCAGGCTCATGACGCAGGAGAAGACGAAGAACATCACGAAGCCCAGCAGCACCATGGCGGTACGCTTGAGGATGGCATCGGCTTTCTCGACAGCCTGATCACCGTGGTCGCGGCGCTGGGCCAGAGAGAAGCTGGAGATGGCCGGGCTGTGGTTGAAGGAGAAGACCAGTACCGGGATGGTCAGCCACAGGGTAGTGGCGAAATCCTTGGCAGAGGGCACTTGCTCCAGCGCCGCGCCGGTCCAGTCCGGGATCAGGTAGAGGGAGATTCCGGCCAGAATGGCGATCAGCGGATAAACCAGCAGCTCGGTCACTTTCAGCATCAGCTTCTCACCGGCCAGCATCACCGACATCATGCCCATGATCAGCACGATGGAGAGGATCCAGCGCGGCGGGGCACTCATCTGCAGCTGGTTGACCATAAAGCTTTCGACGGTGTTGGTGATACCCACGCCGTAGATCAGCACGATGGGGTAGATGGCGAAGAAGTAGAGCAGGGTGATCAGTTTGCCTGCACCGGCACCAAAGTGCTCTTCTACCACTTCAGTGATATCCGCATTGGGCTTTTTGGAGGAGAGAACGAAACGGGCCAGGCCACGGTGAGCCAGGTAGGTCATCGGGCCAACCAGCAGCGCCATCACCACCAATGGCCAGAAGCCGCCCATGCCCGCGTTGATCGGCAGGAACAGGATGCCTGCGCCAACAGCAGTACCAAACAGGCTGATAACCCAGGTTGAATCTTGTTTTGTCCAGCCTTTACTCTGGATGAAGCTCGTTCCTTGCTCCTTTACGGTCGCGACATCCTGTGCGCCAGTGACAGTATTTGACATCTATCTCACCCCGAATTGTGGTTCTTATTAAGTCGGCGGCAAGGATACGGTTTTTTTAATCAAGATTGTTGATCAAATTCATCTTTTACGGACGGAAACCCCGAGTTTTATATGGAAATGTGATCAAAACAGTAAAAAATCAATTTTTGTTTATCATTTGGCACGTTAGTTTAATGTTGATGATTAAATACCACTCTGCCAAAAGCTGCCAAATTGTTACCTTTCGAGGTGTTGGGCCAGCTGACAGATCATGCTGGCCGTGGCCCCCCAGATGTAGTGCTGTTGCCAGGGGATCCAGTAGATGGTGTGCTGCTTGCCTGCCCGATAAAAAGAGAGGGCGATGTGATTGCGGCGATCGAGCAGGTGGTTTAACGGCACCTCAAAGGCATGTTCCACCTCATCCGTACTCAATTCGAGGGGGTAGTCGGCATCGAGCAGAGCCAGCACCGGCAGTACCTCGAAGCGAGAGATGGTATTGAGCGGATTGAGGGTGCCGATCACCTGCACGAGATGAGAGGGGATGCCGAGCTCCTCTTTGGTCTCCCGCAGCGCGGTGGCGATGAGATCCGGATCATCGGGGTCCTGGCGCCCGCCCGGAAAGCTTATTTGCCCGGCATGATGGCGCAGCCGGGCGCTGCGGCGGGTGAGCAGAAGGTGAAGGCCGTCGTGGCGCTCCACGACAGGCACCAGCACAGCCGCCGGGCTGAGGCCGGCGATGGCAAGGCGATGGGCGGGCGCCGGCCGTTGCAGGGAGAAGCGGGTCAGCAGTTCGTGGCGATCCATGGCGTAGCGTGATTCCGTGGCAGTGTCTCTGGGGCTCTGGCTCACAGTGCGGTGAGCAGGGGCAGAATGCGGGCGACCTTGTCATAGGTCTCCTGATATTCGCTGTCGGCGTCGGAGTCGGCGATGATGCCGCCACCGGCCCAGCAGTGCAGACGGCCCGCTTCGGCAATCAGGGTGCGAATGCAGATGCTGGTGTCCATCCGGCCATGCTGGCTGAGGTAGCCGATGCTGCCGCAGTAAGCGTTGCGTCGCTGGGGCTCCAGCTCCTCGATAATCTCCATGGCGCGGATCTTGGGCGCACCAGTGATGGAGCCGCCCGGGAAGCAGGCGCGCAGCAGATCGACCCCTTGCCAGCGGCTATCGAGTTCGCCATGAATGGTGGAGACCAGATGGTGCACTGCCGGAAAGGACTCTACCGCAAAGAGGTGGGGGACGCTGACCGAGCCCGGCCTGCTCACCCGCCCGATGTCGTTGCGCAGCAGATCAACGATCATCAGATTCTCTGATCTGTCCTTGTCCGCCTGTGACAGCTCGTGGGCTATCTCCCGATCGATGACTGGATCAGGATGGCGCGGGCGAGTGCCCTTGATGGGCTTGGTCTCGATATGGCGACCATCGAGCAGCAAGAAACGCTCGGGGGAGAGGCTTAAAATGGCGCTGTCCGGCAAGCGCAAAAAGGCGGAGAACGGCGCCTTGTTGGCCGCAGCCAGTGTGCTGTAAGCCTGCCACTCATCGCCCTGATAGGGTGCACTGAAGCGCTGGGTCAGGTTGATCTGGTAGCAATCTCCCGCCGCGAGGTACTCCTGAATACGGGCAAACTTCTCGCCATAAGCGTCCCGGCTCATGTTGCTTTGCCAGCAGCCTTGCAAGTGGAAAGGGGGCGCCGGTTCGGCCACTTGCTGCTCGAGCCAGGCGATACGTCTGGCGAGGCCCGCTTCATCTCCCCAGTGCACCAGTTGCCAGGCGCCGGTCTCGACGCTGCGCAGCAGCGCCCAGTCGTAGATCCCCACCGCCATGTCAGGCACCTGGATATCGGCGGCAGCCTGAGTTGGCAGCTGTTCAAAGTGGCGGCCCAGATCGTAGCCAAACAGCCCGAGCGCCCCGCCTATAAAGGGCAGTTTGCTGTTGTGTGCGGCCGGTTGGCCAAGCAGTTGCTGCTGAAGTTCGGCCAGCAGGGTGAGGGGGTCGCCATGATGCTCTCTTGCTACATTGCTGCTGCGCACCGTGGTGAGCTGGCCGCAGGTTTGGAGGGTAGCCAGCGGATCGGCGGTGATGATGTCGAAGCCATTGTCGGCACCAAGTGGCCCGGCTGACTCCAGCAGCATGGCCCACGGCTGATGTTGCAGCCGTGCAAATAGCGCGTGGAGAGGTGTGTGATGATCTGGATAATGGATATGCAGTGATGGCGTCATTTTATGTTACACAGGCAACAGTTTGATTCCCGAACCCTAGTCGGTGTTGGTGGGCAAGCGTATCATAGGTGTCGGTGACTAAAGAAAAAACTGCTGTGCTTCAGGTTTTTTGCTGACCGATAGAGTTTGGTTTGCGCCTCTACACAGCCATCATATGGAAGCCCTTGTCCATCGCACCCGTGCGACGCAAGGACCAGTGAGGATGATATGAGCATTATAAAAAAACAGGATTTTATCGATTCCATCGCAGATGCCCTCCAGTACATCTCCTATTACCACCCGCTGGATTTTGTCCAGGCCGCCAAAGCTGCTTATGATCGGGAAGCCAATCCCGCAGCCAAGGATGCGCTGGCCCAGATCCTGATCAACTCCCGCATGTCTGCCGAAGGCCACCGTCCGCTCTGCCAGGATACCGGCATCGTCACCTGCTTTGTGAAGATCGGCATGCAGGTGCAGTGGGACAGTGACATGACGGTGCAGGAGATGGTGGATGAAGGTACCCGCCGTGCCTACACCAACCCGGACAACCCGCTACGCGCCTCGGTGCTGGCCGACCCGGCCGGCAGTCGCAAAAACACCAAAGACAATGCCCCGGCGGTCGTCCATATCGACATGATCCCGGGTGACAAGGTCGAGGTGAGCATCGCCGCCAAGGGCGGTGGCTCCGAGAACAAATCCAAGATGGTCATGCTCAATCCCTCCGATGATATTGTCGAGTGGGTGCTGAAAACCGTGCCGACCATGGGCGCGGGCTGGTGCCCGCCCGGCATGCTCGGCATCGGCATCGGCGGTACTGCCGAGAAGGCTGCCGTGCTGGCCAAAGAGGCGCTGATGGAGCACATCGACATTCAGGAGTTGATCGCCCGTGGCCCGCAAACCACTGAAGAGAAGCTGCGCGTCGAGCTCTACGACAAGGTCAACAAGCTGGGGATCGGTGCCCAGGGTCTGGGCGGCCTGACTACCGTGCTGGATGTGAAGGTGAAATCTGCGCCGACTCACGCTGCTTCCAAGCCGGTGGTGATGATCCCCAACTGCGCCGCGACCCGTCACGTTCACTTTGAACTGGATGGTTCAGGCCCCGCCGAACTGACGCCGCCGAAACTGAGCGACTGGCCGGAGATCACCCGTGAAGCGGGTGGCAACGTGCGCCGTGTCAACGTCGATGGCATCACCAAGGCCGAGCTGGCCAGCTGGAAGAGCGGTGATACCGTGCTGCTCTCCGGCAAGATCCTCACCGGCCGCGATGCTGCCCACAAGCGTATCGCCGATATGCTGGCCCGCGGCGAAGGGCTGCCGGAAGGGGTCGATTTCACCAACCGCTTTATCTATTACGTTGGCCCGGTCGATGCGGTGCGCGACGAAGTGGTCGGCCCGGCAGGTCCCACCACCTCCACCCGGATGGACAAGTTCACCGATATGATGCTGGGTGAAACCGGCCTGATCGGCATGATTGGCAAGTCCGAGCGCGGCCCGAAAACCGTCGAGAGCATCAAACAGCACAAGGCTGTCTATCTGATGGCCGTCGGTGGCGCAGCCTATCTGGTGGCCAAGGCTATCAAGAAAGCGCGCGTGGTGGCCTTTGCCGATCTCGGCATGGAAGCGATCTACGAGTTTGAAGTGGAAGATATGCCGGTGACCGT
>CAMFLW010000152.1 GCA_945957575.1 uncultured Aeromonas sp. | reverse complement strand
CGTCCAGCGCCTGCAGCTTGGCCAGCGCCGAGGGGTAATCCTTGGCGCTCTTCAGATTGATCCCGATAAAGCAGCAGACGTCATAGCCCAGCTTCTTGGGGTTCACCTGCACCCGCGTCCCCTCGATGATCCCCGCCTGCTTCATCTTCTCCACCCGCACATGGATGGTGCCCGGGCTGACCGCCAGCTGCTTGGCCAGTTCGGCATAAGGAATACGCGCATTCTCCATCAGGGCGGTGAGGATGGCCTGATCGAGATTATCGATCCGGTAATTTTCCGGCATTTTTTTGCACTCCCGTTAGCGATATCTCATTAAACGCTCGCTCATTTTGAAGAAAAAAATACACAAAGCCTATTTCTATTATCGAATATTGAATTTAGTTGGCAATCCGTTGAAGAATCACCACATCTAACGGGATTTGAAACAGGAATTCAGCATGAAACAGCACTACATTCGCAGCCAGCAGCAGATTAGCTTCGTCAAAGAGATGTTCTCCCGCCAACTCGCCCAGCAGCTGGGTCTGATGGAGGTACAAGCCCCCATTCTGAGCCGGGTAGGTGATGGCACTCAGGACAACCTCTCTGGCCATGAGAATGCAGTGCAGGTCAAGGTGAAGACCCTGCCGGAGCACAGCTATGAAGTGGTCCATTCACTGGCCAAATGGAAGCGTCAAACTCTCGGTCGCTTCGGCTTCGGCCCGGGTGAAGGGATCTACACCCACATGAAGGCGCTGCGCCCGGATGAAGACAAGCTCACCCCCATCCACTCCGTCTACGTGGATCAGTGGGACTGGGAGAAGGTGATGCCGAGCGAGCGCCGCGATCTGGCCTACCTGCAGGAAACCGTGCGCGGCATCTGGGCCGCCATCAAGGCCACCGAGCGCGCGGTCTGCGCCGAGCACGAGCTGACCCCCTTCCTGCCGGCCGAGATCCAGTTTCTGCACAGCGAAGAGCTGCTGACCCGCTACCCGGATCTCGATGCCAAGGGGCGCGAGCGGGCCATCGCCAAGGAGCTGGGTGCCGTGTTCCTGATCGGCATCGGCGGTGCCCTCTCCCACGGCGAGCGCCACGATGTGCGAGCCCCGGACTATGACGACTGGAGCAGCCACAGCGAGCTGGGTCTGGCCGGTCTGAACGGCGACATTCTGGTGTGGAACCCGGTGCTGCAAGACAGTTTCGAGATCTCCTCCATGGGGATCCGGGTCGACGCCGAGGCGCTGCGCCGCCAGCTGGCCATCACCGGCGATGAAGATCGCCTGCAGTACGACTGGCATCAGGATCTGCTGGCAGCACGGATGCCGCAAACCATCGGTGGCGGTATCGGCCAATCCCGTCTGGCCATGCTGTTGCTGCAAAAGGAGCACATCGGTCAGGTGCAGGTCGGTGTCTGGCCTGCCGAGATGAAAGCTGCCGTGCAAGGCATGCTGTAACGAATGAAGGCCATGCCGGCGCCATCGCAGCCGGCATGGCAACAGGCAGGTGGCCGTCGGGGTTGAGCGAGCGCATCCCCGGCAGGCTGTAAGACGCGAGGCCAGCAGTGGCCGCGCTTCGCAATCGGGGGCTTGCCCCTGCGACCCGCTCAACCCACGTCAGGTCGCTTCACTACATTCCTCCCGGCAATCTTCGGATTGCCGTTTTTTTTTATTTTTCATCGCCCAGATATGGCAACGCCAGCCCGAGGGCTGGCGTTGCAAACATAGATACGAGACTGGTTACTGGGTCATGGTGAGGCCGTTGCTGTCGGCTCCCAGCAGCAGTTTCTTGCCGGGAACGATGCGGCCGGAGAGCAGCGCCTGCGCCAGCGGGTTCTCCACCTTCTGCTGGATCGCCCGTTTGAGAGGCCGCGCCCCGTAGACGGGGTCGAACCCGGCATGCACCAGCTTCTCGAGCAGCGCTTCGCTCACCTCCACCTCGTAACCCTGAGCCTCCAATCGGCCCATCAGGCTCTTGAGCTGGATGCGGGCGATGGACTTGATGTGCTCCTCGCCGAGCGGATGGAACACCACCGTCTCGTCGATCCGGTTGATAAACTCCGGTCGGAAACTGCGGGTCAGCACATCCATCAGCATGGCTTTCATCTCGTCGTAATCCTTCTCGGAGTGGTGCTCCTGAATCAGATCCGACCCGAGGTTGGAGGTCATGATCACCACCGAGTTGCGGAAATCGACGGTCCGACCCTGACCATCGGTCAGGCGGCCATCATCGAGCACCTGCAACAGGATGTTGAACACATCGGGATGCGCCTTCTCCACCTCGTCCAGCAGGATCACCGAGTAGGGACGACGGCGCACCGCCTCGGTCAGATAACCACCCTCTTCATAACCCACATATCCGGGAGGTGCCCCCACCAGACGGGCCACGCTGTGTTTCTCCATGAACTCGGACATATCGATCCGCACCATGGCATCCTGGGTATCGAACAGGAACTCGGCCAGCGCCTTGCACAGCTCGGTCTTGCCCACCCCGGTGGGCCCCAGGAACAGGAAGGAGCCGATGGGGCGATTCGGATCGGAGAGACCGGCACGGGAGCGACGAATGGCATTGGAGACCGCATCGACCGCCTCTTCCTGGCCAATCACCCGGCTGTGCAACTGCTCTTCCATCCGCAGCAGCTTGTCGCGCTCCCCTTCCAGCATGCGGGCGACCGGAATCCCGGTCCAGCGCGCCAAGACGTCTGCAATCTCCACATCTGTGACCCGGTTGCGCAGCAGACTGGTCTCCTGCATCTCGGCTTGCGTGGCGAGATCCAGCTGTTTCTCCAGCTCCGGAATGCGGCCGTACTGCAGCTCGGACATCCGGCCCAGGTCGCCTGCGCGGCGCGCCACGTCGAGATCCTGACGGGCCTGCTCCAGCGCAGCCTTGATGTGCTGGGTGCCGGCAAGGGCGGCCTTCTCGGCCTTCCACACCTCGTCCAGCTCATTGTATTCACGATCTTTTTCGCCAATCTCCTGATTGATCAGCTCCAGCCGTTTGCGGCTGGCGTCATCGTCCTCTTTCATCAGCGCCTGCTGCTCCAGCTTGAGCTGGATGATGCGCCGCTCGAGACGATCGAGCGCCTCGGGCTTGGAGTCGATCTGCAGCCGGATGCTGGCCGCCGCCTCGTCGATGAGATCGATGGCCTTGTCCGGCAGCTGGCGATCTGCGATATAGCGGTGCGACAGCTGGGCCGCAGCCACGATGGCGGGGTCAGTGATCTGCACATGGTGGTGCAGCTCGTAACGCTCTTTCAGGCCGCGCAGGATGGCGATGGTATCCTCGACTGTCGGCTCTTCCACCAGCACCTTCTGGAAACGGCGCTCCAGCGCAGCATCCTTCTCGATGAACTGGCGATACTCGTCCAGCGTGGTGGCCCCGACGCAGTGCAGCTCGCCGCGGGCCAGGGCGGGCTTGAGCATGTTGCCCGCATCCATGGCACCCTCGCCCTTGCCGGCACCGACCATGGTGTGCAACTCGTCGATAAAGAGGATGACGTTGCCCTCCTCCTTGGCGAGATCGGTCAGCACGGCCTTGAGCCGCTCCTCAAACTCGCCGCGATACTTGGCGCCGGCCACCAGCGCCCCCATGTCCAGCGACAGCACCCGCTTGTTTTTGAGCCCTTCCGGCACTTCGCCGTTGATGATGCGCTGGGCCAGTCCCTCGACGATGGCGGTCTTGCCGACGCCGGGGGCACCGATCAGGACCGGGTTGTTCTTGGTACGGCGTTGCAGCACCTGAATGGTGCGGCGGATCTCGTCATCCCGGCCGATCACCGGATCGAGCTTGCCGAGTTCGGCCCGCTCGGTCAGATCGATGGTGTACTTCTCCAGCGCCTGACGGTTCTCCTCGGCGTTGGCATCCTCAACCTTCTTGCCGCCACGCACCTTGTCGATGGCGGCTTCGAGTTTCTCTTTGGTCAGCCCCTGAGCGCGCAACAGCTCGCCCAGCGTTCCCTTCTCGTCGAGGGCCGCCAGCACGAACAGTTCGGAGGAGATGAACTGATCCTTGCGCTGCTGGGCCAGTTTGTCGCAGACGTTGAGCAGGCGGCCGAGGCCGTTGGAGAGCTGCACGTCCCCTTCCACACCGCTGACGCGCGGCAGGCGATCCAGCTCCTCACCAAGGCGGGAGCGCAGGGCATTGATATCCATCCCGGTCAGGGTGAGCAACGGACGGATGGAGCCGCCATCCTGATTGACCAGTGCGGTCATCAGGTGAACGGGTTCGATGAATTGGTGGTCACGACCCAGTGCCAAAGACTGGGCATCGGAAATAGCAATCTGGAATTTGCTGGTAAGGCGATCGAGGCGCATTGCACTCCCCCTTCAAACAGGCAGACGCCGCTTGCGCGGCAAACAACATAACTTTCTGAGATGAAAGATGAGGCCCGTACTGGCTATTTCAAGGGGCGGTACTGGTTATTTTTTCTGCAAGAGGGGCAAGAGCAGGATCCCCGCCCTTGCCAGATGCAGGGCGGGGAACTTCATCAGGACGCCAGCCAGATGATGGAGGCCATCCGGCCGGTCTGGCCATCGCGGCGGTAAGAGTAGAACTGTTCGCTGTCACTGAAGGTACAGTATTCACCACCATAGACGGCGGTGACGCCAGCGCGGGCAAGGCGCAGCCTAGCCAGTTGGTAGATATCCGCCAGCCATTTGCCGTCGTTGGCGGAAGGCACGAAAGCCGCGACCGCTTCGGCCTGCTCGGCCATAAAGGCCTCGCGCACCTCGCCACCCACTTCAAACGCAGTGGGGCCGATGGCCGGGCCAAGCCAGGCCAGGATCTCGCCCGGCTCGCAGCCCATTGCGGCGATACTTGCTTCCAGCACGCCATCTTTCAGTCCGCGCCAACCGGCGTGAGCGGCAGCCACAACTGTGCCGGCCCGATCGCAGAACAGCACCGGCAGACAGTCGGCGGTCATCACGATGCAGGCCAGCTCCGCCTCATGGGCGCAGGCGGCATCGGCATCCGGCGCCTGCTGATAATGGCTGCTGACCGGATGAACCACGGTGCCGTGCACCTGATTGAGCCAGTTGAGGGGCCCCGGGATGGCAGCCGCCTGCTGCAGCCGCGCCCGGTTGGCCTCGACCCTGGCCGGTTCGTCCCCTACGTGGGCCCCCAGATTAAGGCCGGCAAAAACCCCTTCACTGGCACCGCCATCACGTATGATCGACAGGGCTCTGACGTTGGCAGGTGCAGGCCAATCGGGTTCGATCCATTTCAT